>NZ_JBWLKL010000020.1:0-142454 GCF_059026065.1 Streptomyces sp. A18 | reverse complement strand
ACCACACCTTCAACTGGGAAGGCATCGACGGCACCCGCATCTTCACGCACTTCCCGCCCGTCGACACCTACAACTGCGAGATGACGGGCAGTCAACTCGGCCACGCGGCCCGTAACTTCAAGGAGAAGGGCGCAGCCACCCGCTCCCTCGCACCGACCGGCTACGGCGACGGCGGGGGAGGCGCCACCCGCGAAATGGTTGCCAAGGCCGCCCGGATGCGCAGCTTGGAAGGCGCGCCGACCGTCCAGTGGGAGACGCCCGCGGACTTCTTCGCCAAGGCCGAGTCCGAGTACCCGGACCCACCGGTGTGGGTGGGCGAGCTCTACCTCGAACTCCATCGCGCCACCCTCACCAGCCAGGCAGGTACCAAGCGGGGCAACCGGCACAGCGAGGCGCTGCTGACCGAGGCGGAGCTGTGGGCCGCGACCGCCGCGTCCCGCACCGCCTTCGCCTACCCCTATGAGCAGTTGGACCGCATCTGGAAGACGGTGCTGCTGCATCAGTTCCACGACATCCTGCCCGGCTCCTCCATCGCCTGGGTGCATCGCGAGGCGCGCGAGACGTACGCACGGATCGCCGGGGAGCTGGAAGCGATCATCGCGGGGGCGCAGCGGGCCCTGGCGGGGGAGGGCACGCGGGAACTGATGTTCAACTCGGCGCCGCACACCCGACGTTCGGTCCCGGCCGGTGGAGCGTCGGTGCGCGATGACGCGGACGACGCCGTGGCACCGGTCGAGCGCGAGGGTGGCGGCTACGTCCTGGACAACGGCCTCCTGCGTGTCGAGGTCGACGGACGGGGCATGGTCGTCTCCGCCTACGACCGGTCCGCCTGCCGGGAGGCGATAGCGCCCGGACTGGCGGCGAACCTCCTCCAGCTCCACCCCGACTTCCCCAACCAGTGGGATGCCTGGGACGTCGATGCCTTCTATCGGAACGTCGGAAGCGACCTCACCGATGTGGTCGAAGTGCGGGTCGACGGCGCCTCGGTGCGGGTCGAACGCGCCTTCGGCCGCTCCCGCGTCGTGCAACATCTGTCCGTTCCGACGGACACGAAGCGGCTCGACATCGACACCGAGGTGGACTGGCACGAAAGGGAGAAGTTCCTGAAACTGGCGTTCCCTCTGGACGTGAAGGCCGACCGGTACGCCTCAGAGACACAGTTCGGGCACGTCCACCGGCCCACCCACCAGAACACGAGCTGGGAGTGGGCCAAGTTCGAGGCCTGCAACCACCGCTTCGTGCATGTCGATGAGCCGGGCTGGGGCCACCGAGCCCATCTGCCGGAGCGCCGTGTCAGCGGCACGAGCGACAGCGTCGTGCCGCTGGTGAACGTCGACAACGACGCCGTCGTGGTCAGTGCGGTCAAACTGGCTGACGATCGCAGCGGTGACCTGGTCGTACGGGTCTACGAAGCGCACGGCGGCCGCGCCCGCGCCACCGTCCGCGTCGACGGCTTCGCCATCGATCGCGCTGCGCTCACGGACCTGCTCGAACGCCCGCTCCGGGATGCCGAACCGCTACCCGATGCGGACGGCGGACTTGTGCTCGCCCTGCGCCCGTTCCAGATGGTGACCTTGCGCCTGCCCCGTGAGTGACCGGTGCCGTATCGAAAGAGGACTCCTGCCATGAGCACCCGAGCAGAACGCTCCGACCGGCCCACGGCAGTGTCGGTCATGGGCGCCGATGCCGCTGACCTGGTACTCCCGTCGGCGCTGCGCACCCGCCTGTCCCGTTCGGTCCGGTTGCTCCCGGCTCCGTCGAGCCCGGAGCCGGGCCCCGGCCTGGAGGCCGCGCTCGCCGAGGCGGAGGTCCTGATCAGCGGCTGGGGCTGCCCCCGGTTGACGGCCGACATGCTGGAGAAGGCTCTCCGGCTACGCCTGGTCGTCCACGCCGCGGGCAGCGTCAAGTCACTCGTGAGCGACGCGCTGTGGGAACGCGGCATCGTCGTCTCGTCGGCGGCCGACGCCAATGCCGGGCCCGTCGCCTCGTACACCGTCGCCCTGATCACCCTGGCCGCGCGGCGCACGCTGGCCATGGCGGCCGGATACGCCGACGGGTGGCCGGAGTTCGGCGCCCGCATGGGCGCCGACGGACTGACCGTAGGCATCGTCGGGGCCTCACGCATCGGACGCCGGGTCATCGATGAACTGAACCGTTCCGAGGCAGCCGGCTACCGGGTGCTGGTGAGCGACCCGCACCTGACGGACACCGAGGCCCGTCGCCTCGGAGTCCAGCGGGTCGAACTCGCCGACCTCTGCAGGCGGTCGAGGGTCGTCAGCGTCCATGCCCCGCTTCTGCCGGAGACGACCGGACTGCTCGACGACGCCATGCTCGCGCTCATGCCCGACGGAGGGGCACTGATCAACACCGCCCGGGGTGCCCTGGTCGACACACAGGCGCTGACGCACGAGTGCGCGTCCGGTCGCCTGGAGGCCTACCTCGACGTCACCGACCCCGAACCCCTGCCGTCCGGGCATCCCTTGACGTCCCTGCCCAATGTCCTGCTCACGCCGCACATCGCGGGCGCGCAGGGCAGCGAGACCCGGCGCCTCGGCGAGTACGCGGTCGCGGAGGTCGAGCGCTGGCTGACGGGCCGGCCGCTGCGGGGCGAGGTCACCCGCGAGGCCCTGCCGCGCCTCGCCTGAACCGGGACGCATCAGGTACGTACGACCACGCAAGGAGACCCAGCACCGATGAACCGCACCCCCGCCGAGGACCGCCGCCGCTGGGAACGGACCGCGGATCAGATGCTGCTCGCCGTACGCCCGTACGCCACCGATGGACAGGCGCTGATCCACCTGCCCGGCGTGCCGAGCTTCAACGGCGTACACAGCGACGGCCTCGAGGGCTTCGCCCGCACCTTCCTGCTCGCCGCCTTCCGGCTGGCGGGCGCGGCCGGGAACGATCCACACGACCTCTCCGGGTGGTACGCGGCGGGCCTGGCCGCCGGCACCGATCCGGGGCATCCGGACCGCTGGCCCACCTTTGCGGAGTGCAACCAGGCCAAGGTCGAGGCCGCGTCCATAACGCTCGCGCTGCACGAGACCCGGCCGTGGATCTGGGACCGCCTCGACGACGGGGTCCGCCAGCGGGTGCTCGCCTGGCTCGCGCCGATGGTCGGCGAGGCGATGCCCGGCAACAACTGGATCTGGTTCCAGGGAATCACCGAGGCGTTCGCCCGTACTGCGGGCGGCAGTTGGCGCCAGCAGGACCTCGACAGGATCATGGCTCTGACGGACGGCTGGTATGCGGGCGAGGGCTGGTACTCCGACGGTCTGACCGGCGGTGAGCACCGCAACTTCGACCACTACAACGGCTGGGCCATGCACCTGTACCCCCTGTGGTTCTGCCGAATCCTCGGTGCCGCGGCGCCCCCAGGCCTCCTGAACCGCTATCGCGCCCGGCTGCGCCGCTTCCTCGAGGACCAGCGGCACCTGGTCGGCGCCAACGGATCACCGCTCGTTCAGGGCCGCTCGCTCACCTACCGCCATGCCGCGCTGGCTTCGCTGTGGTCCGGCGCCTTCTTCGACGCCACACCTCTCGCGCCGGGCGAGACCCGGGCGATCGCCAACCGCATGCTCGACCACTTCACCGACCATGGCGCCCTCGATACACAGGGACTGTTGACGCTCGGCTGGCACCGCCCCTACCGCGGCATCCTCCAGGTGTACTCGGGGCCGGCGTCCCCGTATTGGGCGAGCAAGGGCTTCATCGGGATCGCCCTGCCACCGAACCACCCGGTGTGGACCGAGGAGGAGTCCGAACTCGCCGTGGAGCAAGGTGACTTCACGCGCACCCTGGCCGCACCCGGCTGGCTCGTCTCCGGGACCGTCGCGGATGGAGTCGTCCGTGTCGTCAACCACGGAGGCGACCACGCCGATCCGGCCCGCCCCCACGCCGACGACCCCTGCTACGCGCGCTTCGCCTACTCGACACATACAGCCCCCGAGACCCCAGGCGATGCCACCGTCGCGGGCGGCAGTGCGGACGCCGACCCGCTCGACAACGCGGTGGTCCTGCTTGACGCGGCGGGCCGGGCCTCCCACCGTCGCCCTGCCACCCGCGTATCCCTGGAGAACGCCACGGCCGTCTCGCGCTCCCGCGCACACTGGCCCGAGGACGCGACATGGGATCCCTTCGGTGGCCCCGACACCCGTTACACGCTTGGACCTTGGATCACGGTCGGTTCCGCTTTGCGTGGGTCGGTCGAAGTGCGGGCCGTACGAATCGACCCGGCCCACGATGGGCCCGCTACGACGAACGGCCACACCCTGCGGATCGGTGGCTGGGCCCTGCCCGTGGACGCCGGGTTCGCTCCGGAGAGCGAGGACGGCGAAACCGCCCGGATCGTGGGTTCCGACGGACTGCACTCGATCGTCGTTGGTGTACAAGGGCTGCCACGTGCCTCGGTGGTTGTCGGACGCGAAAGCAATGCGCTCGGCAGTCCCTCGGCCACCCCCGTGGTGGAAAGCTGTGGGCCCGCCCCATGTGGCACCGCCCACGTCGCCTTCGTCCACCTCGGAGCCGCCGCCCCTGACGCTCTGCCGCAGATCATCACGCGGGCCCAGGGAAGCAAGCTACTCACGGACGTGTTCTGGCCCGACGGCATACGTGACACCATTTGCCTACCCGCCCCGCCGCGGGGATTGTTCATCGCCAATAGCCTCGCCGTGTCGGTTGAGGGGTAGGCCCTGGAGCAATGCGGCGCGGGCGAGTTGCTCGATGAGCGCCGCGAGGTACGCACGGTCGGCCCAGTCGAAGCATGGTTCGGGGTTCGTGCGGCGCAGCACCGCGACCTCGTGCCGCAGGACCAGCAGTTCGATGTCCTTGGGCGTTGAGGAACGGCACTGAAGCGCCAGCCGGCCGATTAGGCGCGCGAAGACCAGATAGAGCAGGCGTAGCGACACAGTCTGAGCTCCTACCCGGAGCGTGGTGCTCAACCCATCGCTGCTGGTCACCGGGCCAGGCCGAGTTCTGGAACCCGACAGGCCGGACGTCGCGCGGGAAACCACCCGGGTGCCCACCCTCGACCCGCGTACGGCCCGAACGCTCAGCCGCGGTCGGCAAGGTTGTTCCGGTAGGCGTAGCGCACGGCCTGGGCGCGGTCTGTTGCCCCGATCTTCGTGAAGATGCGGTTGATATGTGTCTTCACCGTTGCGGGGCTCACCGTGAGTTGGGCGCAGATCTCCCTGTTGTTCAGGCCTCGCGAGATGAGGACGAGCACCTCGGCCTCCCTTGGTGTCAGGCCGTCGGGAAGTGTGCCGGAGCCATGCTGGGCGAGGCGCTGGGGCCCGGACGTCGTAGGCGCCGACGTCTCGCCGGACCGGACGGCGGAGACCAGGCGGGCCTGGACCACGGGGTCGAGCCACGTTCTGCCTGCGTGTACATGCCGGATCGCCGCTTCCACCTCATCGTCGTCCGCGTCCTTGGTCAGATAGCCGCGCGCCCCTGCTTCCAATGCCGGGAAGATGGAGTCGTCGTCGGCGTACGTGGTCAGCACCAGTACGGCGCTGTCCGGCACCTGCTCCCGCAACGCCCTGGTCGCAGCGCTTCCGTCCAGGACCGGCATGCTGAGGTCCATCAGGACGACGTCCGGGCGGAGTTGCAGCGCGAGCTCTACCGCTTCCGCGCCGTCACGGGCAGCGCCGATCACCTCAATGCCCTCCAGCATGCTGATGAGGAGGACAAGTCCCTTGCGGACGACCTGCTGATCATCGGCGACAAGGACGCTGATCCGCTCGTGGAGGGCGGGGCTGTCAGAATCCGTCATGCCGGTACCTCCATCGTCACTTTCCAGCCCCGCGCAGTGCCTCTGGCGCTGGCTTTGCCACCGACCTGGTCGAACCGTTCACGCATTCCGGCAAGACCGAGCCCGGAACCTACGGCCAGCGGTGACGGTGGCGGGCTCAGGGCGCCGTCCCGTCGATCCTCGACTGTCAGTACTGTTCGTGCTGGTTCGTAGCGGAGCGTCACAGTGGTGTGGGCTCCGCGCGCGTAGCGGGCCGCGTTGGTCAGTGCCTCCTGCGCGCCGCGGTAGAGAGCAAGGCCGGAGTCCTCGGGCAGGGGCCGTTGTGCTCCGGTGACCGAGAGGACGACGTCGAGTTCCAGGTCCACTCGGTAACGCTCCACCAGTTCCGGAAGGCGGTCCAGTGAGGGCGTCTGCCGTCCGCGGAGCGCGCCCACGGCCCGACGGGCATCGCCAAGACCTTCCTTCACCAGTTTCCCGGACCGATCCAACAGGCTCCGTAGGTCCTCATCGACCTGGTCCCGCCGTGCCATGCGTCGTGCGGCCTGAATTTGTACGGCAAGCCCGGAAAGGGTTTGGGCGAGGACGTCGTGCAGGTCTTGGGCGATGCGGGTGCGTTCGGCCAATGCGGCTGCCTCGGCTTCGGCCTCGCGGGCGTCTTCCAGCTGGGCGAGCAACAGTTCGGCGCGTTCCTCGCTGTCGCCCGCCTGACGCATGCTGAGACCCATCAGTGCGAGCACCATGCAGAACAGCAACTGACTGAGGAGCGTGGCAGGGCCGGCGCCCGCCCCGGCCAGGGCACCAGCCACCAAGCCGACCGTGAGAAGGACGCCGAGGGCGACCGCTTGCCGCCGGCGCAGCACGAGGAACGCGGTCAGCACGGCTACCGACAGGGGAAGTACCTGCATCGAATCGGGCTGAAGGACGCCCATTGCGAGTCCGAAACCGCTGGTCAACAGGCAGAAGGTAAAGCAGGCCGGCGGGGTGAGGACCTGCCAGAGGCCTGAGGCCACCGCGGCCAACGGCAGGACGCAGCCGACGAGAGTCAGAGTGACGGCGAGATGTACGCCGTTCACTCCCGGCTCGGGCTCCGCGTAGAGGGTTTGGAGCACAATGGCGGCCAGGATGCCCCACAGCACCGGCCGTAGGCGTTGCCCGCGGCGGGCACGACGTTCGCCGACGCCGGCCAGAGCGGCAGTCATTCGGGGACTGACCGCTGTGGGTGCACCAACCGGAAGGTCCATCATGTGCTGAAGAATAGGGACGCGGCCTGTGAGCTGCGCACCTGACACTGCCCCGGAGGTGGATGAGCGCGGGAACAGGGGGTCTGGAGCCAGCCCGCGATGGCGCCGCGGCACCGCGTCATACCGCAGCGTGGGCGCCGAAGGATGTAACCCGACGGGCCTTGAGGCGGACCACTGCGAGCCGGGAAAGCACCTGGGCCAAGGCCATCAACAGAAGCGCTGCGGTCCACGCCGCCGAACCGGTGATCAGGTTGTCTCGACTGAACTGCGCGACGGTGGCCGATCCGCTGTGCGTGGCCCAGATCTCGAACCCGGCCCTCGAAGCCATGCCGCCGATCCACAGAACCGCGGCGGCTACCCCTGCCCTGGCCAGCGCGACGCCGTCGGAATCACGGCTCATGCGGGTTGTCGCACCGCATGCGATGCCCAGGGCCGCGCCGACGAGGACTCCGATGAGGTCGAGCTGAAGGTCGTTGCCTTGGGTGGGGAAGGACTTCAGGTAGTACGCGGCCGCAGCCGCGACGGCCACGACGGGCAGCAGCGCGTTGCGCAAAGTCTGGCGGGTCCCGCGAATCTGCGGGATGACCAGGAGCACCAGGACGGCGGAGATCAGGTAGTCGGTTGTAGTCATGCTTTCGAGCCTGGCGCGTGCGGCGGTTGAGGGCGTCGGCCCTTGAGTTGGTCTTGGGGTTGAGGGCGCCGTCAACCCGTGGGTTGAGTTGATGCCCCCGTTCACGACAGCTTTGGTCCCGGGGTCGGTGGCCTTCTTGCCTTGGAGGTCGTTTGCGAATGACCTCTTTCCGTTGCCGGGCGCTCCCGCCTTTCTCGTCGGCCAGGATTTCGGCGTAGGCCAGGCGGGAGCGGTTGTCCACGGCGGCGTACACGTGGGAGAAGCCGATGCCGCGTCCGCGTACGTCTTTTCTGCGACGGTGGGCCCGCCAGCCTCCGCCGTCGGGGATCTTGCCGAGCTTCTTGACGTCCACGTGGACCAGGCCGCCGGGCTGGTTGTACTCGTAACGGGCAGCGGAAGCTGATGCAGGGTTCGATGACACGTCGGGCAAGTGGCCTGGTGGGCAGGTGCGCTCAAGGGGGGTTCGGTCTGGGGCTCAGGGGCGCTCTCCTGATGGCAGCGTCGCCCAACAGCGCCCGGCGTCGGGCAACGGCGTGTAGTAGGCGGGATACTGGCCGCCAGCCCATGGTGCCTCGTCAGGAGAAGAGACTTGGCGGCGCGATAGACGCGCGTACCGTAGGAAGTCGCCTGGCAACCTCTCTCCGAAGCGCTGAACTGTGAACCTTGGGTGTGTAGTACCGCGAACAGCCGTGCAGTCGCTGGGAGTAGCTCTCAATGGCCCACTGGAGACTTGAAGGGCTCATGCGGGAGCGACCGCACCGCTGGGGGTCAAGGGGCCGCAGGTTCAATTCCTGTCGTCCCAACTAGTTCGAACTGTAGAACGTCGCAGGTGAAGGGCCGTTTTCGAACGGCCCCTTTTTCTGTTGTCCGGCCGCTCCCAGGTGGGAGCGGGGAGCGGGAGCATGCTCCCACGTGTCCCCTTGCCTGTTTGCTCCTACTCGACCCGCTGCGCGCATATTCGGTTTCTTGCCCGCACGTCCACATCGGTGTCCGGTTTGTTACCTGCGGCTCCCCGTCGATCGGGTGGGTTTGTGGGTATGGGGTCGGGAGTGGTGGCCCCATATCCGGACGTCGGGGTATGGGGTCATGCGAATCCTTGACCCCATGACCGATTCCGTTTGGGCGGTATATCGGTTTCTGGTGGTGGTTGCTGAGCGAATGGAGATGTTGAACGCAAAAGGTGAGAGGGGCCCACCGGGCGGGGCATGCCTGTGCCGTTCGGAATCTCGTCGCTACTGCTCAGAGACGGTCTGGCGAGGCAGCGATATCTGCTGGAATCCTGGCCGGGTGATCGTTTCGCTGGTGTACCAGGTGGTGCGGAAGCTGCTCTCCGGCGAACCGTGCTGACGGGTCGCCCGGAACTGGCGAGGTCCGTCACGGGTGGATCTTTTCGCCCTCCGAGAGCATCGCCACGTACTTCTCGATCCGGGCCGCCCGGGTCTGCGCCTTCTTGGCGTCCTGGATGCGGTACAGCACCGCGTAGCGGTTGCGGCTATCGAGGGTGCCGAAGAACTCGCGGGCGGCGGGGGCGGCGTCCAGCGCGGACTGGAGGTCATCGGGGACCGTCGCCTTGCTCTGGCTGGCGTAGGCCGCCGCCCAGCGGCCGTCCCCCTTGGCCCTGTCGACCTCGGCCAGGCCCGGCGCCCGCATCCGGCCCTCCTCGATGAGTCGGGTGGCCTTGTCCCGGTTCACCTTGGACCACTTGCTGCCGGACCGGCGAGGGGTGAAGCGCTGCAGCCAGTGCTGCTCGTCCAGCTTCTTCTTCTGCCCGTCGATCCAGCCGTAGCAGAGCGCCGACTCCAGCGCCGTGGCGTAGTCGACGCCCTCCAGCCCGGACTCCTTCTTGGGGATTCTCAGCCACACCCCCGGGACCCCGCCGTGGTTCTGCGCCAGCCATTCCTCCCAGTCCTGCTGCGCGGCGAAGCCGAGGATCGGGTCCTGTGCACTCGATGATCCAGCCATACGTCGTACAAAAGGCCATCGGGCGGACGCGGTCAACCGGGCGGCGGTGTACCGCCGGTGCCGGCGGTCCCGAACTGGCGGGGACTGCGCATTCTTGAGCAGCTGACACCGCAAGTCCGACCTAGCGTGTGGCCTCGGAGCCTGATGAGCCAGACGAGGAGGCCCGTGGTGGCGACCATGTTCGAGCACGTAGGCGGAGAGGACCCGCTGCGCAGGACGGCCGAGCACTTCCATGCGGCGGTCCTGGAGGACTGCCTGCTGGGCAAGCTCTTCCGGTACGGCAGCCCGCACCACGCGGACCATCTCACCGCGTTCCTGGCCGAGATGCTGGGCGGCCCGCGCCGCTTCAGCGACGACGTGGGCGGCTTCGGGGCGCTCTTCCGCGCCCACCAGGGGCTGAACATCAGCGACGAGCAGCGCGAGCGCTTCGTCACGCTCATGCTGGCTTCCGCCGATGCCTCTGGTGGATGCCACACCGCACGTCCGGGCTGCCCCGCTCGGTAGCCGTGACGCTCTGACGGATCAACACCGCTGTGCTCGGTGCGGGTTCACGTCGCTGACGAGTGCGCTCGTGGGCCCGCAAGGCGGCCAGAATCTGAAGGCGCTTGCCCTGATGGACCCCTCAGACACCCGGCGAATTCGAGGGGCCGCCACAGTTCCTGAGCCCCTCGAATCGGTTCCTGGCCCAGCAGTTTTGTGCATGGACTACCTGGAGGAGAGGGTATGGGTGGAGATGGCGGTGTACGCCGCTTCGGCCTGTCGCCCTGCAGGGGTTTGGGCGGGGGCGTGGGCGAGGAAGTCCCGGGTGGTTCCGGTGAAGGTGATGAGGCCTTCGCTGAGGAGCGTGACCTGGTCGGCTTCTTCGGCGAGATCGGCGACGTCGTGGGTGGACATTAGTACCTGTACCTCGTCGGTGGCGAGGCGGAGGATCAGATCGCGGAAGACACGGCGCTGGGTGGGGTCCATTCCGGCGGTGGGTTCGTCAAGGAGCAGGATGCGGGCCTCGTGGACGAGGGCGGAGGCGACGCCGACACGTCGCAGCTGACCGCCGGAGAGCTGTTTGGTCTTCATGTCGGCGCGTTCTTTCATCTGTACCCGGTCCAGTGCGGTGGCCGCTGAATCCCAGGCATCTGTGCGGTTCATGCCTTTGAGCCAGCCCGTGTAGGCGACCTGTTCGCGGGCGGTGAGGCCGGTCATCGCGGTGATGCTCTGGGGCATCCAGGCGACCTTGGTGCGGTACTCCCGGGTCGTCGAGGTCAGTCGGCCCAGGCGTACTGCGCCGGTGGTGGGCTGGTTGACGCCGGCGGCGAGCTTGAGCAGCGTGGATTTTCCGGCGCCGTTGGGGCCGAGCAGGACAGTGAAGCCGTGCGGAGTGGTGTAGGTGAGCTGGTCGAGGATGCGGGGCTTGTTGCGGCCGTAGGAGTAGGACACGGCATGGAGTTCAACGGGCATGAGCGGGGCGGCCTTTCAGATGGTGCGGCGGATGCGGGCCTGGGCGATGAGGCCGCCGATGAAGACGATCAGGCAGACGAGGAGGGCGGGGAGGTGGGGAGGGGAGTGCAGGGTCACGGCCCAGGGCCAGGGGCGGTGGTAGTCGGAGTGACCGAGGAACATGATGGCGAACACCCATCCGACCGGTGCCACGGTGGCGGCCTTGGGGTGTACGGCTTCGGCGAGCAGCATGAGGCCGGTGAGGAAGGCGGTGTTGCGTCCGACCGTGGCGGCTTCGTCGGAACCTGCTGCGGCGCCGATGGCCACTCCGGCCACTGCCACGACTGAGACGCACGTCAGGACTGTGAGCATGTCGAGGCGGCGCAGGTTTCGGGTTGCCACCACTTCGGCCTCGTCCAGACGCTGGGTGAGGCAGTGGGCGAGAGTGGAGGTGACCAGGAGGGGGATGAGCTGCATGAGGAAAACCTGGTTGGTGCCGACGGTCAGCATGCCGGGCAGATCAATGGCCCGATCGTGCGCGAGGGCGACGACGAGGATGCATGCCGCAGTGCCGGGCAGGAGCACGGGGAGTAGGCGACGAGCTTTGATCCACCAGATCACGACTCGGTCCCCTGGTCGGCGAGGCGGCAGGCCTTGGCCTGCTCTTGGTGGAACCAGGAGGTCTGCTGCTCGGCAGGGAGCTTCAAGGCGTTGTCGGCGCGTTCCGTGACCTTGTTCAGGACCTGGCGGGGATTCTTGAATGTTCCGCCGTACTCGCCTCTGCGCCATGCCAGATAGGGCTGGTCCGCGTCGATGACCGTGGCGGCCCACAACACGGCTGCGTCGTGGTTGACGACGTAGTCGGCCGAGGGCGCGGACTCGAAGGAAGAGGGGAAGGCACAGGGGAAGGTGACACTGTTGCGCAGCACGGCATATCGGATGGCAGTCATGCCGCCCTCCGTCTGTCCGGCCTGCCGGGAGAGCGGCAGCCACCAGGTGGTGTTCGACGAGGCTTTGCGGTCCCGGCCGTTGAGGAGACTGTCGGACACGGTGGCGGGCACTCGCACCTTGACTCCTGCGGCACGCAGCTTGGCCGTTGACGTCACGATCTGCTGGCGTACCTGGTCGAGTTTCTCCACCGCGCCGCCGGTCTCGGCCATGCACACCCGCGGCGCGCTGCCAGCGCAGCGCGCCGCGGCGTGATGCGAGGTGACGGGGCCGTCGGCGATGGCCCAGCCTCCTGCGGCCTGGGCGCATGTGGTCATGAGCACCACGGCTGCCACGGCGGCGGCGCCGCGTATCGCCCACCGGCCTGGGCCTGCCGTACGAATCCACCACACACCTGCCGCCCCTGCCAGAGCGGCGATGAAGAGGAAGGGAATGAAGAGCGTGGCGGCCCCGTATTCCTCGCCGAACCCGAGAGATGTGTCGGGCTGGCCCGAGACGTGCCGGGGCCACGTCGGGGCGTCGTACTTCACTGTCTCGACGATCACGTAGAACACGGCGACGGCAGACAACGGTGCGCTGATCATGCGAGGAGTGAGGTGTCCGAGGGCACAGCCGATCACCGTGTACGCGCCCACGTTGCCCATGGCCATGATTAGAGGCGCCAAGGCGGTGGGGGTCGGTATGAGCCGGGTCTCGATCAGTCGCATGACCACTGGCAGTACAAGCACCAGCCAACCCGCGGCGACTACAGGTGCCAGCGTGTGGGCGGCCACGCGATAGCGGGACCGACCCGGGGCGAGTTGCCACACTCCGTCCCGCTTCAACCGCCCGCCCTCCCACACTGCGAGCCCAAGGGTGATGGCGTAGGCGAAGGCGTAGAAGTAGGACAGTGCTACTTCGACCTGTTCGGGCGCCCAGAGCGGTCCGTCGATGACTTCCTGATAGGAGTCTTCGAAATGCAGGGCGTAGAAGTAGTAGAAGCCGATGATTCCGAGCCAGATCGGCGCGGTCCACACGGCTGGGGTGGTGCGCAGTCGGGTGCGAAGGTTCAAGGAAACGAGGCCGCTCTGTGAAGAATGGGGGAAGCCGGGAAGCGCGTGGGCGCTTCCCGGCTCTACGTCATGCCACTTCAGCCGTGACGACTAATCTGCCTTCGACGTGTCGACGTAGACCTTCTTTACGGACAGGGAGGTCCGGCTGTGCTCGGAGTCGTTGTGCTTGGGGATGGTGAAGTAGCGGTTGTCGCCGCTGGAGACATGCGTGTCCCATTCACCCCTTGAGGTCTTGCCCGACCCCTTGAAGCAGTTCGTGAAGCGCTTCGAGCCCAGGCTCTTGTCCAGGCTGAACGGGATGGCCTGATGCAGCTGGACGTGCAGGGACTTACCCGTGGCGCCGCTCAGAGTGCAGGTGGTGAACTTGATCTCGGTGTAGTCGTTGTCAGACCAGTGACTGGATTCGTGGTTGCTGGGAAGCCAGCCCCCGAGGCTGCTGGTGAAATTCCGGGTCTGGACCTCACCGTTGTCGGAGGAGGGCAGTTCGAACAAGCCCTCTTCGTCGAGGCTGACGGTGCCCGCGTCGTCGGTGCCACCGGCAGGGTCGGTGTCGTCGGCGGTGGCAACTGCGGTGAGCATCGTGGTCGCCGCGAAGGCGCTCACGAGCACTGCGGAGGTGCGGGCGAGTACGCGGCGTCTGGGCGTAGCGGTGGTCATGGTGTTAGAAGTCCCCCTCAAAGTAATGGCCTTGGGCACAGCTGAACTTCCACTCGATGCAGTGGCGATTATGTGCCCGTTCGGTGAAGATCACCTAAACAGAAGGGGTCGTCACCCGCTGTGATGGAGGCCACGCCTCCGCATCAGCTGCAATCTTTGGCTGATACATGGCTGTAATGATGACTAGAAATACCCAATTCTTCGGGCCCTCCCCTGTGGGTGCCGATAACCCATGTCACCCGCTACACGACCCGACCTGCGTGTATTCATGGATCAGCCCTCCGAGCCGGTCGTGCCGGATGATCCGGGTCTGCTCGTCTTCGGCGGGTCGTGGGCGCGTGGAGACTGTTTGGGGATCGCTGTCCGATGCCAGCCACGGGACCGCCCCTCTGTCAACAACCCTCGTGGTCAACACAGGTAGCGCGGGGAAACTGTCGGGTCAACGTGCTTGCTCTGGTGGTGAGTCGGGGCGGGCGGGCGATCAGGTCGTGGTGGATGGTGCCTGTGCGGGCCTGGGTTCAGGGAGCGTACGGATCATCGTCGTTGTCGGTGTGGATGCCTTCAGTGAGACGGCCGTGACGGCGCGCAGCGGTGTGGAGATCACCTCGAGAGTCTGGGCGGCTGGCGCCAGTACGGTCCGGTAGGGAAGTGGCGGCGCGAAATATGCGCGTACCATGCCTCGCCCACCAGGTCGGGGGGCGTCGGCCGACGAAGGCGTGCTGCCGCCCCGCCGGGGATCGGCTCGGCGAGCACCAGTACCGCCACGTCCTGCGCGCGCCGCTTGGCCACCGGCTCGGGCGCGACGACTTCGCGCACCGGGAAGCAACGGCCCAGCAACTGGTCGGACTTGGGGAACGTCACCCACAGTCCGAGGTGCTTGTCCCAGGTGGGGCAGGCGACATGCGCGCAGGTCAGGACTCGTCGGTCGTCGATGAGGAAGCCGGAACCCAGCGCTCTCTCGTCGTGCTCGGAGCCGTGGACAGCGGCCACCCAGGCGTCGGTGCCGGGGCGTGGGCCCGAGCCGGGAGCGGCATTCATCGAGAATCGCTGGCCCCGTCCGCTGCGCTGGCGGGGCGCCACGTCAGGGTCACCTCAAAATTCGCGTCCGTCGCGGCCTTGGCGACGAACCAGTTGGCCGTGCCGCTCACCTTGACGCCGAACTTCACCTGGACCTCCGCGGGCTTCAGTGCCACCGCCTGATCGAGGACCGCGCGGGCGGCCTCCACAGCGGGGCGCGCCGCCTCGCGAACCCGGCCCACCACGTCCGCACTGCTGACCTGGTGGAACTCCTCCGTCGGATCGATTTCGAACCGTACGATCGTTTCGTCGTCGAGGGCATACGACACCACTCGCTCCGACATACCAGGCCTCCCCGTTGGACGTGGCCGTAGTCTAGTTCGCCATCAAGTCGCATTGAGCGGGGAGGGGTTGGGGCCCCCTCACGCGCTCACAGGCGTTCTCGATCCGCCTGGCGCGCCCTCAGCCCGTCCACGACCACAGTGAGCATGCGGTCGAGTTGCGCACTCTGTTCGGGCGCGCCGGCCACGGAGAGTACGCCGGCGAGGATGCCGCCGACGTCGATCGGATCGATGTCGCCGCGTAGTTCTCCTGCCTGGGCGCCGGCATCGAGCACCATCCCCAGGATTCCCTGGACCTCGTCGCAGACCGGCCCGGTGCCGAAGCGTCCAGTGGCGCTCATGGCGACGAGGGCCTCGCAGACGCCGCGCCGCTCGCCCGCCCACGCCGCGAAGCGGCGCATCCAGGAGTGGAGGGCCTGTGCGGGGCGCTCGGTCTTCAGGAGGGCTCGGGCGTCTTCGCGCAGGGGGCGGATCTGGTCGCGGTAGACCTCTTCGACCAGGTCCTCTCGGGTGGGGAAGTGCCGGTAGAGGGTGCCGCTGCCCACGCCCGCGCGTTTGGCGATCGCGTCGAGCGAGATCGCCTTCCCGGAGGCGAAGGCCTCGGCGGCCGTGGCGATCAGGTGCTCTCGGTTGCGCTGGGCGTCGGCGCGCAGGGGGCTTCGTGGAGGTGTCATGGGCCTTCGTGGTTCAGGTGGGTGGCGGACTGAGTGCGGGCTAATCGGGGAAGTCTCCGCTTCAGTGTACGGTGGTGCGAGCGGGGAAGCGGGGACCTCTCCGCTTACTCCCTCTATGGCGCTATGCCCACAAGCACAGGAGAAGACCATGCCACTCACTCTCGACACCTACCGTCAGCTGGGGCGTTCGGGCCTGCGGGTCTCGCCGCTCGCGCTCGGGGCGGCCACCTTCGGCAACGAATGGGGCTGGGGCGCGGAGCAGGACGAGGCGCGGAAGTTGTTCGACCTCTACGTCGAGCGCGGCGGGAACTTCATCGACACGGCCGTCACCTACACCAACGGAACCTCGGAGCGCATGCTCGGTGAGTTCACCCGGAACAGGCGGGACAGCTTGGTCCTGGCCACGAAGTACACCACCCTGCGCCGGCCCGGCGACCCCAACTCCGGTGGTGCGAGCCGCAAGAGCCTCTTCGGGGCGGTCGAGACCAGTCTGCGACAGCTGAACACCGATTACATCGACCTGCTCTACCTGCACGTGTGGGACTCCACCACACCCGTGGAGGAGATCCTCCGAGGTCTGGACGACCTGGTCCGGCAGGGCAAGGTCCTCTACGTGGCCATCTCCAACACTCCCGCCTGGCAGATCTCACGCATGCAGGCGATCGCCGACCTGCGAGGCTGGTCGCCGTTGGTGGCACTGCAGTTGGAGTACAACCTGGTGGAACGTACCGGGGAGCGTGACCTCATGCCGATGGCGCAGGAGTTGGGGCTGGGGACGGTTCTGTGGTCGCCGTTGGCGGGAGGGGTGCTCACCGGCAAGTACAGCCGCCAGGACTTGACCGCGTCGCCGTCCGTCGAGAGCGACAGCGACAGCGCACGCAAGAACTTCAACCTGGCACTCGGCGGAGTGACCGAGCGCAACCTCGCCATCGTGGACGTGGTCAAGGAGGTCGCCGATGAGCTCGGTCGCGCCCCGGCTCAGGTGGGGCTCGCCTGGACCCTGCAGAACCCGGGGGTGACGGCGCCGATCATCGGGGCTCGAACCACCGAGCAGCTGCGGGAGAATCTGGGAGCTCTGGAAGTCGACCTCACCCCGGCCCAGTTGGCGCGTCTGGACGAGGTCAGCGCGATCGACCTCGGATTCCCCCACGCCATGCTCGCGAGCGACCACATCCGCGTCGAGACCCGCGGCGACCTGAAGATCCAGGCCCGCCGCTGACGGTGGGTCAGGTGACCAGGCCCTGGCGGTAGGCGTACACGACGGCCTGTACGCGGTCACGGAGGCCCAGTTTGGTGAGGATGCGGGAGACGAAGGTCTTGACGGTTTCCCGGCTGATCAGGAGCGCCGCGGCGATCTCGGTGTTGGACAGGCCGTCCGCGATCAAGCGCAGCACCTCCAACTCGCGGGGGGTGAGCGGGACATCCCGCGCCGAGCCGCCGTCGGCGGGCCTGATCCGGGTCGCGTACCTGCCCACCAGCTGGCGGGTCACCTCGGGGTCAAGGAGGGCCGCGCCGGCGGCCACGGTCCGGATCCCGTGCAGCAGCCGGTCCGGCGGCGCGTCCTTGAGCAGGAAACCGCTGGCCCCCGCGCGCAGCGCCTCGTAGACGTACTCGTCCAGGTTGAACGTCGTCACCACGAGCACCTTGACGGGAAACGGCACTCCGGCGCCCGCGAGCAGGCGGGTGGCCTCGATGCCGTCGAGCCCCGGCATACGGATGTCCATCACCACGACGTCCGGACGCAGCCGCCCGACGAGGTCGACGGCGGCCTGTCCGTCCCCGCACTCGCCCGTGACCTCCAGGTCGGGCTGAGCGTCGATGATCGTCACGAGGCCGGTGCGGATCAACACCTGGTCGTCACAGACCAGGACCCGGATGGGTGCTGCCCCGCCCGAAAGCCCGCCTGCGGAGGAGGCGGCCACGACCGGCTCACCGGCGTTCACGACGGGCTCCCCGAAGGGATGCGCGCTCGCACGACGAAACCGCCGCCCGCGCCTGTGCCCGCGCTGAACTCGCCGCCCAGGACGTCGACCCGCTCCCGCAGACCGGCCAGGCCCCGCCCGCTGCCGCCGGGGGACACCGCCCGCGGTCCGAGCGCCTCGGTGCTGACCTCCACGGATATCTCCTTCTCGCCATGGCGGACCCGGACCGATGTGCGGATGCCGTGGGCGTGCTTGAGGGCGTTCGTCAGAGCCTCCTGCACCACCCGGTAAGCCACCAGGTCGGCACTGCCGGTCGACTCCGCCGGGGTGCCCTCCTCGGTGAACTCCACCGGCTGCCCCGCCCGGCGCGTCTGCTCCACCAGCGAGCCGACCCGCCCGACGTGCGGCGTCCTGACCTCCGCCGCTCCTGTGCCGGGCACACCGCCGAGCCCGGAACCATGGTCGGATCCATGGTGGGATCCGTGGCCGGTGCCGTGGTCGGGATTGAGCAGGTCGAGCAGGTGCCGCAGGTCGCTGATGGCCTGCCTGCCCGTGTCCGATACGGCGGTCAGGGTCTGGTCGAGGCGTTCGGGCGAGGCGGTCAGGTAGCGGGCCGCCTCGGCCTGCACGACCATCGCCGTCACATGGTGGGTAACCACGTCGTGCAACTCGCGGGCGATGCGGGTGCGTTCGGCGGTGCGGGTCTCCTCGGCGACATGCCGCCTGCGCTCGGCCTCCGCATTCCGGGCGGAGCGCAGCCAGGTTCCCATGCCCCACACCAGGGCCGTCACCACGTAGAACAGCACGAACTCGCTCGCCGGCTCGCCCGATCCGAACCGGGAGAGCGCGAAGGCCAGCGGTACGTACGCCACCGAGAGGACCAGCGCGGTGGCGCGCCGGCGCCGTTCCAGCCGGGACCCGGCGCCCAGCAGCGCGAGGGCAAGGCCCGTGCCCGCCAGTGAGTGGTAGCCGAGCAGTTGGTCGGCGGCGAAGCCCAGCGACACCAGGGCCAGGCAGGCCGCGGGCCACCGTCGGCACGCCATCAGGGGCAGGCACTGAAGGGCGATGACCACGACCGCGAGTGCGTCGAAGGCGCGGCCCGGCACCCCGCCGACCTGCGTGCCGTGGTTCTGCATCGACGGTACGAACGACCCGGCCATCAGCAGCGGACCGAGCGCGAGATACCAAGGTGTCACGTCGAACTGGCGCCATGGCCGCGGGAGTTGAAGCAGCCGAACCCGTGCGGCTTTCCGGAGACCGTTCACCGGACGAGCGTAGTCGTGGCGGCGACCTGCTCGGCACGCCGGGAGGTCTCCGTGGGCGGAAGGTGCCCGGTCCGCCGTGCCACCAACCCGTGGGCGATCACCGTGAACCGCTTATCGCAGGTCGTCGGTGGCCTGCGCGGTGACCTTCCGTACGGCGTTGACGGCGAGGTCGGGCCGGTCGACGTAGATGTAGTGGCCGCTCTTGGCCGCGGTGCTGAGCCTGCTGTCGGCGGAGAGCCCCAGCCACTGCTTCTGACCCTTGGACCACATGTCTTCCAGGGCGGGGCCGTACTCGGGCACCTCGGCGTACTGGCTCTCGTGCTTGATGATCTCGACGGGGATGTCGCCGGCGGACTCGACCTTCGCGTCCTCGATGACGTACTGCTCCGGGTTCTTGCCGCTGTTGATCTCCAGGGTCTGCTCCCGCAGCGCGGCGCCCTGGCCGGTGGCCGACTTCGGGATCGCCTTCGAGGAGCCGGCGTTCAGCGCCGGGATGGTGGCGTCCATCAGGACCAGGCCCTTGACCCGGTCCTGGTGTTCGGGGGCGTACCGCGCGGCGATCAGTCCGCCCAGCGAGTGGGCGGCCAGGACGGCCGGGCCGTCACCGGTGACCCGGTCGAGCACGGCGGTGAGGATCTTCGCGCTGTCGGCCTGGCGCTGGATGCCGTCCGGCTTGTCGCTCGCGCCTTCGCCGAGCCGGTCGTAGGAGCAGACCTTGGCCTGCTTGCTCAGGGTCTTCTGCAGGCCGGCCATCTTGCCGAGACCGTCACCCGCACCGGCGAGGAGCATGACGACCGGCTGGTTCTTCTCCGCCGCCTTGCCGGTGCAGGAGACGTTCACGGACCGGCCTCCGACCTTGATCTTCTTGGTTCCGGAGAAGGTGTCCGTGTCGCCGACGGCATCGTCGACGGCGTCCTCGATGGATTTGTCGACGGCCTTCTCTGCGGCCTTCTCGGAGGAGGATTCCTCGCAGGCGACGAGCCCCGCGCCGGCCATGGCACAGCACAGTGCGGCCACGGCGGTTGCCTTGATGGTGCGCATCATGAGGAACTCCAAGAAAAATTGGGGGGGAGGTTCGGTGATTCCGAGGCGCTGTGGCCACGGCTGAACGCTAGGGAAACGGCGATCCGGAATCGTCACCCCCGGGAGTGCACTTGCACGTCGCTCACGTGGGGGACAGCGGCTCCGCCCCGCACACCGGCCCACCCGGGGGTGTGCTTCGCGGCGGAGGGCGTGGCGGGGGTGCGGGGTGGGCGTGGCGTGCTTCGGTGGTGGGCGGTTCGTCCCCGGAGCGGAGCGTGGTCCGATGTTGTTGTCGTTGCGCCCAGTTGCAGGTGGAGGCGACCTTCCCGGACGGGACGAAGCTGATCACCGGCGTGCTCCTCACGGTCCTCGCCGACGATGCCCTCGCGCTCCGGCACGCACTGGATGCGGGGCTCGCCGGACTGGAGGGCGGCAGCTCGCCGGCCCAAGCGCCCTTTTCGGCGCCGGAGTCCGAAGCCGAGCCTGCCGCTGTGCCCCGATGGCGGTGCGGGCGGCACCGCTCCACTTGAGAACAAGCGTTCTCCGCACTACGGTGTGCGGAGAACGCTGGTTCTCGACGGGGGAGTTGCGGCAACCGGCGTGCGTCGCGCCACGCTGACGGGGGAAGCGTGGCGCGACGAGCCGCGAGGAGTAGGGGTCACCGTGAGGTGGCCCCTACTGAGCCTGGGTGGCGGCCGGTTCGCCGAGGCCCTCTTCGCACAGGTGGCCATCTCCCGTGCCGCCTCCGACATCGACGCGACCGTCCTGCAGATGGACCGCAACCTGCGCGAGCTGTCCGAACTCGCCGCAGCCGGAGGGGAGATCCCGATGGAGCTGTGACTGTGGACCCGGCGCGACCAGGTCAGGGGGAACCGAGCGGGCGGTCGCCGCGATCGACCTGCTGTTCAAGACGGCGGGCGGCCATTCACCGCGTCGCGCCAACCCCGTCGAGCGGTCCTGGCGCGACGCGCACGCCGGCAGCGCCCACGTGGCCAACGACGTGGAACGCGCCCTGGCCATGTACGGCCGTGGGGCGTTCGGCCTCGCGGTCGAAAACAATCTGGTCTGACTCGCGGTCGAGGACCATCTCGTCTGGCCGCCGGGCACCACGCGCGTCAGCCGGGGGTGCCTCGTCGCGCCGCGAGGAAGCGCGCGGGGACCTCTCCGCCGCCGTGCACCGCGAGGTCCGCGCCGTTGACGTATCCGGACAGGTCACCGGCGAGATACAGGCAGGCGCGGGCCACGTCCTCGGGGACAGCCATCCGCCCCATGGGAATGACGTCGGCCACCGCCGCCCCGCCGTCAGCGCCGTAGACCTCCGAGGCGCTCTCGGTGCGGATGAGGCCGGTGGTGATGTGGTTGACCCGCACGCGCGGTGCCCACTCCAGGGCCAAGGCCCGGGTCAGCGCGAGGAGTCCCGCCTTGGCCGCGGTGTAGGCGGCCGTGCCCGGCTGCGGGGTGTGCGCGGAGACACTGCCGATGTTGATCACTGTGCCGCCGCTCTCCTGCTCCCGCATGACCTTGTTGGCGGCCTGCGCGACATAGAACGGGGCGAGGAGATTGAGGGCGACGATCTTCTCGACGAAGCGGGGCGAGACGGTGGCCGCATCGGCGTCGGGTGAGCCGCCCGCGTTGTTGACCAGTACGTCGAGGCGGCCGAACCGCTCCACCGTGGCGTCGACCAGAGCGGCCGCCGCCGCGGGGTCACGGACGTCGCACGGCAGGAACACCGCCTCCCGTCCGCCCCCGCGGGGCGGCGACGGCGGAGCGCCGCGCCCGCAGACGACGACCTCCGCGCCGGCGTCGAGGAACGCCCCGGCGATCGCCGCCCCGATGCCCTTCGTACCGCCGGTGACCAGCGTCACGCGTCCGGTGAAGTCCAGCGGGTTGTCGATGTCCATGTCCCGTCCTTTCTGATGCTCGGGGTCCGATGTCGGGGTCCGATGTCGGGGGGCGAAGTCGCGGGTTCGATGTCGGGGTCCAGATGTCCGGGGCCGGTCATGCGGGCAGCAGGCCGAGTTCGGCGCCGAGCCGCTCCCGGTGCCGGGCCGCCGGGCCGAAGAGCTGTGACGAGCCGTGCGCCCGCTTGAAGTAGCGGTGGGCGTCGTGCTCCCAGGTGATGCCGATCCCGCCGTGCAGCTGGATCATCTCGGCCGCCACCGCCGAGAAGGCCTCGGAGCACACGGACCCCGCGACCGCGGCCAGGCGCGGCAGCGCGGCCGGATCCTCGTCGGCGGCGAAGGCCGCGCCGAGCGCCGCCGAACGCGCCGACTCCACCAGGACGTACGCATCCGCGAGGCGGTGCTTGACGGCCTGGAAGGAGCCGATCGGCCGACCGAACTGGACGCGCTGCAGCACGTGTTCGACGGTCAGCTCCAGACAGCGCCCGGCCGCCCCGGTCTGCTCGCCCGCGAGAGCGACACAGGCGAGGTCCCGTACGTGCGAGAGCACCCGGTGCCCGTCCCCGTCGGTGCCGACCAGACGTGCCGCGGCATCGGACAGCACCCATCGGGCCTGTGGCCGGGTCTGATCCATCGTCACCACCGGCTCACGGTGGGCACCTGCCCCGTCCACCGGCACCTCGAAGAGCGAGATCCCGACGCCGGTGCGGGCCGCGACCAGCAGCAGATCCGCGCCGTCGGCGTCCAGTACGTGTTCCTTGGTCCCGGTGACCAGCCAGCCGCCGCCCGGCCCCGGCACTGCCTCGGCACGCACGGACTCCGGCTCCCAGGAGCCCTGTTCGGCCCAGGCGAGCAGCCCCACCGAGCGGCCGTCGGCGATCGGCGGCAGCAGCCGGGCGCACGCCGAGTCGTCGCCCGATGCGAGCAGCGCGCCCGCCGCGAGCACCGACGAGCCGAGGAACGGCACGGGACTCAGGTACCGCCCCAGCTCCTCCATGACGACCTGTACGTCCCGTGCGCCGCCGCCCGCGCCGCCGTACTCCTCGGGCACGGCCAGACCGGCCACGCCGATCTGCTCGGCCAGCGGCACCCAGGCGGCGGGACCCTGCTCGCGCTCCAGCAACGCCCTTACGGCAGAGCGCAGTTCATCCTGCTCCTCGGTGGTCCTCACCCGGCTCCCGCCTCCTTCATCGCGCGGATGTCCATGCCGCCGAGCGCGTCGGGCGCGGTCTCGGCGTTGTGCGCGTGCGCGAGGTGGTGGAGCCCGAACACCGAGTCCATGCCTGTGTGCAGGCCTTGCAGGTCCTCGGCCTGATTGACGGCGCGCTTGGTCAGGGCGAGCCCCATCCGCGGCATCTCGGCGATGCGGGCCGCCAACTCATGGACGGACGCGTCCAGTTCATCGCTCGGCACCACCCGGTTGACCATGCCCACCTCGTACGCCCGCCGGGCGCTCATCCGGTCGCCCGTGAACAGGAACTCCTTGGCGATACGGGGCGGCATCACCCAGGGGTGGGCGAAGTACTCGACGCCGGGGATGCCCATGCGGACCACGGGGTCGGCGAAGAAGGCGTCGTCCGATGCGACGATCAGGTCGCACACCCAGGCGAGCATCAGGCCGCCCGCCACGCACGCACCCCGCACCGACGCGATCACCGGCTTGGGTAGTTCGCGCCAGCGGCGGCACATGCCCAGATAGACCTCGGACTCGCGGGCGAAGCGGCTCTCCGCGCCCGCCTTGTCCGAGTGGTCCCACCGCAGTCCGGCCCTGCGCTCGAAGGGCAGATGGGCATCGCGCTCGGGGGTGCCGATGTCGTGGCCCGCCGAGAAGTGCGTGCCCGCTCCGGCGAGTACGACGACCTTGATCTCGCTGTCGTCCGCCGCGCCGTAGAAGGCCCGGTCGAGGGCGTACGTCATCGCTGAGTTCTGTGCGTTGCGGTATTCGGGCCGGTTCATGGTGACCGTCGCGACCGGGCCCCGCTTTTCGTAGCGCACCGGTTCGTCGTGGGCAGTGGACATCCGCCCCTCCTTCCCTAACAAGTGTTTGGTAGATTAACGTACTGCCATGAGCAGCGTCGAGGAGTTCCGCGCCGAGATCCGCGGCTGGCTTTCCACCCACCTCACGGGCGAGTTCGCGGACCTGCGTGGCCGCGGCGGCCCCGGCAGGGAGCACGAGGCGTTCGACGAACGCCTCGCCTGGGAGCGCCACATGGCGGCCGAGGGCTGGACCTGCGTGGGCTGGCCCGAGGAGCACGGAGGCCGGGGCGCGACCCTGGAGCAGCAGGTCGCCTTCCACGAGGAGTACGCGCTGGCCCGCGCCCCCGCCCGGGTGAACCACATCGGGGAGCAACTGCTCGGGCCGACCCTGGTGGCCTTCGGCACGCCCGAGCAGCGGGCCCGCTTCCTGCCGCCGATCGTCGCCGTCGAGGAACTGTGGTGCCAGGGTTACAGCGAACCGGACGCGGGATCGGACCTGGCGAACGTCCGGACCCGAGCGGAACGGGACGGCAAGGACTGGGTGGTGACGGGCCAGAAGACCTGGACCTCGCTCGCCCACGAGTCCCACTGGTGCTTCGTCGTGGCCCGCACCGAACCGGGATCGCGCCGCCACCAGGGCCTCTCGTATCTCCTGGTCCCCCTCGATCAGCCCGGCGTCGACATCCGCCCGATCGCCCAGCTGACCGGCACATCCGAGTTCAACGAGGTGTTCTTCGACGGCGCCCGCACCGACCTCGGCCATGTCGTCGGCGCCCCCGGCGAGGGGTGGAAGATCGCCATGGCGACCCTCGGCTTCGAGCGCGGGGTCTCCACGCTCGGCCAACAGGTCGGCTTCCGCCAGGAATTGGAGGCGCTGATCGCTCTGGCCCGGAGCAACGGCGCAGTCCGCGATCCGCTGATCCGCGACCGGCTCGCCCGCGCCTGGACGGGCCTTGAGACCATCCGCTTCAACGCCCTGCGGATGCTGGACGGCGTCGCCGCGGGCGCACCCGGACCCGAGGCCTCCATCGGCAAGATCTTCTGGGCCACGTGGCACCGCGAACTCGGCGAACTCGCCATGGACGTCTGCGGGGCCGGCGGCATGGTCGCCGCCGGCGGGCCCTACGACCTCGACGACTGGCAGCGCCTGTTCCTGTTCTCGCGCTCCGACACCATCTATGCCGGATCGAACGAGATCCAGCGGAACATCATCGCCGAGCGCGTCCTCGGCCTGCCCAAAGAGGCCAGGCCGTGAGATCACACGCCATCTTCGGCCGGTACGCCCCGCACCCCGTCGTACAGGCTGATCGCGCTGACGGCCGTCGTCGTGGGCACGGTCGTCGGCGGGGCCGTGGGGATCGTGGCCGGCTACTTCCAGAAGTCGGTCGACCGGGTGGTGGGCGTCGCCATGAACTCGCAGCTCGCCGTGCCCCCGCTGATCCTGCTCATCGCGCTCGCGACCGTCCTCGAACCGCATGGACGTTGATGCTCGACCCGCAGATGCTGCTCTGCGACGAGCCCGTCTCCAGCCTGGACGTGTCGGTACAGGCCCAGATCCTGAACCTCCTGCAGACCACGACCAGGGAGCGCGGCCTCAGCACGGTGTTCATCGCCCACGACGTGTCCGTCGTGAAGAACATCAGCGACCAGGCCCTGGTCATGTACCTCGGCAAGGTCCGCGAGACGCTGCCGTCCGACGGTCTGCACCGGGAAGCCGTCCACCCGTGCACCCGACTGCTGCTCGCCTCGCTGCCCGAGGCCCAGCGCAGCCGCACGGGAGGAACCACCGAGCACGCCGGTGGGACCGGGGGACCGGCCGCCATGGCGGCCGAGTTGCCCTCGCCGATCGATCCGCCGTCAGGCTGCCGGTTCCGCACCCGGTGCCCGCTGCCCACCGACCGGTGCGCCGAAGAGGCCCCCGCCCTCCGGGAGATCGCCCCCGGACACCGGATCGCCTGCCACTACGTCGAGTCCAGGAGGACCCTTCCATGACGACCAGCCCCGAGCAGCCCGGCCGCCCCGAGCAGCCCGGCCGCCCCGAGCCCGCGGCCCCCGATGTCTTCGCGCCCGCCACGATCGGCCCGCTCCAGCTCCGCAACCGCGTCATCAAGGCCGCGACGTACGAGGGACTGAGCCACAAGTCCCTGGTCACCCGCGAACTGGTGGACTTCCATGTGGCGTACGCGCGCGGCGGCGTCGGCATGACGACCGTCGCGTACTGCGCGGTCGCCAAGGAGGGGCGGACCGATCGGCACCAGATCCACTGGACCGACGAGGCGATGCCGGGTCTGCGCCGCCTCACCGATGCCGTGCACACCGAGGGCGCCGCGGTCTCCGCGCAGATCGGTCACGGCGGCCCCGTCGCGAGCCCCAAGGCCAACGGCGCCCCGGCGCTCTCCCCTTCGAAACGCTTCCACGCCACCTCGCTGAGCTGGGCGCAGGAGGTGTCCGTCACGGACATCCGGCGCATCACCGAGGCCCACGCGGAGGCCGCACGCCGCGCGATCGACGCGGGCTTCGACGCCGTCGAGGTGCACCTGGGCCACAACTACCTGGCAAGCTCTTTCCTCAGCCCCAAGATCAACCGCCGCACCGACGCCTACGGCGGCAGCCTGGAGAACCGGGCCAGGTTCGCCCGCGAGATCATGCAGGCGGTACGGGAGGCGGTCGGCGGCCGGATCGCGGTCATCGCGAAGATGAACATGGACGACGGGGTGCCGGGCGGCTTCTGGCTCGACGAGGCCATCCCGGTCGCGCAGTGGCTCGAACAGGACGGCACCGTCGACGCGTTGGAGATGACGGCGGGCAGTTCCCTCCTCAACCCGATGTACCTCTTCAAGGGCGACGCCCCGCTCAAGGAGTTCGCCGACGTCATGCCGCAGCCGATCAAGCTCGGTGTGCAGGCGGTCGGCAAGCGGTTCCTGCACAGCTACCCCTACCGGGACGCCTATCTCCTGGAGGACACCCGCCAGATACGGGCCGCCGTGGACCTGCCGATGATCCTGCTCGGCGGCATCACCGACAAGCCGGTCATGGACCTGGCGATGCGGGAGGGCTTCGAGTTCGTGGCGATGGCCAGGGCGCTGCTGCGGGAGCCCGACCTGATCAACCGCCTGCAGAAGAACGCCGACACGCCGTCCCTGTGCATCCACTGCAACAAGTGCATGCCGACCAACTTCACCGGAACCCGCTGCGTCCTCGTCGACCGCGGCACCACCCGCCGCACGAGCTGGGGCAAGCCCGAGGGGTATGTGGCGTGAGAAGCCCGGACGCCGTCTCCACCGCCGCGGCCGTCAGGAGGGAGAGCGGGACGCCCAGGCCGTCACAGAGGAGGCGATCGCCCGCATCGAGGAGCGTGACCCGTGACTCGGCGCGGTGGTCCACCCCCGCACCGACGCTGCCCGCGCCGAGGTGGCCGCAGGTCTGCCGGACGGCCCGCTGCGGGGCGTGCCGATGCTCGTCAAGGACCTCGGCACCGAGGTCGACGCCCTGCCCGCGGCCGGTCGGCGCCGTGGGGCTGCCCTGTGCATCGCGAGCTCACCAACCCGTGAACAGCAGGTGATTGATCGCGAGTGCCAGTACGGCCTGCGCGGTGAGCCAGTGGCGTCGGCCCGGGGCGGGCAGAAACGCCGTCGCCGCGAGGAGGAACGTCGCGAAGGGCAGCCAGATGCGTTCGGTCTCCGCCTTGCTCATGCCGGAGAGGTCGGCGGCCAGCAGGGCGAGGAGGGCGGCCAGGACGAGTGTGGTCAGGCGGTCGGCAGGAGTCGTCCGGCCGGTGCGCATACGGCTGATCGCGCCGGGTGCGGATGCCGCCGTCCTGCGGAGTCCTGCCGCCGTCGCGAGGCCGGTGACCAGCACCGTGCAGGCGAGGTTGGCCCACACGAAGTAGCCGTAAGGCCTGATGCCGCCCGCCCCTTGGTAGTAGCGCTCGACGAGCAGGTGGTACGCCTCCCACCAGTCGAAGCCCGCCAGGGTGAAGACGAGCGGGGCGAGGGCCGCACCGGCCAGGAAGAGCGGGAGCGGGCGCAGGGTGCGGGTGATCAGCAGGACGGCGGCGGCGACAACGGCGAACAGCGTCAGGCCGTACGAGAGGTAACACGTCAGGCCGAACAGCAGGCCTGAACCGAGCGCCGCCGCGGCGGGGGAGCGGACCGTGCGCGTCGCCGCGAGCGCCAGCAGGGCGATCATCCAGGCCGTGACGGCGGCGAAGTAACCGTCCGCGGAGGCGCCGACCCAGATGGCGGCCGGGGCCAGGACGAGGAAGGGTGCCGCCCGGCGGGCGCTCGACTCGTCCGCCAGCGTGCGCAGCGTGATCAGGACGGCCGCCACGGCCGTGCTCCCCGCCGTGATGCAGAAGGCCCCGGCCCAGGCGCCGCCGCCCAGGCCGATCCGGTCGAGGAGGACGAAGGTGAGGGTGGCACCCGGCGGATGGCCCGCGGTGTGCGCGGGCCAGTGGCCGGGGGAGTCGATCAGGATGTGCCGCGTGAAGTCCCGCAGCGTCGCGGGGATGTCCTCGAAGCGGTCGATGACCTGGAGGTACTCGTACTTGGTGGTGAGCCGCCGCGCCACGCCCCGGTGCCAGCCGTCGATCAGCGCCAGCGACCAGATCCACGCCATCGAAGCGGCCCAGGCGGTGAGGAGAAGTGCCCGCCAGGAGAGCCGGGCGGCTAGGGCGGGGGCGTACGCGATCACCGCGACGGCGACGATGAGGGCGGCAGGAGTGCCCGGCCCGACGTGGGGGTCCCATTCGGCGTACAGGGGCGGCCAGTTGAGGTGCAGGGTGCCGTCCGTGCGCTCGATGGAGGAGCCGACGACGACGGCCACGGCGACGAGCAGCGCCGCGATGCCGGCCGCGGCCAGGTCACGGCGGCGGCCTGTGTGGTCTGTGGTGCTCACGACTGCACGGTAGGCGCAGGTGGAGCGAGTGACGGGGCTTCGAGGGACGACGTCAGCGTTTCGTCATGAGTCGTGGGCCCGCTGGGGGACAGGGTCCGGCATACGGTCGGTCCATGCCCCCCGCACCACATGTCACCACTCCCGCCGCCCCCGGTTTCTGGCGCAGTCCGCTGCGCGGGCCGTGGCTCACCTCGGTGCTCGGCGTCGTACTGCTGGCCGGTGTCACCATGCTGTTCGTGACCGGCCTGCTGTCGTACGCCGCGTACAACCCGAATCTGTCACCGGTCAACGACAAGACACCGGACAAGGGCCTCCTCGGCTTCTACCTCTTCGACTGGCCGACCGACCCGCACTGGCTCTACCGCCTCAACCAGGGCCTGCACGTCACGGTCGGGATCACGCTCATCCCGGTGTTGCTGGCGAAGCTCTGGTCGGTGATCCCCAAGCTCTTCGCGCTGCCTCCGGCTCGGTCGGTGGGGCACGCCCTCGAGCGGGTGTCGCTGCTCCTGCTGGTCGGTGGCGCGCTGTTCGAGTTCGTCACCGGTGTCCTCAACGTCCAGCTGGAGTACCTCTTCCCCGGCTCGTTCTATCCGCTGCACTTCTACGGCGCCTGGGTGTTCTTCGGCGCGTTCGTGGCGCATGTCGTGCTGCGCATGCCCCAGGTCGTACGGGTGCTGCGCGAGCAGGGGTGGCGCGAAAGACTGCGGGATCCGCGTCCCGAGCCGACCGACGCGGAGGGGCTCGTGGCGACCCGGCCCGCTGAACCGACCGTGTCGCGGCGGGGCGCGCTCGGCATGGTCGGTGCGGGCTCCGCCCTGCTGTTCGTGACGACCGCGGGGCAGAACTTCGACGGACCCCTGCGCCGCGCCGCGCTGTTCGCCCCGCACGGCGGCGAGGATCCGGGCAGCGGGCCGAACGGCTTCCAGATCAACAAGACGGCCGCGGGGGTGGGCATCGAGCAACGGGACACGGGCGAGCTGTGGCGGTTGGTCGTCGGCGGTGGTTCGCGGGGAGACGTCACGCTGTCCCGCGCCGACCTGCTCCAACTTCCGCTGCACAGCGCCGCGTTGCCCATCGCGTGTGTGGAGGGCTGGTCGACGTCGGACCAGTGGTGGCGCGGCGTGCGGCTGCGCGACCTCGCGGCGCTCGCCGGGTTCGAGGAGGATCCGCCGGGCGTCCTGGTGGAGTCCCTGCAGCGGCGCGGAGCCTTCCGCAAGGCCGCGTTGCGCGACAACCAGGTCCGCGATCCGCGCTCCCTCCTCGCGCTGCACGTCAACGGGGAGGACCTGTCGCCGGACCACGGCTATCCGGCACGGATCATCGTTCCGGCCGCGCCCGGCGTGCTCAACACCAAATGGGTGTCCCGTCTGACCTTCGGGGAGCTGTGATGACCGGTCTGACCGACCGCCTCCGGCGGTGGTACGGCGAGGGCCCGCTGCAACTCCTCGTACTGCTCGCCTCGTTCGCGCTCGCCGGGTATGCGGGGGTGCGCCTCCTGGAGGGCGACTGGCTGCTGATCGCCGTCTGGTTCGTGGGTGCGGCGCTGGTGCACGATCTGCTGTTCGTGCCCGCGTACGCACTCGTCGACCGGGCGCTGCGGGCCGCCGGGAGGCGGCTCGATCACGGGGAGCGGAACAGTGGGGAGCGGAACAGTGAGGGGCAGGGCCGCGGGGAGCAGGACCGCGGGGGGTGGATCAACTTCGTACGCGTTCCGGCATTCCTGTCCGGGCTGTTGCTCCTGGTGTGGTTCCCGCTCGTCACCGGGCAGGTCGAGCGCTACGAGTCCGCCACCGGGCTCCCCGCCGGAGTCTTCCTCATCCGCTGGCTGGCCGTCACGGCCGTGCTGTTCGCGGGATCCGCGCTGTGCCGGGTGCTTCAGACGCGGCGCGGGCGGCGCAGCGCGAGGAAGGAACGGCCGTCGGTGCTCCACTGATCGGCCGGGTGCCAGCCGAGCGGACGGGCGTGGCGCAGTAGCGCGAGGGTGCCGAGGCGGGCCCAGGGGAACAGTTCGCCCGGTGCGCCGCCCCCGTCGTCGACGTGCACCTCCACCCGTTCGTCGACGTCCAGTTGTACGGTCTCGGCGATCAGGAGGCCGTCAGGCGCGAGGAGTTGGGCGACGCGTCGGAGCAGTGCGGTGGGGTCGCCCCCGATCCCCACGTTGCCGTCGATGAGCAGGGCCGTCCCCCAGCGTCCCTCGCCCGGCAGCGCGTCGAAGACCGAGCGCAGCAGCGCGGTGCCGCCCAGCCGCAGGGTGTGGTCGACGGCTGCCTGGCTGACGTCGACACCCAGGACGCGATGGCCTCGGGCCGCCGCCCCGGCCACCAGGCGGCCGGGGCCGCAGCCGATGTCGAGGACACTGCCCTCGCAGCGGCGCAGCGCGGACAGGTCCGCGGCGTCGGCGCTCGCGCACCAGCGCTCGACGTCCAGGGGCAGCAGCCAGCCGTCGCTGCGGCGCAGGAACAAGGGGCCGTGGCCGTTGCGCAGGGCGTTGGTGTACGGGTCGGCACGCCAGGGTGCGGCCGTCGCCGTGCTGCGCGGGCTCGTGTCCGGAGGCGCTGTGCTCATCGGCCGCCGCCCCGGCTCGCGTGCCCGGCCGCCGTCGCGAGGCGGGCGAGCGTGGCGGCGAAACGGCTTTCCGGCGCGGCGGCGGCGACCTTCCCGGCGTCGCCGGCCGTGTCGACGTCGCGCAGCGGGGGCAGGTCGCGCACCTTCAGCCCGGCGCCCGTGAGCCGGGCCCGTTGCAGGGCGCCGGTGTCGGGCCTGGACATCGGGACGCCGCGCAGGAGTTCCGGATCGGGGTCGGCCAGGCCGAGCGCCCAGAACCCGCCGTCGACGGCGGGGCCGAACCAGGCGTCGCAGTCCTGCCAGGCGTCAGGGCCGAGCGCCGGGGCGAGGAGGCCGGGGGTGATCTGCGGGGTGTCCATGCCGACCAGGAGGGCGGGCCCGGCGCAGCCGGCGAACGCCGCGGCGAGCCGCTCGTCCAGGCCGCCCGCGCACTGGGGGACCACCTCGATGCCGGAGGGCAGCCAGGGCCCCGGCCGCCCGTCGAGGACCAGGACGCGGCGGCGTGCGGGGGCCGCGAGCACGGTGTCGAGGGTGTCGGCGAGCGAGGCCGCGGCCAACTCGGCGGCCTCTTTCGGGGTGTAGGGCGGCGTGAGGCGGGTCTTCACCCGCCCCGGCAGCGGCTCCTTGGCGATGACGAGCAGGGTGGTCGTGCCGTACGCGCTCACAGGGCACCGCCCGACGCGCGCCCCGAGCGGGGGACGGCGGCCGTGCGAGGTGGCTCAGCGAGCACGGCCCGCATGTCGCGCACCGCGTGCCACGTCCCGAGCCACGTGCCGGTGACCTTCGACTTCCCTTCGCGCGGCAGATACGGCACGTCGCGTTCCTCGATCCGCCAGCCGGCGTCGGCGGCCCGCACGACCATCTGCAGCGGGTATCCGCTGCGCCGGTCGGTCAGGCCGAGCCCGAGCAGCCCCTCGCGCCGCGCCGCCCGCATCGGGCCCAGGTCGTGCAGGCGTACGCCGGTGCGCCGCCGCAGCATCCGGGCGAGCGCCAGATTGCCCGCCCGCGCGTGCGGCGGCCAGGCGCCGCGTCCCTGCGGGCGGCGCCGTCCGACGACCAGATCGGCCTCTCCGTCCGTCACCCTGCGTACGAAGGTCCGCAGCAGCCCCGGATCGAGGGACGCGTCGCAGTCGCAGAAACACACGATGTCCGCGTCGGAGGCGGTGAGGCCCGCGTGGCAGGCCGCCCCGAAGCCGCGCCGCGACTCCTGTACGACGGTGGCGCCCAGGGTCCGGGCGATGTCCGGCGAGCCGTCGGTCGAGCCGTTGTCGACGACGACGGCCCGCCAGTCATCGGGGACACGTTCCAGGACCCACGGCAGCGCGGCGGCCTCGTCGAGGCAGGGCAGGACGACATCGACCCGAACGGCGCGCGCGTCCGGCGCGTCAGGCGCATCGGGTTCAACGGAGGGGGAGGGGGTCATGTGACTCACCCTACGAAGCCGAACCAGACATATCGGACTTGAGGTTCTTACGAAACACGGACGTCGGCAACCGGAAGCGGCCCTGACCGGCAAGTCTCCGTACGAGGTGCGACTCTTGTCGTATGCAGCCCTCACCGCAGGATCACGTGCCTCGCGTGCTCGTCGTGGACGACGATCCGACTGTCGCCGAGGTCGTCGCCGGCTACCTGGAGCGTGGCGGCTACACGGTCGACCGTGCCGAGGACGGCCCCGGGGCACTGGACCGCGCCGGAGTGTTCCGGCCCGATCTGGTCGTCCTCGATCTGATGCTGCCCGGCATGGACGGCCTGGAGGTCTGCCGCCGCCTGCGCGCCAAGGGTCCGGTGCCGGTCATCATGCTCACCGCCCGCGGTGACGAGGACGACCGGATCCTGGGCCTGGAGGTGGGGGCCGACGACTACGTCACGAAGCCCTTCAGCCCGCGTGAACTGGTCCTGAGGGTGGGATCGGTGCTGCGCCGCAGTAGCGCGGCCCGCGCCCCCGAGGCCGCCGTCACGCTGGGGGCCGCGGGCCTGTGGGTGGACCCGGTGGCGCGCCGCGCGACGAAGGGCGGCGCCGAACTCGCCCTCACGCTGCGCGAGTTCGACCTCCTCGCCTTCCTGCTGCGTCATCCGGGGCAGGCGTTCGGGCGGGAGGAGCTGATGCGGGAGGTGTGGGGCTGGGAGTTCGGCGACCTGTCCACGGTCACCGTCCACATCCGCAGGCTGCGTGGCAAGGTCGAGGACGACCCGGCAAGGCCGCGGCTGATCCAGACGGTGTGGGGCCTCGGATACCGCCTCGACGAGCCGGGCGAGGGAGAGGCCCGAGAGGCCCCGCCGGGCGCCGGTGACCCGAATGCCAGTGATCCGCCCCGAGCCGAAGGCTGAACCCCCCCATGCAGGACATCCTCCTCATCGCCCTCTTCGCCTTCCTGGGCGCCGCGAGCGCCGGGCTCCTGGGCGCCTGGGCACTGCGCATGCTGCGGCACCGCTCCCTCACGGTGGCGATGACCGTCGTGGCGGCCGTCGCGGTGCTCGCGATGCTGGCCGGAACGCTCGCGGTGGCCTGGGAGATGTTCCTCTCGCCGCACGACCTCAAGGTGGTCACCATCGTCGTGGCGATGGCGGCCGTGGTCTCGCTCGTCACCGCGCTGCTCCTCGGCCGCTGGGTGGTCGCCCGCAGCAAGGCCCTGACCCTGGCGGCCCGCTCCTTCGGCGACGGCGGCAGTTTCGCCGCGCCGACCGAACCCGGCAGCGCCGAACTGGCGGCATTGACCAGGGAATTGGAGTCGACCAGCGTCAAGCTCGCCGCGTCACGCGAGCGCGAGCGGGCGCTCGAACGCTCCCGGCGTGAACTCGTGGCCTGGATCTCGCACGACCTGCGCACCCCACTGGCCGGGCTGCGGGCCATGTCCGAGGCGCTGGAGGACGGTGTGGCGGCCGAACCGGAGCGTTATCTGCGCCAGATCCGTACCGAGGTCGAACGCCTCAACTCCATGGTCGGAGACCTCTTCGAGCTCTCCCGCATCCACGCGGGCGCGCTGGCCCTCTCACCCTCGCGGATCTCCGTCTACGACCTGGTGGGCGACGCGCTCGCGGGCGTCGACCCGCTCGCCCGCGAACACCGGGTCCGTCTCGTCGGCGACAACGTCGAGGCCCTCCCGGTGGAGGTCGACAGCAAGGAGATGAGCCGCGTCCTGGGTAATCTCCTGATCAACGCGATCCGCCGCACACCGGCCGACGGAACCGTCGCCGTGGCCGCCGAGCGCTCCCCGGAAGGCGTGGTCCTGTCCGTGACCGACGGCTGCGGCGGCATCCCCGAAGAGGACCTGTCCCGCGTCTTCGACACCGGCTGGCGCGGCAGCCAGTCCCGCACACCCCCGGCGGGCGCGGGCCTCGGCCTCGCGATCGTGCGCGGCATCGTCGAGGCCCACCAGGGCCGGGCGGCCGTCCGCAACGTGGCGGGCGGCTGCCGCTTCGAGGTCACACTGCCGACGGCGCGGGCATAGCCGCCGCTCAGCCGGAGCACGCTGCGGGCTACCCCCGCAGCGGAGCCTTCGCGAAGGACGCCATCCCCTCGGCGAAGTCCACCTCGGCCCGCCACCCCAACTCCGCCCGCAGCCGCCCCGAGTCCGCCGTGACATGGCGTACGTCCCCAAGGCGGTACTCACCCGTCACCTCCGGGGCGGGGCCGCCGAACGCCCGCGCCAGTTCGTGGGCCATCTCCCCGACGGTGTGCGGATCCCCACTGCCCGTGTTGTACGCCGCGAACGCCCCCGCCTCCCGGTCGCGCACCGCTTCCAGCGCCAGCGCGTTGGCCGCCGCCACATCTCGTACGTGCACGAAGTCCCGCCGCTGGCGGCCGTCCTCGAAGACCTGGGGCGCCCGGCCGCACTCAAGGGAGGACCGGAAGAACGAGGCCACACCGGCGTACGGGGTGTCGCGGGGCATGCCGGGGCCGTACACGTTGTGGTAGCGCAGCGACACCGCGCGGCCACCGCAGGCCCGTGCCCACGCGGCGGCCAGATGCTCCTGTGCCAGCTTGGTCGTGGCGTACACATTGCGCGGATCGGCGGGTGCGTCCTCGGCCACCAGGCCGGGGGCCAACTCGGCTCCGCAGTCGGGACAGAGCGGCTCGAAGCGCCCCGCGTCCAAGTCGGCCGCCGCACGCGGTCCCGGCCTGACGACCCCGTGCCGGGCGCACGCGTACCGCCCCTCCCCGTACACCACCATCGACCCCGCGAGCACGAGATCCCGTACCCCGCACTCGGCCATCGCGGCGAGCAGGACGGCCGTGCCCAGGTCGTTGCAGCCGACGTACTCGGGGGCATCCGCGAAGTCCTTGCCGAGCCCCACCATCGCCGCCTGGTGACAGACCGCGTCCACCCCGCGCAGCGCGTCGCGCACCGCGTCACGGTCCCGGACGTCGGCGACCGTCCACCGCTGCCCGGCGGGCGGTCGCGGCGGCCGAGCGTGGGCGGAAGGCAGCAGGGCGTCGAGCACCGCCACTTCGTGCCCGCGTTCCGAGAGGGCTTCGACCACGTGCGATCCGATGAACCCGGCGCCGCCGGTGACAAGTACGCGCATGCGGCCCACGCTAGGCGCGCCGCGCCGGTGTGACGATCACCGACGGGGCTCCGTCACGGGTCCGTAAGAACCGCCGGTGCGTTGGACGGCCCTGCTGAAGTTCGCCGAGCGGATGGGCGTACTGCTGTCAGGCCTTGAAATCGGCGTCGGTGGTCGTGTCGCGCAGAGCGGCTCGCGCGGTGCTGCGCATCGTGGGTCTGGACGACGTCCTTGCGAGTGGCCAGGGGCGCGGAGCGCGACCTGGCGACCCGTCTCCTTGCCACCATGTGGACCGCGGGCGTCATCGCCGGTGTCGACACCGCGGACTGGATCCGCTGCGCCCCCGAACTCCCCGAGATCTGTCTGCGCAGGGCGGCTCAGGTCGTCGAGGGGGCGGACGACGGGCCGCCGTGACGGCTCCTGTCACCTGCCGTCACGATCCCTCGTGCCACGCCGAGGTCGACCAAGTCCTGTGGCCGCAGACGCAGTTGCTCCGTCGTCGCACGGGTCTCTTCCTGCCCCCGTTTGAGGATCGCGGTGGCCTGCTCCGGGGCGATGACCGAGAAGTAGCTGTCCGGCGTGGCCCAGAGGTTGCCCGGCGCAGCCAGGGCGAGCGCGCCGCCCGAGCCGCCCTCGCCGATCACCAGTGAGGTGACAGGCACCGGCGCCGCGGCGATGGCGGCGAAGAGATCGGCGATCGCGGCGCCCGCACCCGCCCGCTCGGCCTCCGCGTCGTTGGCGGCCCCCGGAGTGTCGACGAGCGTGAGCACGGGAATGCCGAGCCGCCCCGCGAGCCGGACAAGACGGGCCGCGGTGCGGTACCCGGCAGGCGTCGTCGCCGTCCCGCCCTGCGCCGCGTAGGCGACCGCCCGCCCCTCGCGCCACCCGAACCCGCAGAGCATCCCCGGGTCCGTGCCCCCGCACCGGTCGCCGCGCAGCGGTGCGCGCTCGGTGAAGTACGCGTCCAAGTAGGCGTCGGCGCGCGGTCGTTCGGCGGCACGGGCACGGCTGACGGCCTCCCAGCCGGTGGCGGGCAGGGCGGTGCCGCCGAGCGCGGCGGGGGGCTCGGGGGCTGTGGGCGCGGCCGTCCCGCCGAGGCCGTCCGTGTCCGGAGCGTGCGCGGACAGCAGTCTGAGGCGCAGCGCCAGAGCCTCGCGCAGTTCCTCGGGGCGTACGACATCGTCGATCGCGCCCACCGCCAGCTGTGCCTCGGCGGTGTACGCCGCCGGGTCCGCGTCCTGCGGCCGTACCCGGGATCCGGCGAAGCCGACCTGGCTGCCGGGCAGCGCGAGGATCAGGTCGGCCCCCGCGCCCAGAGTGGCCCAGCCGCCGCCCGTGGTCGGATCGCGCAGGACCGCGATCCGGGGCAGGCCCGCCGCGCCGGTGAGCTCGGACTGCCGTGCCACGCGCTGCAGTTGGACCAGGGCGCGCATGCCCTCCTGCATACGGCTGCCGCCCGTCGCGATCAGCGAGACGACGGGCAGCCGGTGCTCCCGGGCGTGACGGTGTGCGGCCTCCAGACGGTCTCCGGTGCGTTCGCCGAGCGAGCCGCCCAGGAAGCCGAACTCGAAGGAGACGATCACCGCCGGGGTGCCGCCGACGGAGGCGGTCCCGCAGACCACCGACTCCCGCTCGCCGGTGCGCTCCTCAGCGCGGGCGCGGGAGTCGGCGTATCCATGCCAGGCAAGCGGGCCGTCCCGTCCACGAACGCTGAACTCGCCCTCGGGATAGGCGAGTTCATGAAAGCTGCCCTCATCGGCCACGCCTGCGACGGCAGCCCGAGCGGTCTGGCGGGCGGGGGCCGGCTCAGGCATGGAGGGACCGCTTCATGATCTTCCCCATGTCGTTGCGGGGGAGCTCCGTCAGGTAGCGCACGGCCCGCGGGCGCTTGTGCGGGGCGAGTTGGGCGGCCACGTGGTCCGCCAAGTCCCCTTGCGAAGGCGGCTGTTCGGGGTCGGTCGGGACGATCCAGGCGACGATGCGCTCGCCCAGGTCGTCGTCCGGCTCGCCCGTCACGGCGGCCTCCCGTACGGCCGGGTGCTCCAGGAGGGCGTTCTCGATCTCACCCGCGCCGATCTTGTAGCCGCCGCTCTTGATGAGGTCGGTGGCCTTGCGGCCGACGATGCGTACGTACCCGTCGTCGTCGCGCACCGCCATGTCGCCGGTGCGGAACCAGCCGTCGGCGGTGAAGGCGGCCGTGGTGGCGTCCGGACGGTTCAGGTACTCGGTGAACAGATTCGGGCCGCGCACCTCGATCTCGCCGACCTCCAGGGGGTCTGACGTCTCGGTGCCCGCCTCGTCCACGAGCCGCAGCTCCACACCGCCCAACGGGACCCCTACGGTCCCGGCGCGGGGTTCGCCGTCGGCCCGCACACTCGTGTTCATCAGGGTCTCCGTCATGCCGTACCGCTCGATCACCCGGCGTCCCGTCGCCGACGCGATCCGCTCGTGGTCGTGGACGGGCAGTGCGGCCGACCCCGAGACCAGGAGCCGCGCGCCGGACAGGGCCTTGGCGAGCCCCGGGTCGGCGGGCAGCGCCTCCGCGATGCGGTGATACATGGTGGGGACGCCGAACAACATCGTGGCTCCGTGGGCCAGTTCGTGCGCCACGCCCTCGATGGAGAACCGGCCCAGGTGCCGCACCGAGCCGCCCCGGCGCAGCGGCCCCAGGATGCCGAGGATCAGCCCGTGCACATGGAACAGCGGAAGCCCGTGCACGAGCACGTCATCGGACGTCCACTGCCAGGCGTCCTCCAGCGCGTCCAAGGTGGAGCTGAGGGCCCGGCGGGGCAGCACCGCACCCTTGGGCGGTCCGGTGGTGCCCGAGGTGTAGACGACCAGGGCGGGGGACTCCGGGTCGGGCTCGGCCGGCAGCTCCGGCGCCGTCGCTCCCGCCGCCGCGCTGCCGATGACCGTGCTTCCGGTGACCGTGATGTCCGTACGCTCCAACGCACGCAAGGGGGCCGGAAGTTCGTCGCCAGGTGCCGCGAGCACCACCGACGGGGCGCTGTCCGCCACGATGTGCCCCAGCTCGCGCTCGCCGGTCTTCGGGTTCAGCGGCACGACGGGTACACCGGCGAGCAGCGCGGCCACCACGCCGACGGCGGTCTCCAGGGTCGGCGTCGCCCACAGCGCGACCCGGTGCGCCGAGCCGATCGAGGCGGCCAGGGAACCGGCCGTGGCCGCGAGTTCGGCGTACGTCAGCGAGCGCTCGCCGAAGCGCAGGGCGGGCAGGTCGGGGCCCGCGACGAGGGCCGGGAAGAGGGGCGGGTGGGGAGAAGTCACGCTGCGGGTCTCCTTGGTAGTCGTCGAGGGGCGGGTAGAGGGGCGGCCCGCCGGGCGTTGGACCTGCCGGGGGTTCGTCCTACCCGAATCCTGGCACCACGAGGACGAGCCACACCGCAGCGGGCACGACGGCCACCACGATTCCGCCGTACACCATCAGCTGCCGGAAGAAGCGCTCCCGGTCGACGTCCGGGGCCGCGGCGAGCACCAGCGCGCCGTTGGTGGAGAAGGGGCTGACGTCCACGACGGTCGCGGAGACGGCGAGCGCCGCGATCATCCCGACCGCGCCGATCTCGCCCTGGGCCAGGAACGGGACGGCGAGCGGGATGAGCGCGCCCATGATCCCGACGGAGGAGGCGAACGCGGAGATGAGCGCCCCGATGTAGCAGAGCAGTACGGCGGCGAGGAGCGGGACGCCGATGTCGGAGACGCCCTCACCGGCCCAGTCGATGGTGCCCATCTCCTCCAGGACGCCGACATAGGTCAGCACACCGCAGATGAGCAGGACGGTCGACCACGCGATCTCGCCGACGGCCTTGCGGCTGGACTCCGGCCAGAACGCGCTCAGGATCACGGCCAGGGTGATGGCGCTCAGGCCGGCGTCGAGGTCGAAGCCGAGTACGGCGACGACGAGGGCGATCAGGGAGGCGAGAGTGGCGATCTTGGCCGGATCGAGCCGCGAACTGGCGTCGTTGACGGCTGATTTGGCCTCCTCGGTGCCGTCCCCTTCGGTGCTCTTGCCGTTGTCGCGACCGCCCAGCTTCAGCCCGCCGAAGAGGACGAAGACGATCCCGGCGATGATGAGATTGACGACGAGCGAGGCGAGGAAGAGCGCCACCTCGTTGCCCGGCAGGTTCTCGCGCTCCACGATGCCGTTGACGATCGAACCGTAGATGCTGATGGGCGAGAAGCCGCCGCCCTGGGCTCCGTGCACCACCATGGCGCCCATCAGGAGCGGGCTTATCCCGTACTGGGCGGCGAAGCTCAGGGCGATCGGGGCGACGATCGCCACGGCGGCCGGGCTGACCGCGCCGATGGCGGTCAGCGCCCCGGTGATCACGAACATCACCCAGGGGATCAGCGCGATCCGCCCCCGCACCAGGCGGATGGACGCGTGCACCAGCCAGTCCGTGGTGCCGTTGGCGCGGGCGATCGCGAACAGATAGGTCACGCCGACCAGGACGACGAAGAGATCGCCGGGGAAGCCGGCGAAGATGCCGTCCGCGTCGAGGTCGGCGACCAGCTCGCCGACCGCGAAGGCCGCGGCGAAGGCGAGGGCGCCCATGTTGATCGAGCGGGTGGTGGCGATCACGAAGACCACCACGAGTACAAGGATGGAGATGAGTTCGGCGGACATCGTGGGCTCCCGTTCCTGGGGCCGTCGGGGCCGTGCAGTGGCCAAGTGGCTGAGCCAATCCGGCTGTTGGCGGAACTCAGCGTCGGGGTATCGGTTTCGGCCGTCAAGGGGTCGGACGGAAATTGGCTGAGCCACTTGGCCACTCGTCCGCCGAGGCGACCGCTGTTAGGCTGCCGATCCATCGGCACGGGGACCGAAATGGGGGGTTGGGATGTCTGACGCGCTGCGCCCCATGGGCAGGACGAGGTTGTACGAGCAGGTGCTCGACCGGCTGCGTTCCTATGTCGGGGAAGGCGGCCTGCGCTCCGGTGACCGGCTGCCGCCCGAGCGTGAACTGGCCCAGCGGCTCGGCGTGTCCCGCGCCTCCGTCAAGCAGGCCATCGTCGTACTCGAAGTGCAGGGCTTGGTCGAGGTGCGGCACGGTGGCGGGACCTACCTGGTCAAGGACAGTCTGGACGCCGAGCCCGTCGAGCGGCTCGTGGAACGCAAGCGGCGGCTGCCCGACGTCCTGGAGGCACGCGAGGCCCTGGAGACCAAACTCGCCGAACTGGCCGCCGAGCGGCGCACGGACGAGGACCTGCGGGCGATGCGGGGCGCCCTCGACACCATGGCGCGGGAGATCGAGGCGGGCGAGCATGGCGTCGAGGGCGACCGGCTCTTCCATGCCGCCGTGACCGCGGCCGCGCACAGCGCGCTGCTCGCCGAGTTCATGCGCTCCATCGCCGAGCAGATCACCGAGAGCCGCAACGAATCGCTGCGCCAGGTCCGGCGCCCCGCCCGGTCACTCGCCCAGCACCACGAGATCCTCGACGCGATCGAGGCAGGCCGCGGCCGGTCGGCGGCGGCCGCGATGCGCCGGCACGTACGGACCGTCGCGAAGGTGCGGCTCCTGGACTGGAACCCGGACGACGGCGCGGGCACCGCGGATCACTCAGAGGCGCAGCACCCGGCGCCGTGAACTCCCCCTGAGCCGCTCAGCGGCGCAGGCGCACGCGGGTCAGGAGGTCCTCGCCCGCCGGTCCCGAGCCCGACTTGTCGACCACGTACGCGTGGCCGTCGACCACGTGGACGTGGTTGGGATGCGCGCCGGTGGCCACGGACTTCACGACCTCGCCCTTGTGCGGGTCGACGATCGTGACGGTGGCGGTGGTGCGGTTCACGGCCAGGACGTGGCCCGAGCGCCGGTCGACGGCCACGGACTTGGTGCCCCCGCCGGTGGGCACGGACCGCGTGACCGCACCCTTGCGCAGGTCGACCACCGTGACCGTGCCGGTGGTCTGGTCGGCGGTGTAGGCGGTGCGGCCGTTCGCGGAGAGGGCGACCGAGAGGGGCCCTTCGCCCGCCGGGATGAACCGCGGGGTCGCGGAGCGGCGGGAGACTTCGATGATCCGGGCTCCGTGGTAGTCGGCGGCGTACACCGAACCGGTCCGCTCGTTCACGGTGATGCCCGTCGGGCCGGTGCCCGGGACGGTGAAGCGCTTCTTCTCCTTGAAGGTCTCGGAGTCGAACGCGACGAGGGCGCCGTCGCCGAAGGCGCTCGCCCATACCGTGTCGCGTCGCTCGTCGACGACTATCTCGCGGGCGTGGGTCACGTCCGGCAGCGTGGCGAGGTGCTTGCCGGTGCGCTGGCTGTAGACGGCGACGGAGTTGTCGCGGGTGTTGGTCGTCCAGACGGTGTTGTGCTCGTCGTCGACGGCGACGCCGTACACCGACTCGACGGCACCGGTGGCCGCGTCCGTGACCGGTGGCGCGTAGGCCTGCTCGACCTTCAGCGTGTCCGGATCGACCTTCAGGAGACGGGAGTCGGTGACGGTGGCGGGCGGCATGCCCACGGACGAGGTCACCCAGAGCGCGTCGTTCCGCTCGGAGTACGCGGACTGGTACAGGCCTTGCCTGATCGGCGCCGAGGCGCTGGGCGAGCCGGTCTTCGCGGTCTCGGCGCCCGCGGTGCCGGTCGAGACCAGGGCGCTTCCTGCGGCGAGCGACACGGTGATCGCGGTGGTACGGCGGGCCCGGCGGATGGTTGAGCTCATGCTGCGTCGATCTCCTTGGCAGATGTGCCTCCGAAGGGAAGGCACTCGCCGATCAACTTAGCCGAGCCTTACCTAATCCGTCAGGCCCCTACCGTCAGATCCCTACCGTGAAGTCCTGCTGTCAGATCCCGTCAGGACAGGCACCCGGCGTGCGCGAGTGCCTGCTTGAGGAGGGTGCCGTGACCGCCCGGCATCTCGTGCTGGACGATCTCGGACGAGGCCTCCTGCGGACTGAACCAGGCCAGGTCGAGAGCGTCCTGCCGGGGACGGCAGTCGCCGGCCACCGGGACGATGTAGGCGAGCGACACCGCGTGCTGGCGGGGGTCGTGGAACGGCGTGAAGCCTTGCGTCGGGAAGTACTCGGCGACGGTGAAGGGCTGCAGGGAGGCCGGGACGCGGGGGAGGGCCGCCGGGCCGAGGTCCTTCTCCAGGTGGCGCAGCAGGGCGTCCCGGACCCGCTCGTGGTGCAGGACCCGGCCGGAGACGAGGGAGCGGCTGACCGCCCCGTCCCGGCCCATGCCCAACAGCAGTCCGATGCTGGTGACTTCGCCGCTGTCGTCGACGCGCACCGGCACCGCCTCGACGTACAGGATCGGCATGCGCGCGCGGGCCTGTTCGAGCTCGTCGGAGGTCAGCCAGCCGGGCGTGGTTTCGGTCGTGTCAGACATCGGCTGATCATACGTTCACTGGCTACCGCCGTGCTGCTCCACCTTCGTCGCGGTGTCGCCACGATCGCGTCGGTGTCCAGGGGGCGGGGCCCTGCCTGCCGAAGGCGAAGATTCCCTCGTACGGAGTGGCCGTCACGGCAGTGGAATCGGGGAACGCGGGGTTCTTCGCGGCCGCGGTCTTGAACTCGGCCTCGACGCGGAGGCGAGCGCTGTGGCGAGGCGTTCCGCGCGTCCGGGAGCGCCGAGCGTCAGTCGTCGTCCTCCACAGTGGTGGAGTCGGAGTCGGAGTCGGAGTGGTGCGTGGAGGGCTTGGCGGTCGCCGTGCGGGTGCCGGACCACGCCTTCCACAGGGAGGCGTAGGGCCCGGATCCCTCCCGCAGTTCGTCGTGGGTGCCGCTCTCCACGATCCGGCCGCCCTCCATGACGACGATCCGGTCCGCGGTCGCGGCCTGGGTGAGCCGGTGGGCGACCACGAGCGCGGTGCGTCCCTCGACCGCACGCCCTGCCGCCTTCTCCAGGAGCCGCGCGCCGGTGCTGCCCGCCTCGGCCGTCGCCTCGTCAAGGACGGCCACCGGCGGGTCGGCCAGCATCAGCCGGGCCAGGGCGAGTTGCTGGACCTGGGCGGAGGTGAGGCGGTGGCCCCCGTCGCCCACGACCGTGTCCAGGCCGTCGGGCAGCGCCTCGGCCCACTCCAGCGCCTCGACGTCGGTCAGCGCCGTGCGCAGCTCGTCGTCGGTGGCCTCGGGGTGGGCGAGGCGCAGGTCGTCCGCCAGCGGCCCGGCGAAGACGTGTGTCTCCTGGGTGACAAGGGCCACCGGCAGACCGCTGCCACGGCCGGGGGTCCCGGTCAGGTGCACCGAGCCCGAGGTCGCCTGGTGCACCCCGGCGATGAGCTTGGCCAGGGTGGTCTTGCCCGCGCCGCTCGGGCCGACCAGCGCCACCCGTTCCCCGGCCCGGAGCGTGAGGTCCACGTGTCGCAGGACGGGACGGCCGGGTACGTACGCGTGGTCGATGCCGATGACCGTGACGGTGCCGTCCGGCTCCGCACCGGGCTCCCGCGGCTGCGCCGCCCGCGTGCCACCGGGTTCGGGGGTCGGCTCGTCGGCGACCCCGACCAGGCGGGCGAGCGAGGCCGTGGCCGACTGCGCGTCGTCGAGGAGTACGAGTGCGGAGTTGACCGGGGCGAACAGGCTGTGGAAGTAGAGCGCGGCGGCGGTCGCGGTGCCGATGGACACCGAGTCCGCGCGGACCAGGTAGAAGCCGGTGACGAGGACGGCTGCGAGGCCGGTGTACTCGGCGACGTGCAGGCGGTTGTAGAAGTCCAGGACCAGCCGTATGCCGCGCATCTTCAGCGCGACCGCGGTGGCCGAACGCCGGGTCACCCGCTCGGTGTGCTCCTCCTCGATGCGGAATCCCCGCACCGTGCCCGCGCCGGCGATGGTGTCCAGCAACTGCTGCTGCTGTGCCCCGGTGGCGATGCGCTGCTGGGCGTAGAGCGGAACGGCGTGGCGTACGTACCAGCGGGCGGTGGAGGCCTGGACGGGCACCGCGAGGAGAGCCGCGACCAGGAAGCGCCAGTCGAGCGCCGCCATCGCGGCCAGCGTCAGGAAGATGGCGAGCAGGGAACGGGCCAGCTCGGGCAGGGCGCTGCGCACCGCCTCGCCCACCACCGACACGTCCCGGGTGACGCGGGCGGTGAGGTCTCCCGCCCCGGCCTTCTCCACCTGCTCGAGAGGCAGTCGCAGGGCCTTCTCCACGAACCGCTCGCGCAGCTGCGCGAGCACGGTCTCGCCGAGCCGGGAGACGAGCGACAGACCGAGCGAGGTGGTCCCGCCGTGCGCTAGGGCGACCAGGACCAGCAGGACGACGGGCAGCGTGAGGTCCCCCGGCGGGCGCTGGTCGGCCACCAGGTCCACGATCCGGCCGAGGATCGGCTGGACGAGGAGCCCGATGCCGGTCGCCGCCACCATTACCGCGAAGCCGCCGAAGGCCAGGCCGCGGTGCGGACGCACCAGCTCGCGGACGGCGGCGCGGGTGCGGGGCGCGGTGGCGGTGGGGAGCAGTTCGCGGGTGTCCGGATGCGGCTCGGGGGAAGCCCCGTTCATGCCGGGGGAGGCCCCGTTCATGTGGGAGGAGCTCGTGCCGTCGGGGGAGCTCGCGTTTATGTCGGAGGGGTTCTCGTTCATGCCAACACCGCCGTGCAGTAGGCCTCATGACGCTGGATCAGATCAGCGTGCGTCGCCGTGTCGGTGACCCGTCCTTGGTCCAGGAGCACTACCCGGTCGGTGACGGAGAGCAGAGCGGGACTCGTGGTCACCAGGATCGTCGTGCGGCCCTTGCGGATCTCGCGGAGGCCGGCCGCGATGCGGGCCTCGGTCACGGCGTCGACGGCGGTGGTCGGATCGTGGACCACGAGGACGGGCCGCTCGGCCGCGAGCGCACGGGCCAGGGCGACGCGTTGGCGCTGCCCGCCCGAGAGCGAGTGGCCGCGCTCGCCGACCGATGTGTCCTCGCCGTCCGGCAGGGTCTGGGCGACCTGTGCCACTCCGGCGGCGGCCATCGCCTGTTCCGGGTCGGTGCCGTCGGGGGCGGCGGCCGTGACGTTCTCGCGGACGGTGCCCGCGAAGAGGTCCGCGTCGTGATCGGCGACGAGCAGCGCCGTGCGCAGCTCGGCCGGGTCGAGGTCCCGCAGGGGTATGCCGTCCAGTGCGACGGTCCCGGTGTCGGGGTCGGTCCGCCGGGCCAGGCAGCGCAGCAGGTCGGTGGCGTGCGCGGGGTCGGTCGCGACCACGCCGAGCAGTTCGCCGGGCGCCACGTCAAGGTCCACGCCGCGCAGCCCGCCGTGCCGTACGCCGTCGAGCCGCACCGCGCCGCGCACCGGCTGGGGCAGGCTCCGGTCTCCGGCGGTGACGGTGGGCGCGGTGGCGACGACCTCCGCGATCCGGCCGGCCGACGCACGGCCCTGGGCGAACTCCGCGTTGACCCAGGCCAGCGTCTCCAGGGGGCCGATCAGGAAGAGCGCGAGGCCGACCGCCGACACCAACTCGCCCAGGCTGATGCCCCCCTGGGCGGCCATTCTGCCGCCGACCAGGGCGACGGTGGCGATCAGGCACCCGGTCAGCGCGAGGACCACACCGCTCTGGAAGGCCTGCGCGCGCGCCGCCTTCAGGGTGGCCCCCAGGGAGTCACGGCTGGTGGTGCGGTAGCGGGCGATGGCCGCCGACTCGCCGCCGATGCCCTTGAGGATCCGCAGGCCCGTCACCAGGTCGGCGGCGACGGCCGACGCGTGCGCCGCCCGCTCCTGCTCGGCCTCGCTGCGGCTCTCCAGCGGCTTGCTCAGCAGATGCCCGAGCCAGAGGAGCACCGGGGTGCCGAGGAGCACGACGAGGCCGAGCGTGAGAGACATGCGCAGCAGGACGACGGCACAGGTGAGGATGCCGGTCAGTGCCGAGATCCCGGCCATCACGGCCATATTGACGGCACCGACCCGCTTGGCGTCCTCGGTGGCGATGTTGGCCAGGGCGCCGGGCAGCCGGCCCTCCTCGGCGCCGCCGCCGGGGTCGAGGATCCGTCGTACGAGAGAGATGCGCAGCGTGTGCTCGGCGCGGGCGGCGGCCCGCTCACCGGCCATGGCGCCGAACCGGAAGCTCAGCGCGAGCGCCACATAGCCGACGGCGAGGACGCCGAGGCAGACGAGCAGGGCGCCGGTGTCGGAGTCGGTGACGGCCCGGTCGATCGCGACGCCGATCAGTACGGGGACAAGCGCCTCGCCTATCTGATGGCCGGACCCGAGCAGCGCGCCGACACCGACGTCGCGCCGCTGCCCCCGTATGGACTCTCTCAGGACGTCCCGCCCCGACGGACTTGTAGAACTCACCCGCCACCCCTCCAGGGCCGGACAACGAAAATCTTAGTGAGGGTAGCCTAAGTGGACTCGCCGTGGTGACGCCCACGGGTGGGAGTGGAAGCGCGGGCCCCTAGGCTTCCGTCTGGCCTTGACTACCTGGCCTTGACCACTACCCCTGGAGCGCCCACCGTGTTCGACCCCGCACCGGAGCACCCGTACCCCGACGGTCACCGACCGGACGAGGCACCGGCACCGCACGCGCTGCTCGCGCCCGTGCTCGGCCTCCTGGGTACCTGGCACGGCCGGGGGCAGGGCGAGTACCCGACCCTGGAGTCGGATTTCACGTACGCCCAAGAGGTCACCTTCAGCCACGACGGCCGCCCCTTCCTGCGCTACGAGGCCCGAGCCTGGCTCCTCGACGCCGACGACGCCCCGCTGCGGCCGTCCGCCCGGGAGAGTGGCTGGTGGCGGCTGCAGCCCGACGGCCGGGTCGAGGCCCTGATCACGCAGCCCACCGGCATCGCGGAGATCGCGGTGGGCCAGGCGACCGGCAACACGATCGACCTCTCCACCAGCGAGGTGGCACGTACCCCCACCGCCAAGGAGGTCAAGGCCACCCGCCGCCGCTACACGCTCACGGACGAGGGGCAACTCACCTTCGTCCACGACCTGGAGGCGGTCGGCCGACCGCTGCAGCACCACCTCTCGGCACGGCTGCGCCGCACGGGATCGTAGGTGGCCCGAAAGTGGCCTTGACCGGGGCCCGCCGAAGTCTATGGTCTGGACTAATCAGCCATCGAGGAAATCTGGCCCCAGCGCTTCACGCACGCCGACCCGAGTCACGTACACCCCCACTCACGTACGCCCCCACTCAAGTACGTCGCGCGACCCGCACAGGCACTTCACGCACACCCCCACTAACAGCGCCGTGAAGGAGTTACGCATGCACAGGAAGCGGAAGTTGGCCGCGATGATCGGTGCGGGTCTCGCGCCGGTCCTCGCACTCACGCTGCCGACGGGTTCGGCGAGCGCGCACGGATACGTCAACGCACCGGCCAGCCGGCAGGCGCAGTGCGCCGCCGGCACGGTCGCGTGCGGCGACATCAAGTGGGAACCGCAGAGCGTCGAGGGACCCAAGGGCCTGCGCAGCTGCAACGGCGGCAACGCCCGCTTCGCGGAGCTGAACGACGACAGCAAGGGGTGGCGGGTCAGCGACGTCAGCAGGACGCAGACCTTCACCTGGACGTTCACCGCACGGCACCGGACCGCGAACTACGAGTACTTCGTCGACGGTACGAAGGTCGCGACGATCGACGGCGGCAACCAGCAGCCGCCGGCCACCGTCTCGCACCAGGTCAACCTCGGCAACTTCACCGGCAGGCACAAGGTGCTCGCGGTCTGGAACATCGGCGACACGTCGAACGCCTTCTACGCGTGCATCGACGTGAACATCCGCTAGGGAGGGCGTCCAGGGAGGGCGTCCAGGCGGCGCGCGCCCTTGATGGAAATCTCTCCGGTCATGGCCCTATGAACTGATACGCCCTCTGGTTACCCTCCGCCGCATGATTTCCACGGTTGTCTGGGGTACCGGAAATGTCGGCCGAGCGGCCATACGTGCCGTCGACGCCCACCCGGCGCTGAAGCTCACGGCCGTGCTCGTCCACAGCCGCGACAAGATCGGCCGCGACGCGGCCGATCTCGCCGGTATCGAGGGGCAGTTGGGCGTCACGGCCACCGACGACATCGACACCGTCCTCGCGGCATCGCCCCAGGCCGTGGTGTACGCGGCGTCCGGCGACATCCGCCCCGACGAGGCCCTCGACGACGTCGGCCGGGCGATCCGGGCCGGAGCCGTCGTCGTCACCCCCGCCCTGTACGCGCTCTACGACCAGCGCAACGCCCCGCCCGAGCTGCGGGATCCGCTGGCCGCCGCCGTCGCGGACGGCGGCGGCTCCCTGTTCGTGTCCGGCGTCGACCCCGGGTGGGGCAACGACGTACTGCCGCTGCTGATCAGCGGATTGGGCAGCACCGTCGACGCGATCCGCTGCCAGGAGATCTTCGACTACTCCACGTACGACCAGGAGGACTCCGTACGCCACCTGATCGGCATGGGGCACCCGATGGACTACCAGCCCCTGATGCTCGCCGAGACCGTACCGACCATGGTGTGGGGCGGTCAGATCCGGCTGATGGCCAGGGCGCTCGGCGCCGAACTCGACGACATCCGCGAGACGTTGGAGCGGCGCGCGCTCGACACCTCGGTGACCACGCGGACGATGGGCGAGTTCGAGGCGGGCACCCAGGGGGCGGTGCGGTTCGAGGTGCAGGGCATCGTCGGGGGCGAACCCCGCATCGTCATCGAGCACATCACCCGCATCCACCCGTCCTGCGCACCGGACTGGCCGACGCCGCCCGACGGCACGGGAGCGCACCGGGTCGTCATCGAGGGCCGCCCGCGCATCGAGGTCACGGTCGAGGCCTCCGACGAGGGCGAGAACCGGTCAGCGGGCGGCAACGCCACCGCGGTCGGCCGACTGGTCGGCGCCATCGACTGGCTCGTGGACGCGAAGCCCGGAATCTACGACGCGCTCGACGTCCCGCTGCGCCCCGCCACCGGCAAGCTCACAAGGAGCACGACATGAACGCGATGCACATCGACATCCCCGAGGGGCAGGAGCCGATCGGGTACGTGTGGGGCGAGATGGTGCCCGGGATCGGCATGGCCGCCGCGAACTTCTCGCTGTCGGTCTACGAGCACACGACCCTGGGACTGCGGGAGTTCGAGGCCGCGCGGCTGCGGATCGCGCAGATCAACGGGTGCCTGTTCTGCCTCGACTGGCGGACCGAACGCGAGGGGCAGAAGGTCGAGGAGGAGTTCGCCGAGGCGGTGACCCAGTGGCGCACCACCGACGCCTTCGACGACCGGACACGCCTGGCCGCCGAGTACGCCGAGCGGTACGCCCTGGATCACCACGGCCTCGACGAGGAGTTCTGGACGCGGATGACCGCGCACTACAGCCAGCAGGAGATCGTGGAACTGAGCATGAGCATCGGTTCCTGGCTGGCGTTCGGCCGGCTCAACCACGTGCTCGGCCTCGACGCGGTGTGTGTACTCCCCGGGCACTGAGGGGAGTTGCTGCAGGGAACAGTTGCAGCTGACAGGCGTCAGTTGTCAGCTGACATAGGAACAAGTGCAGTTAGCCACAAGGTGCTACAGGTCGGCGGCGATGATCTCCTCGATGTTGCGTTCGGCGAGCGCCGTGATGGTGACGAACGGGTTGACGCTCGTGTTGCCGGGGATCAGCGCACCGTCGATGACGTACAGGCCCGGATGGCCGTGCAGACGGCCGTAGTTGTCGGTGGCCTTGTTCAGGATGGCGCCGCCGAGCGGGTGGTACGTGAGGTGGTCGCCCCAGATCTTGTACGTGCCGAACAGATCGGTGCGGTAGATCGTTCCCTCCTTGGCGTTGATCTTGTCGAAGATGGTCTTGGCGGCGTCGATGGATGGCTGCTTCCAGGCCGTCTGCCAGTTCAGCTCCACCTTGTTCGCCGCGGCGTTCCAGGTGAACGCGGCCCGGTTCGGGTTCTTGGTGATCGAGAGGTAGAACGACGCGTAGGTCTCGATCCCGGTGGGCAGCGGTGCGACCTCGGCGAACGCGCCACCGGCCGCCCAGTTGTCGATGCCGGCCGTGGGGATGGACGACTGGACCTTGCCGGTCGCGTCCCACATGTGGTTGGCGCGCCCGCACATGACGTTGCCGTTGTCGCCCCAGCCCTTGCCGATCTCCCCGTTGAGCCGGGGCAGCGCGCCGGTGGCCTTCAGTTTGACCAGTAGTTTGCTGGTGCCGACGCTGCCGGCCGCGAAGAACACCCTGTCCGCGGTCACGGACTTGGTGGCGGTCGTGGTGCCGCCGGTGTCGAGCTGCTCGATGACGACGGTGTAGCCGCCGCCGGACGCGGGGGAGACCGTGGTGACCTTGTGCAGCGGGGAGATGGTGACCTTGCCGGTCGCGGTGGCCTTCGCGATGTAGGTCTTCTGGAGGGACTTCTTGCCGTAGTTGTTGCCGTAGAGGATCTCGCCGGCGACCGCCGACTTGGGGACCGTTCCGGCCGCTTCCTGCTTCATGTAGTCCCAGTCGTAGACACCGGGAACGAAGACGAACGGGAAGCCGGAACGCTGGGCGTGCTTACGGCCGACGCGCGAGTACTGGTAGCAGTCGACGCTGTCGAACCAGGCCGGGTCGATGGTGCTGACGCCGAGACCGGCGTTGGCGCGCGGATAGTAGGTCGCGTACATCTCGTCGGCATTGACCGACGGGAGGATGGTGCCGAAGTTCTCGCGCTTGGGCGTGACCGCCATGCCGCCGTTGACCAGGGAGCCGCCGCCGACGCCGCGGCCCTGGTAGACGATGATCCCGCCCATCTCCTCCGCGTCGAGGATGCCCGTGTAGCGGGGGATGTCCTTGTCGAGCGGGAAACCGAGGAAGTTGCTCAGGGGCTGCTTGGTCCTGGTGCGCAGCCAGTAGGAGCGGCGGTCGGGCGAGGTCGTGTGGGCGAAGATCTTGCCGTCGGAGCCGGGGGTGTCCCAGGCCATGCCCATCTCGATCATGTGGACGTCGACGCCCGCCTGGGCGAGGCGCAGGGCGGCGACGGAGCCGCCGTACCCGGTGCCGATCACCAGGACGGGGACGCGGGCCCCGTCACCGATGGGCCCGGCCGCCGCGGCGGCGGGCTCTGCCTGGGCGGAGGCGGGGACGGCCTGGGCGGAGAGGGTGACGGCTCCCAGAATAGAACCAGTTCCAGCGATGAATCTTCGCCTTGAGACGCCCTCTGGGTTGGTATTACACGTGGTGATGCCACTCATGTGACGTTCCTCACTCTCGTAGGAATGGGAACGAGTTCTACTGCTAATAGCGCATTAAGTCACTGCATACCTAGAGGTAACTTCTGTCCGATCTTGTACCTGTGCGGCGTTCGAGAGGCTTGTAAAGGAACCCTTGTAAAGGAATCTTTCTAAAGATACCTTTACATCATGTCGGAGACCCCTGATCCAGACCAGGGCGCCACCCCGCCCCGCAGCCTGCACCTCACCGACCCCCGCGCCCTGCGGGCCTACGCGCATCCCACACGCATGTCCCTGGTCGGCCTGCTGCGGCGGAGCGGGCCGTTCACGGCCACCCGGGCCGCCGAGCTGACCGGGGAGTCCGTGGCCAGTTGCTCGTACCACCTGCGGATACTCGCGAAGTACGGGCTCGTCGAAGAGGCGCCCGGCGGCCGGGGGCGTCAGAAGCCGTGGCAGGCCACAGCCCGGTTCACCGACTGGCCCGGCTACAGCGAGGACCCCTCCGTCGCCGAGGCCTCGGACGCGCTGAGCGCGGCGGTAGCCGAGCGGTACTTCGACCGCGCCACGCGGGCCATGGAGCAACGGCACCTGCTGCCGCGCGCCTGGCGCGAGGCCGAGCAGTTCAGTGACACGTTCGTCCATCTCACCCCGGAGGAACTGACCGCCATCGGCGAGCGCATGGACGCGCTCCTCAAGCCCTACGAGGACCGCGAGACCGACCCTGGCCCGCGGCCCGACGGCGCGCGTCCCGTGAGCGTGCTGCGGCTCGCCTTCGTCGACCGGGAGATCCCCGAAGAAGTCCCGGAGGCCGAGTGATGAAAGTCCTGGAGCGGATACCCGGCCTGCTGCGCGAGCGGACCTTCCGGCGCTACTGGACCGGGCAGACCGTCTCCCTCATCGGCGGCGAGATCTCCCTGATCGCCATCCCGCTCGCCGCCGTACTCGTCCTCGGCGCCGACGCCGCCGAGATGGGCTGGCTCAAGGCGGCCGAGCTGCTGCCCACCCTGCTCCTCAATCTGCCGCTGGGAGCCTGGGCCGACCGGCAGGCCAGGCGGCGGCGCGCGATGATCGCCGCCGACCTGGCCCGCGCGGCGCTGCTCGTGACGCTTCCGGTCGCGTACCTGCTCGATGTGCTCACGCTCGGGCAGCTCTACGCGACGGCGTTCGCGGTCGGCGCGCTGACGGTGCTCTTCGACGCCTGCAACAACACCCTGTTCGTGGCGCTGGTGCCGGCCGAGCGCTATGTGCAGGCCAACTCACTGGTCAACGGCAGCCGTTCGATGTCCTGGCTCGCGGGTCCCGGAGTCGGCGGGCTGCTCGTGCAGTTCCTCACTGCCCCCTTCGCCCTGCTCGCCGACGCCTTCACCTATCTCGTGTCGGCCCGCTTCCTCGCCCGGATCGATCCCGTCGAGCCCGTGCCCGAGCCCGTCGGCAAGGGTCACTTCACGGCGGGCCTGCGATGGTTGGTCAAGGAGCCTTCCATGCGGGCGCTGTTCGCGTGGTCCGGGACCATCCAGTTCTTCAACTACATGTTCCACACGCTCTTCGTGCTGTACGTGACGGTCGAACTCGGCCTGAGCGCGGGCGTCCTCGGCGCGATCCTGAGCGCGGGCGCCGTCGGCGGACTGATCGGCGCGGCGTGCAGCGGGAGGATCGTGCGGCGCTTCGGCATCGGGCCCTCGATCCTCTGCGGCTCCGTCGGTTTCACCCTGCCCTTGCTCCTCGTGCCGCTCGCCGACGGCCCGTTGCCGCTGGTCGTCGCCCTGCTCTTCGCCGCCGAATTCCTCAGCTGCGTAGGCGTGATGGTCATCGACATCGCCTCCGCGTCACTCCAGATGGTGCTGATCCCGCACGCCATCCGCTCACGTGTCATGGGCGCCTTCCGCACCCTGAACCATGGCTTCCGGCCCCTGGGTGCCCTGCTCGGAGGCATGCTCGGTACGGCCATCGGGCTGCGCCCCACACTCTGGATCGGCACCGTCGGCGCGGTCCTCGCGGTGCTGTGGCTCCTGCCCTCGCCCGTCCCGGGCACCCGGGAGCTGCCGGAGCCCGCCGAGCAGGATGCCGTCCCTGACCGGACACCGGCTTAGCGCACCCTGGAGTTCTTGGTGGAGTACGGCAGTTGACCGCTTACGCCTGGGCGTCCGGTGTCGGATCCGCCTCGGCGCCCGCGCGGCGGCGTTGGCGCGAGGCGCGCAGGTTCGCGGCGTTTCCGCAGTCGCGGGTGGAGTGCCAGACGCCGCTGTTGTTGCGGGAGCGGTCGTAGAACGCCGTGGCGCAGCGTTCGTTGCGGCAGATCTTCAGGCGGCGCCACTCTCCGGTGGTCTGGGCGAGCAGCGCCTCGCACAGCACGGCGGAGGTCAGCCAGCGCCAGCCCTCGCCCTCGGGCTCGGTGGTCAGGGCCGCGTCGCCGTGCAGATTGACCTGGAGGGCGCAGGAGGTGAAGCGGGCGGTCTCGCCGCTCGCCGTGCCGCACCGGGAAAGCAGCGCCCGGCGCAGCTGTTCGCGCAGCTGACGCAGCTTGGGCAGGTCCTCTTCGGTGAGCGTGAGCCGCACCGCCGTGCGCCCCGTCTTCTCGGCCCAGGTGGGCAGCGCCACGGAGACCCATCCCTGGGCGGCGGCCACGTCACCGAGGAGATCGGCATCGGGGTCACCGCCGGAGGGCGCGGTGTTCAGGATGTCCTGCACGAGCCCCAGGCCGCCGGGGACGGCGGTGGGGAAGTAGCGCTCGGTGGCAGGCCAGGTCATGCGGACATCTTACGCGACCGCGGGCGACAGTAGCGTACGGCGTTAGCTGACGTCGGCATACCGGTGCTCCCTCGTGTCGGCGGGGGTACGGTCCACGGCTGCGCGTCGCCGTGGACCGTACCCGGTCGGCCGTCGTTCAGGCCAGGCTCTTCAGGAGCGACTTGTCGAAGGGCAGCGCGTCGCCGAGGCGGTTCTCCAGGGCCTTGGCCGCCCACTCAGGGTCGGCGATCAGGGCGCGCCCCACCGCCACCAGGTCGAACTCGTCACGCTCCATGCGGTCGATCAGCAGCTCGATGCCGGTGGACGCGGACGGCGCCGCCCAGCCCTGCGGGCCGATGAACTCCTGGTCGAGGCCGACCGAGCCCACGGTGACCACGGGCTTGCCCGACAGCTTCTTGACCCAGCCGGCGAGGTTGAGGTCGCTGCCCTCGAACTCGGGCAGCCAGTAGCGGCGGGTGGAGGCGTGCAGCACGTCGACACCCGCGTTCACCAGCGGCGTGAGCAGGCGCTCAAGCTCCTCGGGGGACTCGGCGAGCTGTGCGTCGTAGACACTGCCCTTCCACTGCGAGAGCCGGAAGAAGACGGGGAAGTCGGGCGAGACGGCGGCGCGTACGGCGGCGACGAGCTCGGTGGCGAACCGGCTGCGGGCCTCGATGTCTCCGCCGTAGCCGTCCGTGCGGCGGTTGGTGCGCTCCCACAGGAACTGGTCGATCAAGTAGCCGTGCGCGCCGTGCAGTTCGACGCCGTCGAAGCCGATGCGCTCGGCTGCCGCCGCGGCGTCCGCGAACGCCCGGATCACGTCGTCGAGGTCGTCGGACGTCAGCGCGCTGCCCTTGGGCTGCCCGTCGAGGCCGATCCCGGAGGGGCCCGCCGGGGGAGCGGACGGGACGGGGCCCTGGCCCTCGTCGCGCGTGACGCCGACGTGCCACAGCTGCGGAATGATCTTCCCGCCCGCCGCGTGCACGGCGTCGGCCACCTTGCGCCAGCCTTCGAGGGCGTCGTCCCCGTGGAAGCGCGGGACCCGGTCGCTCGAACCGGCCGATGCGTGGTCGACGTATGTCCCCTCGGTGATGATCAGGCCGACACCGGCGGCGGCACGGCGGGCGTAATACTCCGCCACGTCCGCGCCCGGCACGCCGCCCGGCGAGAACTCCCTGGTCATGGGTGCCATCACGATGCGGTTGGGCAGGGTGAGGCTGCCGACGCTGAAGGGGCGGTCGAGGGTCTGGGGGGTGCGCGCGGTCTGCGACGCCGAGGTCATGCGTCCTCCTGGCAGGTGATGAGGGCCCGATCGATGTGCGATCGATGACGTAAGCGTACGCGCTTTACTCATGTCGCTCGGCGGAGGGTTCCATGGCGAGGCGGCGCGGGGCGACGGAGGGGGCGACGGGGGCGACAATGGAGGGGTCGGGCAGGGGGGCATCGCCCATGATCGGAGTCGGCGTTGCTGTTCACACACGACGTACTCGTCGGCATCGCGTCCGGAGAGATCGATCTCGCCTTCCGGAGCTGGCGCAGACCTGCCGTGCGGCCCGGTACCGCGCTGCGGACCGCAGTCGGCGTGCTGGCGATCGGCGAGGTGGAGGCCGTCCCCGAGTCGGCGGTCACCGACCGCGACGCACGCCGGGCGGGGTTCGCCGACCGGGAGCGGCTGCTCGCCGATCAGCGGCGGGGCGAGGACCGGCGGCTCTACCGCATCGGGGTCCGTGTCGCCGGTGACGATCCGCGGATCCGGCTGCGGCAGGACACGGACGTGTCCCCCGCGGAACTCGACGAGATCGTCGCGGAGCTCGGCCGCATGGACGCCCGGAGCCGACGTGGGCCATGGACCGCGCGGCTCCTTGAGCTGATCCACGATCAACCAGCCGTGCGGGCCGCGGAGTTGGCCGCTCAGGTGGGCCGGGAGAGACTGCCCTTCAAGGCGGACGTACGCAAGCTCAAGGAGCGCGGTCTCACCGAGTCCCTGGAGACGGGATACCGGCTCTCGCCGCGTGGGCAGCTGGTGCTCGGCCATCTGCGGGCCGGCGGCAGGCACTGACCGAACTGCCCTACGAGCGACGGAAATCAGGGGTCGCGTGGGAGAATCTTCCGCGTGGACGGGGGGATCCTCGAGCGGGATCTTGAGCTGGCTCGACTGACCGCCGCCGCGCGGGAAGCGGCCGACGGTGCGGGTTCGGTGGCGCTCGTCTTCGGTGAGGCGGGGATCGGCAAGTCGAGCCTCGTGAAGGCCCTGCCGGGTGTGCTGTCCGCGCAGGCCAGAGTGCTGGTCGGGCAGTGCGACGACCTCGCGACGCGGCGGCCGCTCGGCCCCTTCCGCGACCTGGTCGGCAGCGTGCGGGCCGAGCTTGCGCAGGCGGTGACCGAGGGCGGCGACCGGCGCCGGGTGTACGACGCGCTGCGGGCGGAGCTGTGCGGACCGCCGCATCCGACGGTCCTGGTCGTAGAGGACGTGCACTGGGCGGACGAGGCCTCACTCGACGCGCTGCGGTTCCTGGTACGCCGTGTGGACCGGATGCCCGCGGTCCTTGTGCTGACCTACCGTGACGACGAGTTGAGCCGCGAGCACCCCCTGCGGCACCTCCTGGGCCAGGTTTCGCAGGCGGCGCGCGTGCACCGCGTCCCCCTGCCCCGGCTCTCGCGGAACGCGGTGCGCACCCTGAGCGCGGCGAGCCGCCTCGATCCCGCGCAGGTGTACGCCGTGACGTCGGGCAACCCCTTCTACGTCGCCGAGGTCGTCGCGGCGGGCGGTACCGGGGACGTGCCGCCGACCGTGGTCGACGCCGTCCTGGCCAGGCTGCGCGGCCTCGACGACGCCGCGCGCGACGCGCTCGAACAGCTCGCCGTGGTGCCGTCGGCGGCCGAGAGGAACCTCGCCGACGCGCTACTGCCGCACGGCGTATGCCAGTTGACCTCGGCGGAACGGCGCGGCCTGCTGGTCGTGTCCCCGGAGCGCGTGGCGTTCCGGCACGAGATCATCCGGCGGGCCATCGCCGACTCGCTGCCCGCCGCGCGGCGCATCGAACTCAACCGGAGGGTGCTCGCCGTCCTGGTCGCACAGCCCGGCGCGGACTCCTCGCGCATCGTCCACCACGCCGCCCAGGCGGGCGACCAGGACGCCATCGCGCGGTACGGCCCCGACGCGGCCAGGGACGCCGCGCGCACCGGCGCGCACCGCGAGTCCGCCGCCCAGCTGCGGCTCGTCCTGCGCCGGCGCGAACGCTACGGCCCCGCCGAACTCGCCGACCTCCTGGAGCGGTTCGCGATCGAGAGCTACACCATCGCCGACTCCCCGGCCGCCGTCAGCGCCCAGCGGGAAGCCGTCGCCCTGCGCCGCTCCCTCGGCGATCTGCGCGCGCTCGGCGCCGATCTGCGCTGGCTCTCGCGGATCCACTGGTGGGCGGGCGACGCGGACGCGGCACAGGAGGCCGCGCGGGAGGCCATCGACGTACTCGAACAGGCCGGGGACGAACGGCTCTTGGCGCTCGCGCTCAGCAACACCTCTCAGCTGCGCATGCTCTCCGACCGGTACGCCGAGGCCGTCGGGTACGGCGAGCGCGCCATCACCCTGGCCCGGCGTACGGGCGACGCGGCGATCCTCTCGCATGCGCTGAACAACGTGGGCACGGCCCGCTGGCGCGGCGGCGACCCGCTGGGGCGACCGCAGTTGGAGGAGAGCCTGGCCGTCGCCCTGAAGGCGGACGAGGCCGAGCACGCCTGCCGCGCCTACGCCAACGTCATCTGGACGCTCTTGGAGAACCTCCGGTTCACCGAGGCGGACCACTTCCTGCGGCCCGCCATGGAGTTCGCGGATCGCACCGAGCACCTGGGGTTCCTGCGCTACCTCCAAGTGGAGCTCGCGCTACGGCAGTTCGCCGCGGGGAAGTGGGACGACGCGGAGAAGCACGCCGAGTCCGGTGACACCTACGAGTTCCCGCCCGCGCGCTGCCCCGCCCTGACCGTCCTGGCGCGCATACGGATCCGACGCGGCGCCGAAGGCGGCGACGAACTCCTCGGACGGGCCTGGGAGGTCGCCGCGCGGACCCGTGAGCTCCAGCGCACCGCCCCGGTCGCGGCGGCACGAGCCGAAGCCGCCTGGCTGCGCGGTGAACACGCGGCCGTGATCGACGCCGTCGGCCCCCTGTACGCGCAAGCGCGCTCCCTGGCCGCGACGCCGTACCGGGCGGAGCTCGGCCACTGGCTCGCCAGAGCGGGGCACCCGGTGACCGCGGGCGACTCGGGCCACCCGTACGCCCTGCAGGCCGCCGGACAGTGGCGTCAGGCCGCCGACGCCTGGCGGGCGGCGGGCTGCCCCTACGAGTACGCCGCAGCCCTCGCCCAGAGCCCGGACCCGGCGGACAAGCTCACCGCGCTCGCCGGCCTCGACGCTCTCGGTGCCGAACCCCTGGCCCGGATCGTCCGGGCCGAACTGCGCACCCTCGGCGTCGCCCGGATCCCGCGCGGCCCGCACGCGGCGACCCGCAGCAACCCGGCGGGCCTCACCGGCCGCCAGCTGCAGGTCGGGCGGCTCCTTGCGGAGGGCCTGACCAACTTCGAGATCGCGGCCCGGCTCTATCTGTCGGTGCGCACGGTCGACAACCACGTCCGTGCGGTCCTGGAGAAGCTCGGCGCCCGCACCCGGCGCGACGTCGCCGCGCGCGCCGCGCAGCTGGGGGTCGAGATCGGCTGCGAAAAGTAGGCAACCGCCGGACGCGAGCTGGGTGGTGGGCACGGATATCGGTGCGTCACGGGCGGCACTAGAACGGGCGGATCGGTTCCACCAGTCCAGCATCGGATGCGCCAATCCAACACGGGGGAGCACATGTCCATGACGCCCGCACAGGCAGCACGTCACGAACTAGCAGGGTTCAAAGGGGAGTTGACGGGCCCAGAAGACGCCGGGTACGACGCGGCGCGCGCCGTCTACAACGCGATGGCCGACAAGCGCCCCGCGCTCGTCGCCCGCTGCGCCGACGCCGCCGACGTCTCCCGCGTCATCGGCTTCGCCCGCGCCCACGGCCTGCCGCTGGCGGTCCGCGGCGGCGGCCACCACGGAGCGGGCCTCGGCACCGTCGACGGCGGTGTGGTCGCCGACCTGTCACCGCTCAAGGCGATCGAGGTCGACGCGAAGGCCCGCACGGCGCGGGTCGGCGGCGGCTGCGTCTGGGGCGAGGTGGACCGCGCCACGCACGAGCACGGCCTGGCCACACCGAGCGGCATCATCTCCACGACCGGCGTCGGGGGCCTCACCCTCGGCGGCGGTCTCGGCCACCTCACCCGCAGGTTCGGACTGAGCATCGACAACGTCCTTGAGGCGGAACTCGTCCTGTCCGACGGCCGCCAGGTGCGGGCGAGCGCGAAGGAAAACGCCGACCTCTACTGGGCCATCCGCGGAGGCGGCGGCAACTTCGGCGTCGTCACGTCCTTCCTCTTCCGGCTCCACGAGCTGAGCACGGTCGTCGCGGGGCCCACCTTCTGGCCGGCCGAACAGGGCGCCGAAGTCCTCGCCGCCTACCGGGACTTCCTGCCCCAGGCGCCGCGCGAGGTGAACGGCTTCTTCATGTACGGCACCGTGCCCCCGGCCCCGCCGTTCCCCGAGAGCCTCCATCTGCGCAAGGTCTGCGGCGTCGTGTGGTGCCACACCACCGACGACCCCGCAGCGGCGACCCACGCGATGGCTCCCCTGCTCGGCGTGCTGCCCGACCCGCTCCTGCACGCCGTGTCCCCGATGCCGCACCCCGTGCTCCAGTCCATGTTCGACGGCCTCTACCCGCCCGGCGACCAGTGGTACTGGCGCGCGGACTTCGTCGACACGATCCCGGACGACGCCGTCGCGCTGCACGCCAAGTTCGGCCCCGACGCGCCGACCATGAAGTCGACGATGCACCTGTACCCCATCGACGGCGCCGCCCACGACCACGGCTCCACGGACACCGCCTGGAGCTACCGCGGCGCGCGCTGGGCCTGCGTCTACGCGGGAGTGGACACAGACCCGGCGGGCGCCGACCTCATCAAGCGCTGGACCGTCGACTACTTCGACGCCCTGCACCCGTACTCGGCGGGCGGCGCCTACGTGAACATGATGATGGACGAGGGGCAGGAACGCGTACGGGCGAGCTACCGCGACAACTACGCCCGACTGGCCCGCGTCAAGGCCGTGTACGACCCGGACAACGTCTTCCGCCTCAACCAGAACATCGAGCCCGACCCGCGCGGTCCCGCGTGACCCCGGCGGTCCGCCCGCCGCGCCCCGCGGCGGCGCGGGCCGTAGCGTGGCAGCCATGTGCTGGAGCGCGACGGCCGATCTCGTGGCGGGCACGGTGATCTCCGCCGTGGGGGTCGCCTCCGTGGTCCGGGCCGCCGGGCGGCCCCGCGACCTGCCCCTCGCCGCGCTCCCGCTGCTGCTCGGCGCCCACCAGATCATCGAGTCCGAGGTCTGGCGGGGCCATGGCGGCACCGGCCCCGCCACCGTCGCCTGGGCCGTGATCGCCATGCCGCTGCTCGCGCTGTGGATGCCAGTGGGGGTGCTGTGCGCGGCCCCGCCGAGCGCGCGCCGCCGACTGATGGTCCCGCTCGCGGCGGGGATGGCGACGGCGGCGGCGCTCTCGTACTACCTGGCGACCCGCACCGTGACCGCCGAGATCCGCGGCCACACGGTCGGGTACTCGCTCGGCCTGCCCCATACGGAGCTGATCGTCGCCGGATATCTCGTCGCCACCATCGGCTCCCTGCTCCTCTCCGGCGACCGGGGCCTGGTCCTCTTCGGCGTCCTGGTCGCCGTCGGGGCGGCGGTGTGCGTGGTGCTGTGGCGGCAGGAGTACATCTCGACGTGGTGCGCGTTCGCGGCGATGTGCTCGGTGGCCTTGTACCTCTGGGTCAGAAGGCGTTCTCGTCCAGTTCGAGTGCCGTCCGGTCCAGGCTCTCCAGAAGCGTGAACTGGGCCTCCGTCTTGGGCAGTTCATGGTGGAAGAAGTACTGGCAGGCACCGCGCTTGCCCGCGTGGACATCCTCGGTGCCCGCCTCGGCCGCGAGCAGCTGCTCCAGCCACATCCAGGCCACGACCACATGCCCGACCGCTTCGAGGTAGACGCTCGCGTTGGCGAGCGCCGTCCGCGGGTCACCGTTCGACCAGAGCCGCCGGGTCACGTCGACCGCACGCGCCATGGACGCGGCGAGCGCACGCCCGTACCCGGCCGCGGCACCACCCGCCGCGGCGGCACGGGCGCTCGTCCGCGTGATGCGCTCGCCGAGGAGCCGCAGCCCCGCACCGTCGTCCATGACGACTTTGCGGCCGAGCAGATCGAGGCCGTGGATGCCGTGCGTGCCCTCGTGGATGGGGTTGAGGCGGTTGTCGCGGTAGAACTGCTCGACGTTGTACTCGCGCGTGTAGCCGTAGCCGCCGTGCACCTGGATCGCCAGGTTGTTGGCCTCCAGGCACCACTGCGACGGCCAGCTCTTGGCGATGGGGGTGAGCACGTCGAGCAGCAGCTTCGCCTCGTCGCGCGCCTGCGGCGACGTGCCGGTGTGCTGCTCGTCGAGCAGCCGCCCGCAGTACAGGTTGAGCGCCAACGCGCCCTCCACGTACGCCTTCTGGGCGAGCAGCATCCTGCGTACGTCGGCGTGCTCGATGATCGGGACCTGCGGCGAGGCGGGGTCCTTGGCGGCCGGTGGACGTCCCTGCGGGCGGGTGCGCGCGTAGTCCAGGGCGTGCAGATAGCCGGTGTAGCCGAGCGCGGTGGCGCCCAGGCCCACACCGATCCTGGCCTCGTTCATCATGTGGAACATGTACGCGAGGCCGTGGTTCGCCTCACCGACGAGGTGACCGACCGCGCCGGGCTCACCGCCGGGCCGGTGGGCGCCCTCGCCGAAGTTCAGCAGCGTGTTCGTGGTGCCCCGGTAGCCCATCTTGTGGTTGAGGCCCGCGAGCACGACGTCATTGCGCTCACCGAGCGCACCGTCGTCCCCGATCAGGACCTTGGGCACGATGAACAGCGAGAGCCCCTTCACGCCGGGCGGGCCGCCGGGGATGCGCGCGAGGACCAGATGCACGATGTTCTCCGAGAGCTCGTGCTCGCCGCCGGAGATCCACATCTTGTTCCCGAAGAGGCGGTACGTCCCGTCCGCCTGCTCCTCGGCCCGCGTGCGCACGTCGGCGAGCGAGGAACCGGCCTGCGGCTCCGACAGACACATCGTGCCCAGGAAGCGGCCCTCCACCATGGGGCGTACGAAGGTCTCGATCTGCTCCTTCGACGCGTGCGCCAGGAGCAGATTGGCGTTGCCCATGGTCAGGAACGGGTACGCGGCGGTACCGACGTTCGCCGCCTGGAACCACGCGAAGCAGGCCTGCGCCACCACGGCGGGCAGCTGGCCGCCGCCGATCTCGTGATCCATGGCACTGGCCAGGAGCCCGGAGTCCCCGAAGACCCGCAGCGCCTCCTTGACCTCGGGGATCACGTGCACGCGCTCACCGTCGAAGGTGGGCTCCTGGGCGTCGCTCTTCTTGTTGTGCGGCGCGAAGTGCCGCGTGGCGATCTGCTCGCTCAGTTCGAGCGCGGCGTCAAAGGTCTCGCGGGAGTGGTCCGCGTAGCGCTCCCTGCCGGTGAGCGCGGGCACGTCGAGCCACTCGTACAGCAGGAACTCGAGATCGCGGCGGGAAAGGAGCAGGGATGCCATGCGGATTCTCCAGGCGGTGACGGCGGGACCGGTCCCGGGGCAGGGAGCCCCGCACACCCGATACTAAGCGGTTGCTTATGGGGTTTGTCGAGTGCCGCCCCCATGACCCCCCGCCGGCGGGCTCAGTTCTGCGGCTCCGCCTGGAAGGTGACCGCGTGCACGGCCTCGAACAGAGCCGTGACGTCCTGCCCGGTGAGCCCCTCGGACCGCGCCTGGCGCATCCACTCGGCGAGGGCGGCCTGCAGCGGGGAGTCGGGACCCGCCTGAGGGCTCGCGAGGGAGCGGGTGATGAAGGTGCCGGCTCCTTGGCGGACCTCGGCGAGGCCCGCCCGCTCCAGCTCGCGATAGGCCTTGAGCGTCGTGTTCGGGTTGACCTTCGTGGCCGCGGCGACCTGCGCGGCCGTAGGCAGCCGGTCGCCCTCCACCAACGCCCCCATGCGCAGGGCCTGTTCGACCTGGCGCACGATCTGGAGGTACGTGGCCACACCGCTGCGCCGGTCGATGCGGAACTGGACCACTGTCTCCACCCTCTGCTCGTTTGCGGCCACTTTACGTATCCGTCGCCTTGTCCCGGTCTACAGGGGCCGCCGGGAGGCCCACCACAGGACGAAGAGGGCCACGGCGGCGGTGCCGCCGAGCAGCAGGGCCGCACCGGTCCACTGCATGCCCGGCATCTGGTCGTAGTGGAAGTACTCGACCACGTTGTTGACGATGCCGTGATCCTTGACGCAGGCGTCGGAGGCCTTCTCGGTCTGCTTGGCGCACATGCCCCACCCGTACAGCTGCCCGTCCGCGGTGCCGATCCAGCGGTCCGTCTCCACGGCGCTGCTGCTGTTGACGATGGCGGGCGTGTCGCCGTTCAGCGGCCACGTGATCAGGCGCGGGGTGGCGAGGCGGTCACGGAACTCGCCCCAGGCCACCTCGACGACCAGAGCGAAGAAGAACGTGGCCAGCATGGCGGGGAGCACCCTGCGCAGCAGCATGCCGATCGCGATGCCGCTGGTGGTGAGGAAGAGGGAGAGCGCCGTCAGCATGGCGCCCGTGTTGTCGAACACCGAGCCCGAGAGCCACTCCGAGAGGAGGACGTCGCGGTAGGGCTCCCACCACCAGAAGAACAGCGTGGCGAGGGCGACGGTGGCCACCAGGACCAGTGACAGGCACCAGACCAGCTTGGCCGCGAGCCAGCGGCGGCGCGGCACCGACTGCGTGGTGACCAGGTGTGCGGTGCCGTGTTCCTGGTCGCTCGCGATCAGCGGGGCTCCGAGGAAGACGGCGAGTACGACGGGCAGGGCGCCCAGTGCCTGGGCGATGTACTCGTAGCTGTCCGGGGCCGACATCAGGCTGACGTCCTTGTCCGGCCAGCCGCGCGCGGCGAGCATGTCGGCGAGCGCGCCGCGTTCGTAGACGATGGCGGCCGCGCCGAGCACGACCAGGCCGACGATGATCCATGTCGTGGTGCGGTGCTGGCGCAGGACGAGCCAGGTGAGCCCGTGCAGCAGGCCCGGCTTCTTCGCGGACTGCCCGGTGCGCGGCGGCTCGGTCAGGGTGGTGCTCATGCGGCGGCGATCCCCTCGGTCTCGATGCGTGCGTCACGCGTGAACAGCGGCTCGGCGTCCGGCGAGCGGAGGTGGGCGAGCAGGACTTCCTCCAGGCTCGGCTCGGTGACCTCCCAGTCCGGGGCCAGCGGGCCGTTCGGGCGCAGGAGGGCGCGGAACTGGCGTCCCTGGACGCGGAATTCGACCACTTCGTGCGGGGCGAGATCCGCCGGCGGCTTGCCATCGGGGGCGAGACCGGTCACCAGGGCGTGGGCCGGGACCAGTTCATCGGTGTCACCGGCCATCCGGATCCGGCCGCCGGCGACCACCAGGAGGAAGTCGCACATGTCCTCCAGCTCGGCCAGCATGTGCGAGGACATCACCACCGTCGTGCCGCGCTCGACGGCCTCGGACATCAGCAGGGAGCCCATCTCGTCCCGGGCCAGCGGGTCGAGGTCGGCCATCGGCTCGTCGAGCAGCAGCAGATCGGGCCGCTTGCCGAAGGCGAGCGCGAAGGCGACGCGGGTGCGCTGACCGCCGGAGAGCGTGCCGACCTTGGCGTTCAGCGGGACGTCGCCGGCGCGCACGATCCGCTCGGCGGCGGCCATGTCCCAGCCCGGGTTGAGCTCGCTGCCAAGCCGCAGCGTCTCGGCCACGGTGAACCGCTTGAACAGCGGCTTGTCCTGCGAGAGGAAGGCGTAGCGGGGCATCGCGGCGGGATCGCCCACCGGCACTCCGAAGACGCGCAGTTCGCCCTCGGTCGCGTTCACCAGGCGGGTCGCGAGCCCCAACAGGGTGCTCTTTCCCGCGCCGTTGGGGCCGACGAGGCCGCAGATCCGTCCGGCGGGCAGCTGGAAGGAGCAGTCACGCAGCGCCCAGCCGCGACGATAACGCTTGCCGAGACCGCGGGCCTCGAGCGCGGGCGCGCTCCGAGGGCCGCCGGCCTCGGTGGGGTCGGCAAGGGTCATGTGCGCACGCCTCTCTCGATTCCATTAAACAATTAATGGAATAATGATCTGCACGCCACGAACCTGTCAAACCGCTCTGGGGGTGCCGGGGCGCAGTTCCCGCGCGTACGGCGGCTCCGCACCCGGAATGCCCGGCGCTGCTACCTGAGGGGGACGGGCGCTGGGTGCTGATGCTCTCGCTCTGGATCGGCGACATCACGTACACGACGTCGTACCTCATCGGCGAACTGCGCCCGGCGGGCGAGGAGTTGTGCTTCGTGCCCGAGACCGGCGGGAGGCTGGACCACGGCCGGGATTTCTACGGCGACTACGCCTTCGTGAACCGCCGGGGCGCCGCCTACCCCGACACCGTCTACGGCTGCGACACCGACTTCGTCGGCGCCGCCGCCGCGTCGCGCTGGCCCGGGATCAGGACCGGCGGCAGCTCCCCTTGCTTCACGTGCACCGTCCTGACCGGCGAGGGCACCCGGATGCCCTCGGCGCGGTAGCGCTGGTGGAGCTGCTTGATGAACTCGTGCTTGATGCGGTACTGGTCACTGAACTCGCCGACGCCCAGGATCACCGTGAAGCTGATCCTGGAGTCGCCGAACGTGTGGAAGCGCACGGCCGGTTCGTGCTCGGGGAGAGCGCCGTCGATGTCCTTCATGACGCTCTCCACGACCTCGGTCGTGACGCGCTCGACCTGCTCCAGGTCGCTGTCGTAGCTGACGCCGACCTGGACCATGATCGACAGATCCTGCTCGGGGCGGCTGAAGTTGGTCATGTTGGTGCCCGCGAGCTGGGCGTTGGGGATGATGACGAGGTTGTTCGACAGTTGACGCACCACCGTGTTGCGCCAGTTGATGTCGACGACGTAGCCCTCTTCGCCGCTGCTGAGCTGGATGTAGTCGCCCGGCTGCACCGTCTTCGCGGCGAGGATGTGTACGCCCGCGAAGAGGTTGGCCAGGGTGTCCTGCAGGGCCAGGGCGACCGCGAGGCCGCCCACGCCGAGCGCCGTGAGCAGCGGGGCGATGGAGACGCCGAGCGTCTGCAGGACGACGAGGAAGCCCATCGCGAGCACGACGACGCGGGTGATGTTGACGAAGATCGTCGCCGAGCCCGCGACGCCCGACCGGGACTGCGCGAGGGACTTCACCAGGCGGGTGACCACGCGGGCCGCCGTCAGGGTCGCGGCGAGGACGAGCAGGGCGGTCAGCGTCATCGTGACGTTGCGGCCGGTCCTGGGGGTGAGCGGAAGGGCGGCGGCGGCCACGGCCGCGCCGGCGGTTATCGCCGCGCAGGGGACCAGGGTGCGTACGGCGTCGACGATGATGTCGTCGCCGCTCCACCGGGTCCTGCTGGCCCTTTCACCCAGCCACCGCAGAATCATCCGCAGCAGCAGACCCGCCGCGATGCCGGCGGCCACCGCGATACCGGCGGTGATCAGGTCGTGCCATGTGAGGGCTCGCTCCATCAGCTCATTCTCCAGGTTGTGCGGGCGTCGGACGTATGTTCGCCGTCCGGCGCGAGCGTCATCCTGCCCCATGGGTGCGGCGCCGTTGCCGGGGGCCCGGCCCCAGCCTGCCGTCAACTCGACCGGCGCAGGGCGAAATCCGACATCCCGCGCCGAACCGCCTGACCCCGGGTCAGTTCCGCCACCGCGCCCAAACGCCCGCCACCTGCTACGGCTTGCGCGCGACCCCCGCGTACAGCGGCACCGGCGTGCCGTTCCTCACTTCGTCGACGCCGAGCTCCGGACGCCAGTCCGGCAGCCAGGTGATGCCGGGGTCGAGCAGCTCCAGGCCCTCGAAGAACCGCTCCACATCGGCCCGCGCACGCGGCACGAGCGTGACGCCGCCCGCCTTGTACATCTCGACCGCTTTGTCGGTGCGCTCCGGGTCGAAGTCGCCCGCCATCTGAGAAAGGACCAGATGACTGCCCGGAGCGAGGGCGTCCACGAGCCGCTCCACGACGTCGTACGCGCCGTCCTCGTCGCTGATGAAGTGCAGCAGCGCGATCACGGAGAGGGCGATGGGTCGGCTGAAGTCCAGTACACCCTCGGCCTGTTCGAGGATCTTGTCCGGCTCGCGGGCGTCCACCTGGAGGTACTCGGTCGCCCCCTCGGGCGTCCCCCGCAGCAGCGCCTCCGCGTGCGCGAGGACGATGGGATCGTTGTCCACGTAGACGACGCGCGCCTCGGGGGCCGCCGACTGGGCGATGCGGTGGAGGTTCGGCTCGGTGGGGATCCCCGTGCCGATGTCCAGGAACTGGCGTATCCCGCCCTCTCCCGCGAGGCGGCGCGTCGCACGCTGCATGAACCAACGGTTGTGCTGCGCGCAGTACTTGGTCTGCGGTTCGAGCGACACGATCTGGAGCCCGAGCTCCTCGTCCACCGGGTAGTTGTCCTTGCCGCCGAGGAACCAGTCGTAGACCCGGGCGGGGTGGGGCCTGCTGGTGTCGATCGGGTGGGTGGCGGGTGGCGGGATCGCGGTCATGCGTCAACTCCCAGGCGGGTGGCGGGCGTTCAGGCGGACGTTGGGTACGTCCGGTCATCGTGCCCGCCCATCCCGTCGGGCTCAAGCGCTACTCGGGTCCCGCAGCAGGCTGCCCGCGCCCGGTACGTGCGCCGGCAGCCCCAGTTCGGTCAGGACGCGGTACGCCGTCGCGGTGGCCGCGGACAGGACGGGCAGGCCCGCGGCGTCCTCCACCGCCTGGATCGACGCCAGAGAAGGCATCTGCACACACGCCGAGAGGACGAGCGCGTCCGCGCGGGACAGGTCGACGCGGCGCCAGTGGTCGCGCAGGTCGGCGGGGTCGAGCCGGGCGACCGCCAGATTGTCCGGGACCTCCAGACTGAGCGCGTCCACGACCTCGATCCCGGTGTCCTCGATGTAGTCGGCGACCAGTCGTGTGAGCGGCTTCATGTACGGGGTGATGATCGCGACGCGCGCCGCGCCGAGCGCCTTGATGCCGTCGAGCAGGGCGCCCGCGCTGGAGATCACCGGTGCCTGCGCGCCCTCGGAGCGCAGGGCTGCGGTGATCTCGTCCTCGGCCGTGCAGTGATGGCCTGGGCCCTGCGCCATGATCGCGACGAGGCAGGCCGTGGCGACCACGTCGGGCCTGGCGTCGGCCAGTTCGAGGGCGGTGCGCTCGGTCTGCGCGTTCATGGCCTTCAGCTGCTCGGGCGTCACGTGCTTCATGCGCATCCGGCTGCTGTGGAAGACGAACCGATCCTGCGGGGCCACCGACTCGCGGTCGCGCAGCATGCGCGGCAGCTCCGTCTCCATCGTCAGGTTCGAGCTGGGCACGATCATGCCGATGTGGTGGTCGGTAGCCGTCTTCGCGGTCGCTGTCGTCGCGGTCACTGCCACGGGATCCTCCGGATGTTCTCGTACGGCTGCCCGTACGGCTATGAGTCCTCGGTGAGCCCCTCCCAGTGATCGGCGAGGGACGTGAGGAGATGCATGACCTCATCGCGCCGCCCGGCACCGAACGGCTCGAGGAGCCGCTCGTCGAGCTCGCGGGCGCGACGGTTGGAGTCGAGGAGGGTGCGCTCACCCTCCTCGGTCAGATAGAGGAGCTTGCGTCGGCCGTCGTCGGCCGCCGTCTTGCGCAGGAGTAGACCCCGGTTCTCCAGGCGCCGTGCCACGTCCGCCATCGTCGACGTGTCCAGGGCCACCGCCGACGCCATCGACCGCTGGTCGCGGCCAGGCGATGCGTCCACAGCCTGCAGCACGGCGAACTGCGGCCCGGTGAGGGTGGGGTCCACCGCGCGGATCCAGACCGCGAGGTAGGCCTGGTACAGGCGCCTGACCTGGTATCCGGGCGCGGCCGTGAGGGCGGCGGGCGGGCCGGTCTTTCCTGACGCCGCAGCCGTCGTGGTGGAGGTTTCGTCAGCCATGGGGCCCACTTAAGCACGGTGGTTGATCGGTTCGGGCGGTCAGGTCAGCATCGGGCGCACCGCCTCTCGCAGGGCGGCGAGTGCGGCGGGGGCGCTGTCCCAGAACAGCATGTGGCCCGCGTCAGGGACGCCGCCCATGACGGCCGAGGGGTGCAGCCGCGCGGCCTCGGCGACGCCAGCCGCGGTGACGACGGGACTGTCCGCGCCGTACAGAAGTGCGGTGGGTCCCGGCACGGAGGGCCACCAGTCGAAGAAGTCCTCCGTCTCGAAGCCGCGGTGCGTGGCCGCGATCGCCTCGGCGTCGCAGCTCGCGAGCCAGCGGGCCCGCAACTCCTGCTCCCGGCGCGGCCAGCGCGGCCAGGACAGGGCCACCTCGTCCGCGTCGGTACCGCGCCCGGCCTCGGCCAGCTGGCCGAGGAAGGCGTCCAGGGGCGTGGGGTAGGGCCCGCGTCCGGGTCCGCTCATCGGCGGGTCACCGAGCACCGTGCCGCGCAGCGCCACCTTGCCGCGGACCGCGGTCACCGCGGCGATGCGCGCGCCCATGGAGTGCCCGAACAGGACGGGCCGGTCGAGTCCGAGCCCCGTGACGACGGCTTCGACGTCCTCCGCGTACTCCTCCAGGGAGTACGAGCCGCCGCCGTCGGAGAGGCCGCGCCCCCGGACGTCGAGAACCAACGGGCGTACCACGTCGGTCAGTTCGCGCGCCACGAAGTCCATCGTGACGGCCGGGCTCGTGATCCCGGGCAGGACGAGGAGCGGGACGCTGGAGCCGCCGTAGTCGAGGAGGTGCAGCCGTGTGGCGCCGGAGCGGACCCAGCGGCTGGTGGCGGGGACGTCGGCCAGGTCCGCGAGGGCGGACTGCGGCAGACAGCGGTCGGGCGGGGTCATGCGTTCCTCCTGGCGTGCGTGAGGGTGCCGAGGTAGTCGACTGCTTCTTTGAGGTCGATGACGTCGCCGTACTTGGCCTGGATGTCGAAGAGGCTCGCCTCGTGCGGTCCCGCGGCGCGGTCGCCGACGCAGGCGCGCGGCACGAGCACCGAGAACCCGCTCTGCACGGCGTCGACCGCCGTCGCCCGCACACAGCCGCTCGTCGTCGCCCCGCACACCAGGACCGTGTCGCAGCCGAGACCGGTGAGCAGCGCGGCGAGCGAGGTCCCGAAGAAGGCCGAAGCGCCCTTCTTCACCACCATCAAGTCCTGGGGCTCACGCGGCAGTCGGGGGTCGAGTGCGACCTCCTCGCTGCCCTCGACCAGGGAGCGCATGCCCTGCGCCTTGTGCAGCCAGGTGATGGCGTCACCCGTGGCCTCGGCGGGCGTGTAGGCGATCGCCGTGAAGATGACCGGCACATCGGCGGGTCGTCCGCTCTCGATCAACTCACCGACCGCTCCTACCACGTCGGTGAGATCCGCGCCCGAGGAGAAGCCCTCCTCGGTGAACCCCCGCGTGAGGTCGACGACCAGGATCGCGGGGCGGTTGCCCCGGCGCACGGGAGCGCCGAACCCGGCTCGTTCGTAGGTGCGTTCCGTCTCCTGCCCGTAGTTCACGATGACCTCCTCGGCGCGCGCAGGGCCCGCAACTCCCGTGCCTGGGCGCCGAGTCGGCCGAGCAGCCAGCCCTCGAGGAGCCCGAACGCGAGGGCACCGGCGACGACGCCGTACTTGGCGGCGGCCGGACCGAGCAGCATGGCGAGGCCGTCGAGTTCGGCCTCCGCCGGGGCCGCCGGGCGGGCGGCCGCTCGGGGAGTCGCTCGGGGAGTCGCGGAGGGCAGGCCGGCAGGCGAAGAGGCAGCGGGTGTCCGCTCCTGGTCGAGCAGGCTCCCCAGATTCTGCGCGAACTGCTGCAGGATCCGGTCGGACACCGTCGCGATGGCCCCCTTCCCGAACTGCGCGATCTTGCCCCGTATCAACAGATCCGTGGAGAGCTGGAGCAGCGCGCCCTCCGGAGCCGCGAGCACGTCGAGCGCGACCTCGGCCTCCGCGTCACCGCTTCCGCGGGTGTCGGCACCGCGCGCCTGGACCCGCAGCCGCCGCCCCTGCGGATCGACCTCGAGGAAGCGGACCGTACCGGCGTACGCGGCGCTGATCGGGCCGACCCTGATCTTCACGGAGCCCTGCCAGGCGTCCCCGTCGCGTCCCTCCAGCGCGGCGCCCGGCATACACGAGGCGACCCGCTCGACATCGTTCATCAGGGCGAAGACCTCGTCCGGCGAGGCCTTGACCGGAACCGAATGGGTGAGCTGCATCAGAACTCCTTGGGGCAGCGACGGGCGACGGCGCACCCGTCGATCGCCTCGACGATGGTCTGGTAGCCGGTGCACCGGCAGAGGTTGGAGGCGACGACCTCGCGGATCTCGTCCTTGGTCGCCTCGGGCCGCTCGTCGAGGAACCCCTCGGCGAGCATCAGGAAGCCCGGGGTGCAGAAGCCGCACTGCAGGCCGTGGTGCTCGCTGAACGCCCTTTGCAGATCGCTCAGTTCGGACCCGTCCGACAGAGATTCGACGGTGCGGATCCGGGCGCCCTCGGCCTGCGCCGCGAACATCAGGCACGCGCGCACGGGCCTGTCGTCGACCAGGACCGTGCACGCGCCGCAGATGCCGTGTTCGCAGCCGACGTGGGTGCCGGTCAGGCGCAGATCGTGGCGGAGCACGTCGACCAGGGTGCGGCGCGGCTCGGTGATCACCTCGTGCCTCTCGCCGTTGACGTCGAGCGTGAGCAGCAGAACATCGGTGGCGGTGCCGTCGCCGGTGTGGGTGTCGGTCATGAGGAGAGCTCCAGGTTCAGGGCGCGGTGCACCGTCTCCGGGGTGATGGGGGTGTGGTCGAGCTCGACGCCCGTGGGTCGCAGGGCGTCGTTGACGGCGTTCAGGACCGCGGCAGGCGCCCCGATGGTGCCTCCCTCGCCCGCGCCCTTCGCGCCGGTCTCGGTGAACGCGCACGGCGTCTGAAGGTGGTGGATCAGGACGTCGGGGATCTCGTGGGCGGTGGGCACCTTGTAGTCCATGAAGCTGGTCGCCGACGGTTCGCCCTGGGCGTCGTACGTCACCTGCTCGAAGAGCGCGCCCGCGATGCCCTGCGCGATGCCGCCCCGGCACTGCCCCTCCACGACCTGGGGGTTGATCGCCACCCCGCAGTCCTCGACGCAGACGTACCGCAGGATCTCCACCTGCCCGGTGCCTTCGTGGAGTTCGACGACCACGGCGTGTGTGGCGTTCGAGAACGTGCCGTCGTTGAAGACGTCGAAGGAGGCGGTGGCGCTGAGGCCCGGCTCGATGTCCTTGGGCAGCAAATGCGCCTGGAGATAGGCGACATCGGCCAGCTCTTCGTAGGTGAGGACACGGCCGTCGCGGTGGTGTGCGCCCCCGCCCGCGAGCTCCACGTCCTCCCGCGCGGCGTCCCAGCGCGCCGCCGCGATCCGGCACAGCTTCTCGCCGAGCTTCGCCGCCGCGAGCCGCACCGCGCTGCCGCCCACCGTGATGGAGCGGCTCGCGAAGGTGCCCCAGCCGTACGTGATGCGCTCGGTGTCGCCCTGATGGAGCTTCACCTTGTCAATGCCCAGGCCCAGTTCATCGGCGACGATCTGCGCCATCGTTGTCTCGTGGCTCTGCCCGTGACTCATCGTGCCGGTGGTGACGGTCACCGCGCCGCTGGTGTCCATCCGGACCTCGGACAGATCGAAGCCGGGGACGACCCGCATCTTGCGCTGCGCGAAGGCCGCCGAGCCGTAGCCGGTGCGCTCGCTGAAGCAGGAGTAGCCGATGCCGATGTGCCGCCCCCGCGCCGCCGCCGCCGAACGCTTCTCGTACCAGCCCTCGTCCTTGACGAGTCGCTCGCACAGGTCCAGGGACTCCAGGTAGGAGCCCGGGTCGTACGTGATGTTGTTGACGCCCGTGTAGGGGAACTCGGTGATGACGTTGCGGCGCCGGATCTCGACGGCGTCCAGGCCCAGTTCACGTGCGGCACGCTCGAAGAGCCGCTCCACCACCATCACGTACTGCGGACGGCTGACGCCCCGATAGGGCGCGGTCGGGGCCTTGTTGGTGGTGACCGCACGGCCGCGCACCCGGTAGGCGGGCACTTTGTAGACGCCCGGCATCTCCGCCGACGCCATCAGCGGCTCGATGCCCGCCGTGAACGGATAGCAGGAGTAGGCACCCATGTCGCACACCACATCGGCGTCGAGCCCGAGGATCCTGCCCTCCTCGTCGAAGGCCGCCCGCACGTCGTAGTGCTGCTCGCGGGCGAGGAAGGAGGCGGACAGGGCGTCCTTGCGGTCCTCGATCCACTTCACCGGCCTGCGCAGCCGCAGCGCTGCCGCTGCGGCGGCGATCTCCTCGCGCCCGACGACGCACTTCTGACCGAAGCCGCCGCCCATGTCGGGCACCACGACCCGCACCGCCCGTTCGTCCAGGCGCAGACAGCGGGACGCCACCGTCCTTACCTGGTGCGGGACCTGGGTGCAGGTCTGTACGACGAGCTGCTCCTCGCGGTCGTCCCAGTGGGCGACGACCCCGCGTGTCTCCAGGGGGAGGGCGTTCTGCCGGCCGGTGCGTGACTCGACGTGGACGACGCAGGCCGCGGTGTCGAAGACCTCGTCGATGCCGTCCGTGGCGAAGAGGGATACGTCCACGAGGGTGTTGCGGGCGGCCTCGTCGTGGACGAGGGGAGCGCCGGGCGCCAGGGCGTCCTTCTCGGAGGTGACCGGCTGGAGAGCCGCGTAGCTGACCTTGGCCGCCTCCAGACCGTCCTCCGCGGCGTACGCGTTCCGCGCCACGACGACGGCGATGGGCTCACCGACGTAACGGACCCGGTCGCGTGCCAGGACGGGCATCGCCGTCGGCACGAACTCCGAAAGCGGACGGCCGAGTTGGGCGGTTATGTCGGTCAGCTCCAGGTCATCGGCCGCGAATGCCGCGACGACGCCCGGCACGTCACGTACCGCCGTCAGGTCGATCGACGTGATCTCGCCGTGTGCGACCGTGCTGCGCACGAACTGGGCGTGCAGCATGCCCGGCAGCGCGATGTCGTCGACGAACCGGCCGCGGCCGGTGAGCAGCCGGGGGTCCTCGCGCCGGGAGACGGACCGGCCGACCAATTGGCCGTCTTTCATGGACCTGCCCTCCTTCACTGGCTCGTTCACTGGCTCGTTCATCGGGCCATCGCCTCCTCACAGGCACGCAGGACCAGCGTGCGGACGAGCTGCTTGCGGTAGTGCGTGCTGCCGGAGGCGTCGGCCGCTGGTTCGACGGCGTCCGCCGCCGCCGACGCGCATTCGGCGAAGGAGCCGCCGCCCGCGAGGACGGCCTCCGCCTCCGGCACCCGCACCACGGCGGCGGCGACCCCGCCGAGCGCGACGCGTCCGCCCCGCACCGTGCCGCCCGTCACGTCGAGGTCCACGACGGTGGAGACGAGCGCGAAGTCCCCCTGCCGTTCGGCGAATTCGGCGAGCGCGGCGTGCGGTGCCGGGCGCGGGAAGACGATCTCGACGAGGATCTCGTCGAAGTCGAGCGCGGTGGTGTAGTAGCCGAGGAAGAAGTCCCCGGCAGCGATCCTGCGCTCGCCGCGTGGCCCGCGGGCCACGAACTCCGCGTCGAGCGCCAGGGCGAGCAGACACCACTCGGCGGTGGCGTCGGCGTGCGCGATGCTGCCGCCGACCGTGCCGCGGGTGCGGATCGGCAGGTGCCCGATCCACCGCATGGCCTCGCGCAGCACGGCGAAGTCCGCCCCGAGCCGCCCCGCCGGGTCTCTCTCCACCGTGTGATGGGTGGTGAGTGCCCCTATGCGCAGCCCGCCCGCCGCATCGGTGTGCAGCCGGTCGAGCTCCCGCAGGCCGCCTATGTCGACCAGGTGCCGGGGCCGTGCCAGACGGAAGTTCATCATCGCGACCAGGCTCTGGCCGCCGGCGACGACCTTGGCGTCGTCACCGAGCTCGGCGAGCAGCCGCGTGGCGCCGTCGAGGTCGCGGGCCCGGTGATAGGCGAAGGGGGCGGGCTTCATGGTCCTCCTGTCGTACGTTCGGTGCGTTCGGCCGCGGTCAGAGCGCCGCTTGCTCGGTGACCGGCAGGGGTGAGGCCGACGCGGCTGCCGGGGGCTCCTCGTCCCCGTCCAGCTCGCGCCCCTTCGTCTCCGGCGCCGCCACCGCCATCCAGCCGACGGCCACGAGCACCGTCCCGCCGAGCACGGCGAACGTCAGCGGAAGCCCGAGCAGCGGCCACATCACCGAACCGAAGAGCAGCGGCGCGAACCCGGTGAGCACCCGGCTGACCGACGAGGCCCAGCCGAAGCCGCTGGCCCGCAGGGGAGTGGGGTAGAGCTCGGAGACGTACGCGTACAGGGCGGGGATGGCGAGCTGGGCCAGGAAGCCGAAGATGCCGATGGCCACGACCGAGCCGGTCGGCAGGTCCCGCACCAGGGCGAACACCACCAGGGCGAGCGAGGCGACCGGGGCCGAGACCCCGATCAGCCACTTGCGGCCGACCAGGTCGACGAGCGCGGTGGAGACCAGGACGCCGACGATGCCGACGCCGCTCATCAGGGTGGTGCTCATGAACGCGGCCGTGTCGCCCTGGCCCTCCTCCCTGAGGATCGAGGGCATCCAGCTCAGCGCCGCGTAGTAGACGAGCATGATCGTGGAGAAGAGCAGCCAGGCCACGGAGGTGATGCGAGGGTTGAAGGTCCAGATGCGGCGCAGCTGGTCGACGGCGGCGGCCACGCCGCGCGGCCCGTCGTCCACCGGCGGGTCGGGGATGACGTAGGGCTCCACGGGGGCGCCCGTCCGCCTGACCAGGTCGTCGATGACCTTCCGCGCCTCGGCCTCGCGGCCCTTCTTCGACAGGTAGATCGGCGACTCGGGGATGCCGCGCCGGGCCCAGAAGAGCAGGAGCGCGGGCAGGACCATCGTGGCCAGCATCCACCGCCAGTTGCCGTCGAGGGTCAGCATCGCCGTCGAGACGAGCCCGCACAGGGTCACGCCCACCGGCCACCACGCGTCGAGCGCGGTCAGGATCCTGCCCCGGTACTTGCGCGGCGAGAACTCGCCCACCAGGGCGTAGTCCACGGGGATGCAGCCGCCGAGTCCCACACCCGCGAGGAACCGCAGGGCGAGGAAGATCGGATACGTCGGTGCGAGCGCCCCGACGACCGAGAACAGGGCGAAGATCAGCAGCGTGACGCTGAAGGCCTTCTTGCGCCCGATCCGGTCGGCGACCGAGCCCCAGGCGACGGCGCCGACGGCCATCCCCACCAGGTTCGCGGTGGCGACGAGCCCGCGCTCGCTGAGCGAGAGGTCGAAGTGTTCGCCGAGGAGCGGCATGAGGAAGCCGTTCAAGGCGATGTCGTACGCGTCGAAGAGGTAGCCGAGGCCACCGATGATGAAGATCTTGCCCTGGACCGACCATCTCCAGGGAAGTTCCTGAACGATCTGATCGCCTGTTTTCACGTTCGCTCCACGGGGTCGTGTCGGGGACGTTCTGCGGCGGTTGCGGGTGCCGGGTCAGCGGGGTTCAGCGCGTGAACTGATAGGAGAACGCGCCGAGATCGGGGTCGTTGAGCGGCGTGCCGCCCCACAGCCAGTCGTACGAGAGGTCCGACTCGCCGTCGAAGTCGCGGCGCAGCTTCTCGTCCCTGGCCTGCTGCTCGGGGCCGTCGGGGAAGTGGTAGAAGGTCTTGTTCTGCAGCGAGGCGTCCTGGACCATCCCGGCGTGCTTGGCGCGCCGGTCGACATAGCGGCGCAGCGCGCCCTCGATGCCGTCCGTCGTGACCGCGCCCAGTTCCTCGGCGAGCACGGCGGCGTCCTCCATGGCCTGCGATGCGCCCTGCGCCTGGTAGGGGAGCATCGCGTGGCAGGCGTCGCCGAGCAGGGCGACGCGGCCGTCCTGCCACACCGGGTCGCGGCGCCGGTGGTAGAGCGCGAAGCAGGAGACGTCCTCCTTCGCCTTGGAGAGCATCGCCGGGACGCGGTCGTCCCAGCCGGGGAAGGCGTCGACGAGGTCCTGCGCGGTGGCGGCGACGGACCACTTCTCGGCGACCTCGTCCGTGCAGGGCACGCAGGCCACGATGTTGAGGAACTCGCCGCCACGGATCATGTAGTGGACCAGATGGCGGTCGGGGCCGTACCAGATCGTGGACTGGTAACGGTCCACCAGCCAGCGCGTCGCAGGGTCCGCCGCGATCAACTCGCCCGGTATGAGCGCCCGGTAGGCCATCTCGCCGGAGAACAACAGGGTGTCGGGCGCGCCCATCAGGTCGCGCACCTGGGAGCGGATGCCGTCCGCACCGATGACGACGTCCGAGGCGTACCGCCGCCCGTCGTCCGTGATCGCCACCGGGCGCGCGGGGTCCGTGCGGTCGAGCTCGGCGACCTTGCTCGCGGTGTGCAGCGCGACGACCGGGCCAGGACCCGCCGGGTCGACGCAGGCGTCCATGAGGACGCGGTGCAGGTCGGCCCGGTGGTAGTGCCAGTACGGCGCGTTGAACTGCTCCTTGCAGCGCCGCCCCAGGGAGGTCAGGCCGACGACGCTGCCGTCCTTCCAGCGCCGCCGCACCTGGTCGAGCGGCTCGGTGTGGATGGCCTCCAGTTGCCTGCGCAGCCCGAGGCCGAGCAGGATGCGGCTCGCGTTCGGCGCCGTCTGGATGCCCGCGCCCACCTCGCCGAGCTGCGCCGCCTGTTCGAGCACGGTGACCCGCAGACCGCGCTGCCGCAGCGCGAGGGCGGCGGTCAGGCCACCGAGTCCGCCTCCGACGACGGTGACTTCGTACGACTGGCTGGACGCCACGCTTCCTCCATCTTCCTGGTACGTACGGGCAGTTGACGCGCGTGAAGGCGGGTCAGCGCTCGGTGAGACGGCCGCCGGTGACGACCTCGGTGTCGTCGACCCTGACGGTGCAGCCGCGCATGGCGATGTCGAGATGCGCGTACGACTCGCGCCCGAGGACGGGGTGCGGTCCGGTGGACCACAGGAAGTTCCCCGCGAAGGCGCGGGCGTCCATGCCCATCAGGTCGTCCTTGCCGTACATCGCGGTGGCGAACCAGTCGGCCGTACGCATCAGACCCCAGCCCATGTGGGAGAGGCTGCGCGCCCACTGGTCGTCGGCGTCCTCGAAGAACGTGTTGAGGAGCTCGGCCTCGGCGCCGCCCGACACCTTCTCGATCTGGCCGCCCGAGATCTGCAGGGTCACCGGCTGGCGCACGTACTCCTTGAACGGCAGCAGGATGTCGCCCTCGGCGAGCACGATCTGCCCGTCGGAGATCTCCGGCCAGGCGAGGACCATGGTGCTCGGCCAGTGGTCCCAGCGGCCCGGGTCGTCGGCGAAGCCGCACTGGAACTCGGGCTTGGAACCGGCGAGTTGCACGGTCAGATCCGTGCCCGCGTCGGAGGTGACCTTCATGACGGACGACTGCTTGAGCAGCTGGACGCCTTCGAGTACCTCGTCCTTGTCGGATTCCTTGGGAAGGTTGCGGATCAGGACGTCGGGGGCGTCGCAGACGAAGATGATGCGGGTGCCGGCGCGCAGGATCTCCTGCTGGACCGGCGCGTGGATGAAGCCTTCGCGGGTGATGTCGACGACCAGATCGGCGGACTTGAGCAGGTCCTGCGCAGTGGAGTCGGCAAGGACGGACACGAGGCCGGGGCCGGCGCCGGTGTGGGTGCTCGGCATCGGCGCGGGGCTGCCGCCGGGGACGGTCGCGGCGATGACATGGGCGCCGCACGCCTTCGCGGCGCCGAACGCCGCCGCCACGTAGTCGCCGCGGCTGCCGGGCTCGGAGAGGACGACGACGTGCTCGCCCTCACGGAGCTTGCACAGTCGCAGTTCGCGGGTGAACGCGTCGAGCAGATCGACGGACGAAAGATCGAACACGGGGGATCCCTTCTTTCGGGCTGCCGTGGGCATGCGGGCCATGCGGGCATGCGGGCAGCACGACTCCGGACACATCGTGCGAGGGGGATTTGGGGAGTGCTTTCATGGCGCACAGACAGGTCTCATGGACCCGCCGCACAGGGGTTGAACTGCGGATTCGGGGCGGTGGGTGTCCGCCCGACAGAGATAATCCGAACACGTACGATCTGCCTTGGCAAGGGGTCGCGCACGGAGTTAACCGGGCTGTTTCCTGACGAGGCGTCAGGGTGGTAAGTCGGCGGCCCCGCCGATCGCCCCCAGGATCTCCGTCCCCGCGCAGGGGGTTCCCCGCCGGCCGAGGATATGCAAGTCTCCTCCTAAATCACCGGGAGCTGCCGCTGACCTACTGGTCAACAGGGCTGCCTCGGCCTCGACGTGGGGTGAAGAAGTGTTGCGGAACGGAACACGGGGGCACGACCTCGCCTCGCTGCGCCGACTGAACACCACCGTCGTGCTGCGCGCCCTGCACCACCGCAGCCCGCAGACCCTCGCGGAGCTCGCCGCAGGCACCGGACTCTCGCGGCCGACCGTGGAATCAGCCCTCGAGGAGCTGACCGCGCACGGCTGGGCGGGGGAGGCCCAGCGCGACGACGGCGAGCGCGCGCCGGGCCGCCCCGCCCGGCGGTTCCGCTTCCGGGTGGAGGCGGGCCGTGTCGTGGGCGCCGACATAGGCCTGCACAAGATGGTGCTGCTCCTCGCCGATCTCGGCGGCACGGTGCTCGCCGTGCGGCGCCAGGACATCGACCCGACCCTGGGCGGTGCCCAGCGGCTCGAACTCCTCCGGAAGGGCCTGGAAGCCTTCCTGGACGCACACTCCGTACGGCGCGAGGACATCCTCGCCCGCTGCGTGGGCGTACCCGGCGTCGTCGACTCGGGCGGCACCATCACCTCCCACGTCATCCCTGAATGGTCCGGCGTGGACATGGGACGGCTCCTCGCCGACGGGCAGCCGGGCCACACCCTCGTCGAGAACGACGTGAACCTCGCCGTGCTCGCCGAGCGCTGGCAGGGCGCGGCCACCCTCGCCGGTGACGTCGTCTGCGTCCTGACCGGACACCGCGTGGCGTGCAGCCTCACCATCGGCGGACGGCTGCACCGAGGGCGCCGCGGCGGCGCGGGCGAGCTTGGCCTGCTTCCGCTGCTCGGTATGAACACCGCACAGGACGCCCTCAGTTGGAAGGACGATCGGCGTCCCGGAGAGTCCGAAGTGGCCGCCCTCGCCCGTGCGGCGGACGCCGCGGAACCACGCGCCCTCGCCGCCGTCGCGGACTTCGCCGACCGCATCACGCCGGGCATCGCCGCCCTCGCCCTCGCCGTCGACCCGGAGCTCGTGGTCCTGACCGGAGGCGCGACCCCGCTGGGCGGTCACCTCGTGCCGCTGATCGAGGACAGGCTGCGCCCGCTGACCCTGCACGTCCCGCGCATCGCGCTGAGCACGCTGGGCGAACAGGGCGTCGCGATCGGCGCCGTACGCAAGGCACTTGACCAGGTCGAATCCGATCTCCTGACGGATTCGGCGTCATAGGAAAGCTCCACGCCGGCCCTGGAGAGCTCCGGGGTGCCCGTGGACGATCCGGAAGCGGAGGCGCGCATGCGCAGGAGGACTCTGCTGTACGGAGCGATGGCGGCGCCGCTGCTCGCCGCCTGCTCCGGCCAGAGTGACGACGGCAAGCAGGGCGGTGGCCGGACCACCCTCACGTACGGGCTGTGGGACGTGGCCCATGTGCCGGGGTTGCAGAAGGTGATCGACGCCTTCGAGAAGGAGAACCCCGATATATCCGTGCGCATAGAACTCACGCCCTGGTCCAGCTACTGGACCACCCTGAAGACCGCGATGCGCGGCGGCACGGCCCCCGACGTGTTCTGGATGAACGCGGTCAACCTCCAGCTGTACGCCTCCAGCGGGGTCCTGGAACCCCTGAGCGGCCACATCAGGAGCGACGCGACCCCCGTGGACCGTCACCCCGAGTCACTCGTGAAGATCTACGCCTATCAGGGCACGCAGTACGGCATTCCCAAGGACTTCGACACCATCGGCCTCTGGTACAACAAGGCGCTCTTCGACAAGGCGGGCATCAAGTACCCGGACACGACGTGGACATGGGACGACGTGCGCGACGCCGCCGCCGAACTGACCGACCCACGCGAGCGCGTGCACGGCATGGCCGCCGAGATGGACCGCCAGGCCCAGATCTACCCGGCCATCTACGGAGCGGGCGGCTACGTCCTCAAGGACGGGAAATCCGGCTTCGGCGACGAGCGCTCCATCGAGGGCCTGCGCTACTGGACCGACATGATCGACCGCGGCTGGTCGCCCCCGCAGAGCGCGATGGTCGAGTCCAAGGCCCGCAACCGCTTCTGGTCGGAGAAGGCCGCCATGGTCTACGAGATATCCGCGTTCTCCGGGCAGATGCACGCCACTCCCGCGATCAAGGACCACGGCGGCGTCACCGTCCTGCCCAAGGGCCGGGAGCGCGCCACGATCATCCACGGCCTCGCCAACGTCATCTCCGCCAAGAGCCGCAAGAAGGAGGCCGCCTGGAAGTTCGTCCACTTCATGGCCGGCCGCAAGGCCGCCGAGATCCAGGCGTCGACGGGCGTCACCATCTCCTCGTACGAGGGGACGCAGGACGCCTGGTTCAAGTCGATGCCCGAGTTCGACCTGAAGTCCTTCGTCGACATGCTGGAGTACGCCGTGCCGTACCCGAGCTCGAAGAACACCGCGGTCTGGGAGAACCTCCAATACCCGCTCCTGGGCGCCGCGTTCAGCGGCAAGGGCGGCATCGAGAGCGCCGCGCGCACGCTGGGCGAGCAGATGGACCGAGCCCTGAAGGAGGAGCGCGCATGATGAGTGTCTTTCCCTCCACGGCGGCGGCGAAGAAGGCGGGACGCAGCAAACCGGTGGCCGGGTCCGCGCCCAAGTCCCGCAGCCAGCGCGCCGCTTACCTCTTCGTCGCGCCGCTCGGCATCGGCTTCGCCGTCTTCTACTTCTGGCCGCTGCTCCAGACCTTCTACTACAGCTTCACCGAGTTCGGGGCGTTCGGCGGCCACACCTGGATCGGCGCGGACAACTACGTACGCGTCCTCAAGGACGTCACCGTCTGGCAGGCGCTCGGCAACACGCTGATCTACTGCGTCATCGGACTGCTCGCCCTGCCGCTCGCGATCGGTGTCGCGGCGCTGCTCAACCGGCGCGGACTGCGCGGGGTCTCGGTCTACCGAGCCCTGTACTTCGTCCCGTTCGTGACCCTGCCCGTGGCCGTCGGCCTCGTCTGGAACTGGCTCTACAACGGCGACTACGGACTGATCAACGAAGTCTTCGAGTGGTTCGGCGCGGACCGCCGCTACTGGGTCTCCGACCCGTCGACCGCCGTGTACGCGATCGGCAGCGTCATGGTCTGGTCGACCACCGGCTACTACTTGATCATCTTCATGGCGGGGATCAAGGGCATCCCGCAGGACTACTACGAAGCCGCCGAGCTGGACGGAGCCGGGCCGCTGCGCCGCTTCTTCACGATCACGCTGCCGCTGCTCAGCCCGACCATCTTCTTCGCGTCCATCATCTGCATGATCAACTCGCTGCAGACCTTCGACCTGATCTACATCATGATGGCCGAGAAGAACCCGGCGATCGGCGACACCCAGTCCGTGGTGAGCCTCTTCTACAAATGGGCCTTCGTCGAGAACGCCCAGGGCGCCGCCGCCGCGCTCGCCTTCCTGCTCATGCTGATCATCGCGGCACTGACGCTGGTGCAGTTCAGGCTGCAGAAGAGGTGGGTGCACTATGCGTGAGTCCTCGCCCCGTCGGCGTATCGACGCCGGTTCGATCGCCACCCATGCCGCGCTCTCGCTCGGCGCCCTGGTGATGGTCTTCCCCTTCCTGTGGCAGCTGCTCACCGCAGCCAAGTCCCTCGCCGAGACGGCTAAGGTGCCGCCGACCTTCCTGCCCGACACCTGGAACTGGTCGAGCTTCGAGGAGGTCTTCACCGCGCTGCCGTTCCGCGAAATGCTGTTCAACAGCGTCTTCAACACAGTGGGACGCACGGTCGGGCAGCTGGTCTTCTGCTCGCTCGCCGCCTACGCCTTCGCGCGCATGCAATTCCGGGGCCGTAACGTCCTGTTCGCGCTGTTCCTGTCCGTCCTCATGGTGCCGAGCTCGCTGCTCGTGCTTCCGCAGTACGACATCATCCAGAGCCTCGGCCTGCTCAACTCGGCGCCGGCGCTGTTCCTGCCGGGCATGTTCAGCGCGTTCGGGACCTTCATGCTGCGGCAGTTCTTCCTCACGCTGCCCAAGGAGTTGGAGGAGGCGGCACGGATCGACGGCGCGGGTTCGTTCCGCGTCTTCTGGTCGATCATGCTGCCGCTGGTGCGGCCCGCGCTCGCCGCGCTCGCCGTCATCACCGCGATGTGGTCGTGGAACGACCTCCTGTGGCCGCTGATCGTCAACACCGACCCGCAGAAGATGCCGATCAGCGCCGGACTGACCTCGCTGGAGGGGCAGTTCGAGACCAACTACCCGGTCATGATGGCGGGTTCACTCATCGCGAGCCTTCCCATGCTCCTCGTCTACGTCTTCCTGCAGCGGCACTTCGTGCAGAGCGTCGCGCTCTCCGGCTCCAAGAGCTGACCCCACTGCCCGCGTCAGGACACCGAACCCCTTTCGGGAACCAGGAAAGGTAACTCCCTTCATGCGACCGCTTCACATCGGTTTGATCGGCGCGGGCGGCATCGCCCGCGCCCATCTCCCCGGCTGGCTGGAACTGGGTGCGCGCGTCAGCGTGTACACCGTCGACGGCTCGGCGGAGAAGCTCGCCGCCGAGTACGCGGGGCGCGAGGTCGCCGCCGTGGCGACCCTCGACGAACTGCTGGCCGACTGCATGGCCGTAGACATCTGCACTCCGACCCCCACCCACAAAGAGCTGGCCCTCGCGGCAGTCGCCGCGGGCCTGCACGTCATCTGCGAGAAGCCCCTCACGCTCAACGCCTCTGACGCCGAGGGGATCGCGGCAGCCGCCGAAGCGGCGGGCGTACGGCTGCACCCCGCCCATGTCGTGCGGTACTTCCCGGCGTACGCGGCGATGCAACAGGCCGTACAGGCAGGTGAGTTGGGAGACCTCGCCGTGCTGCGGTTCACGCGTGGCGGGGCACGTCCGCAGTGGGCACCCTGGTTCGGTGACCCCGCCAAGTCCGGCGGGGTCATCATGGACCTGATGGTGCACGACATCGACATCGCCCGCTGGATCGCGGGCGACGTGGTGCGCGTGCACGCGCAGACGCGAGGCGTCGAGCACACCACGGGCGGCACGGAGGCGGAGGTCGTGTCGGCCACGGCCGTCCTCACCCACGCCTCCGGCGTGATCAGCCACATCAACGGGCTCTGGGGCCTGCCGGACCAGCAATTCCGTACGACGTTCCGGATCGCGGGCAGGGACGGCCTGCTGCGGCACGACTCCACGTCCGTGCCCGGCTACCGGATCACGGCGCAAGGGGTGCGCGCGGCGAACGAGGGCATCCCTTCAAGCCCGATGACCGAGAGCCCCTACCTGACCGAGCTGCGGGAGTTCGCGGCGTCGTGGGAGGACGGCGGTGGGGAACCGCGCGTGAGCGCGCGGGACGGGATCGAGGCGGTGCGGATCGCCGAGGCGGCAGTGGAGTCGAGTCGTACGGGCCGGGCGATCGAGATGGGCGCGAGCCGGGCGGCCGAGGGCCGTACGGGTATTCAGGAGGTCACGCGATGAAGATCGCCGTTCTGTCGTTCGCCCACGTCCACGCGGCGGGGTACCTGAGGCTCCTCTCCCGCATGCCGGGTGTCGAGGTCATCGGCAGCGACCCGGACACCGGGTCGGCCGCCCCCGGTGAGGTGCGGGGGCGCGCGTTCGCCGAGGAGCTGGGGGTCGCGTACGCCCAGACGTACGACGAAGCCTTCGCCTGGGGCCCGGACGCGGTGATCGTCTGCTCCGAGAACGCGCGCCACCGCCCGCTGGTGGAGCTCGCCGCGTCCCACGGCGTGGACGTCCTGTGTGAGAAGCCCCTGGCCACGACGGTCGAGGACGGTGAGGCGATGCTCGCGGCCTGCCGGGCGGCGGGCGTGCGGCTCGCGGTCGCCTTCCCGGTGCGCTTCAGCCCCGCCTACGCGGCCGTCAAGGCAGCCGTCGCGTCGGGCGAGGCGGGCCGGGTCCTGACCGTGTCCGGCGCGAACAACGGCGCCATGCCGACGCGCGCCCGGCGCTGGTTCGCCGACCCCGAACTCGCGGGCGGCGGGGCCCTGATGGACCACACGGTGCACATAGCCGACCTTCTGGACGACCTGTTCGGTGATGCCCGCCCCGTCGACGTGTACGCCCAGACGAACAACCGCATGTACGAGGGCGAGGTCGACGCCGAGACGAGCGGCCTGGTCACCGTGACCTACGACAACGGCTCGGTGGCCACGATCGACTGCAGCTGGTCACACCCGCGCTCCCATCACTCCTGGGGAGGACTGGAACTGACGGTGATCGGCGAGCGGGCCACCCTGGAGATGGACGCCTTCGACCAGTCGGTCCAGGGCTACAGCGAACGCAACCGGCAAGGCCTCGAACTGCCCTTCGGCGCGGACCTGGACGAGCGGATGCTGCGGGCGTTTCTCCACGGCCCGGGGGACGGCGGCATGGACGTGGCCGATGGGGAGGGCGGACTGCGGACGCTGAAGATCGTGGCGGCGGGCTATGCGTCGGCCAGGAGTGGGGTCCCGGTGGCGGTGGGCTGATCCACCGTCCCGGCTGTGCGATGGCGGTGGGGCGTGGCCGCATCCCGTGTCCGGTGTTCCTCAGCCGCCGAACAGCTGTGTCCAGTACGTCCCCGCCGAGCCGCCGCCCGCGAAGCCCACTCCGAGGTGCGTGAAGGACGGCTTGAGGATGTTCGCCCGGTGACCCGGGCTGTTCATCCAGCCGTCCACCACCTCCGCGGGCGTGCGCTGTCCGCAGGCGATGTTCTCGCCGATCGCGCGGTGCCTGCTGCCCGCGGCCGACGCGCGGTGCCACGGTTCGCCACCGTCCGGCGAGGTGTGGGAGTAGAAGGCGCGGGCGATCATGTCCGCGCTGTGGTCCTGCGCGGCCACCGTCAGGAGTGGGTCGGGGGAGAGGGGGCTCAGCCCTGCCGCCGTCCGTTCGGCGTTGGTGAGGCGGAGCACGGCGGACCCCCACTCCGCGAGCCCCTGCGGGGAGAACGGGGTGGCCCACAGAGCCGTCCAGTAGACATCGCCCGAGCGCGCGTCGGCGGTGTGGGCCACCCCGACGTGCGTGTACGCGCGACTGTGCACCGTGCGCCGCGACTGCTCGCCGGAGAGGCAGTACTCCAGGAAGTCGGCGGGCGTGCGTGGCCCGGAGACCAGATGCTCGCCCATGGCCAGGTACGCGTAACCACCTCTGACGACCCGCTGGTAGAGGGACGTGCCGTCCGCGTGCTCCGAGCTGAGCGTGGACCGCGCCGCCATCCCGGTGGCGTGCGCGCTCGCGGCGGCGGTCAGCCGGGCGTCGAGGGTGACAGGAGGCGCGCCCACCGACGCACGCGCGGCGTTGACCAGCGGGAGGAAGTCGCCGGGGGCGGGTGGACCGGAGGGAATGGCCGAGCCGGGGTGAGGTGCTGACCGCCCAGGGCCGGTGGTGGGACGGGAGGGTGAAGCTGGACCCGGGTCGGTGGCTGGGCGGGAGCCCGCCGGGTGAGAGGGCGTGCGTGCCCCCGCCGGTGTGGGCGCAGGGTGCGATGGACACCGCTGCCCCGTCGCCGGTGGACCGCCGGGAGCCCGTCGGCCACGGCCGGCGGCAGCCGCCGGCGGCTGCGCGGGCTCCTCCTGAGCCACGTCCACCCCGAAGTCCCGCGCCACCCCGGCGAGACCGTCCGCGTACCCCTGACCGAGCGCCCGCAGCTTCCACCCCGGGCCCCTGCGGTAGATCTCCGCGAGCAGCAGCACCGTCTCGCGGTCGGGGAGCGGCGGTGTGAATCGCGCCACGAGACGGCCGCCGGGTCCGTGCACCTGCAGGGCGACGGCGGGCAGCCGGCCCAGGGGAGTGCCCGGCTCGGCGGGGCTGACGGCCACCGTGACGCGGCTCGCACCCGTGCGCAGGCGCCGCCCGTCGACCGTGACCGTGTCGCCCTGGAGCCGGGCCCCGGGCGCCGCCGGCTGGTTGTAGAAGACGAAGTCGCCGTCGCCCGCGACCTTCCCGCTGTCGTCCGTGACGATCACGGACAGGTCGAAGGGGCCGGACACCCGCAGGGTGACGGCACCGTCCGGCAGCGGCACATTCCCCCCGGCAACCAGCTCGTTCATGCAAGGACAACGCGAGGCCCGCGCCGTGAGGTTCCCGGTGCCGGGACGGCGTACCGCGCAGTACGCGCAGGCACCGCCGCAAGGCGGAGGGCGCCCGAGACCGGAGGCGGATCCGCGCCGCGAAAGCCGCGTATTAGCGTGGGGGTCACGGGAAAGCACAATTCACCGACAGGATCCGAGGTGCCCGGCAGATGGCAAGCCGCAGCGAGAGCCGTACCCAGCTCGTCGAAGGACTCATGGAGCGGTTCCCGCAGGTGCCGCGAGAGGCGGTGATCAAAGAGGACCTGCTCAGGGGCGGAATGGCGTTCGACGAGTCGGCCCTCAGTGACAACGAGGGGGGCGAGGTCAAGCCGAAGTCGTACTTCATCTTCTCCTTCGACCACAGCACCCTGCCCGAGCTCGGCGCCGCCGCCCTGCGCCGCCCGCCGGAGGAGATCGTCCTCACCGGCGGCCCGTACGACCTGCGCCGCACGGTCGTCTCGGTCCGCGTGAACCCCTCGTCGCCCTACCGCGTGGCCGCCGACGACAACGGCGTACTCGGCCTGTACCTGGACGGCGTACGCATCTCCGACGTGGGCCTGCCGCCGATGCCGGACTACTACCGGCACACGCTGGAGAACGGCAAGTCCGTGATGGAGGTGGCGCCCACCATCCAGTGGGGCTACCTGATCTACCTGACGGTCTTCCGGGTCTGCCAGTACTTCGGCGCCAAGGAGGAGTGCCAGTACTGCGACATCAACCACAACTGGCGCCAGCAGAAGGCGGCGGGCCGCCCCTACACGGGCGTGAAGCCGATGGACGAGGTCCTCGAGGCCCTCGCCATCATCGACAAGTACGACACCGCGAAGTCCTCCACCGCGTACACGCTCACCGGCGGCGCCATCACCTCGCAGATCGGCGGCAAGGACGAGGCCGACTTCTACGGGCAGTACGCGAAGGCCATCGAGGAGCGCTTCCCCGGCCGCTGGATCGGCAAGGTCGTCGCGCAGGCCCTGCCCAAGGCGGACGTGCAGCGCTTCCACGACTACGGCGTGCGGATCTACCACCCCAACTACGAGGTGTGGGACCCGTACCTCTTCGAGCGCTACTGCCCCGGCAAGGAGCGCTACGTCGGCCGCGACGAGTGGCACCGCCGCATCCTGGACTCCGCCGACGTCTTCGGGCCGCGCAACGTCATCCCGAACTTCGTGGCGGGCGTGGAGATGGCGGAGCCGTTCGGCTTCAAGACGGTCGGCGAGGCCATCGACTCCACCGTCGAGGGGCTGCAGTACTTCATGTCGCGCGGCATCACACCCCGCTTCACCACGTGGTGCCCGGAGCCCACGACACCCCTGGGCAAGGCGAACCCGCAGGGCGCCCCGCTCGAATACCACGTCCGCCTCCTCGAGGCCTACCGAGCGACGATGGAGGCCAACGGCCTGACGTCGCCTCCCGGTTACGGTCCCGCGGGACCGGGGCGCGCGGTGTTCTCCGTCTCCTCCTTCATGGACAGCCTGGCCCCCGACGAGGCGGCCGAAGAAGCAGGCGAGACCGTGGCGAACTAGGGAGCGGCCAGCGCCGACAGCAGTCGTTCGGCCTCCGCCGTCACCGAGGTGAGGGCGGAGGCCGGGTCGGGCGAGCGGGCCAGCAGCATGCCCGCCTCGCACAGCGCGCCGAACATCAGCTGGCAGCGCACGCCCAGATCCCCGTCGCCGATGTGGCCCGAGGCCGCCGCCGCGCGCATTCCGTCGGTCAACACCCGCAGCGTGTGGGCGTATTCGACCTCGCGGACGGTCTCCCAGCCCAGGACGGCGGGCGCGTCGAGCAGGACGATCCGCCGGAACCCGGGGTCCAGACAGTGCTCCAGGAAGCGGCGGCAGCCGCGCAGCAGCGCGGACCAGGCGTCGGGTTCTTCGGCCGCGGCGCGCTCCAACTCCGCGGCGATCTCCTCCTGTTCACGGACGAACACCGCGTGGAAGAGCGCCGCCTTGCCCTCGAAGTGGTGGTAGGCCGCACCCTTGGTGACCCCGGCGGCGGCCGCCACGGCGGAGATCGAGGTCGTCGCGTACCCCTCCCCGCCGAAGAGCCGCTGTGCCGCGGTGATCAGCTGCGCGGTGGTCGCGTCGGAGCGTTCCGCCTGTGTGCGGCGGGGAGTCGGGCGCGCGGGCGGGAACATGGTCGGCTCCTCTTGACGGACATACTCAGGGTACGTAGGTTCCGCAGCAGTTGCATACCTTCGGTATGGAAGCGAGTTGAGTATGACAAAGAAGTCGCTCTTCGCGATCTACGGAGCCTATGGCCACACCGGACGCCTGGTCGCGTCCGAACTCCTCGCCAGAGACGAGGAGTTGCTCCTGGTCGGCCGTGACGCCGAGGCGTTAGGCGCGCTGGCCGAAGAACTCGACGCGGGGGAGCGCGTACGGACCCGCACCGCTCCCGTGGACGACCCCGCGGCGCTGCGCGAGGTGATGACGGCCGCCGACGTCCTCATCCAGTGCGCCGGCCCCTTCGCGGTCACCGGCGCGCCCGTCGCCACGGCCGCGGCGGAGGCGGGCTGCCACTACGTCGACCACGCACTCGAACCCCACCACGTGAAGGGGGTCTTCGACACCGCGCAGGCCACGGCGCAGCGCACCGGCGCCGTCATGATCCCCAGCCTCAGCTTCTACGGAGGCCTCGGCGACCTCCTGGCCGGGGCGGTGTCGGACGGCATCGCGGGCATCGACCGGATCGTCGTCGCGTACGCCGTGAACGGCTGGCGGCTGACCACCGGCGCCAAGAACACCGCGACCCACCTCTTCGCCGAGACCGAACGCCTCACCTTCGGCGACGGCGCCCTGCACGCGGGATACGTCGAACCCCGCAACGCAGTCTTCCCCTTCCCGCCACCGCTCGGCCCGCGCACGATGATCGCGCCGTTCCCGTCGAGCGAGGTCGTGACGGTGCCGCGCCATGTCCCCGCCCGCAACATCGACTTGATGATCAGCACCAGCGCCTTCGAGGCGAAGGACGCCTTCGAGAGCGAACACATCGGCGACGCGGAACGCGCGGCCACCGACTTCACCGTCGCCGTCCAGGTGATGTGGGAAGGGGGCAGCGTGGCAGGCAGGTTGACGGGCCACGACCTGTGGCGGGCCGGGGCGCTGGCCTCGGTGGAGGCGGCCGTGCGGATCGCGCGGGGCAGGGGGCCGACGAAGACAGGGGTCCTCGCGCCGGGGGAGGCGTTCTCGGCGGAGCCGTTCCTGCGGGAACTGGAGCGGCAGGGCGCGTTCACGCTCACGCTGCCGCGTGGAGAGGGGTGAAGGGGATGCCGTCGAATCCGTCGGACGAGCCGGTCCTCGTGACCGGAGCGGCAGGGGGACAGCAGGGTTCCACCGGACGTCACGTGGTGCGGCTGCTGCTCGATCGAGGCCAGGCGGTGCGTGCCCTCGTGCGCACCGACGACGAACGCGCCGCCGCGCTGCGGAAGATGGGCGCCGAGGTGGTCGTCGGCGATCTCCGCGAGATCACGGACGTGCTCGCGGCGGTGCGGGGTGTGCGGCGCGCCTTCTTCACGTACCCGGTGACGGACGGCCTCCTGGAGGCGACCGGCGCGTTCGCGGCGGCGGCCAGGAGGGAGGGCCTGGAGCGCGTGGTCGAGGTGTCCCAGCTGGCGGCGGCACCGGACGCGGGGACGCCGCGGATGCGACAGCACTGGGTCGCCGAGGAGGTCTTCGACTGGGCGGGGATCGGGGCGGTGCACCTGCGGGCCGGAGTCTTCTTCGAGAACATCGACTTCCTGGTGCGGGCGGGCGGCGGCCGAGAGCTTGCGATGCCACTCGGCCCACGGGACACGGTGCTGCCGCTGATCGCGGGGGAGGACGTGGCACGGGTGGGGGCGGGCCTGCTGTCCGCCCCCCTGCCGGAGTGCTCGGATCCGGTGGTGCTCCTTACGGGGCAGGTGCTGACGGTGGGCGAGGTGGTGGAGACGTTCGGCGGCGGCCTGCGGTACGTCGACATGCCGCCGGAGGAATGGCGGGAGCGGGCGAAGTCCCTGTACGGGGACGCACACGTGGTGGCCCATCTGGACAAGCTCTGGGAACTGTTCCGCCTGATCGGCTCGCACCATGAGCTGTACCAGGTGACGGAGTCGATCGAGCGGATCGGGGGTGGCGCGCCGGGGACGCTGCGCGAGTTCGTGCGGGGGCGGGTGGGCTGAGGTCAGCCTCCTGCGGTCCTTCATCGCCGGGCGGGCTGGATGTACGGCCCGCCCGGCACAGTTCAGCCTCTCCGGCGCTTGAGGAGCGGGTCTGGGGCGGAGCCCCAGTTTCGGGAAGAGGCGGGGTTGGGGAATGATCGATCAAACCGGCGACCCAAGACGACCCGCCCCGGAGGAACCGTGCCGCAGAACCCCGTAACAGTCATCACCGGCGGCAGCCGCGGCATCGGCGCGGCCATCGCCACCCGCCTCGCCGCGGACGGCCACCACATCGCCCTCGGCTACCACTCCGACGCCGAGGCGGCACAGAAGGTGGCCGAGACCGTCCGCGCGACAGCCGCAGGCGCCCGCTGCGTCACCGTACAGATGGACACCGCCCAAGAAGCCGACGTCGACCGCCTCTTCGAGACCGCCGCCACGGACCTCGGTCCGGTCACGGGACTGGTCAACAACGCCGGAATCGGCGCCCCCGTGGGCCCCCTCGCCCAGGCCGACGTCGCCGCCATGCGCCGCGCACTCGACGTGAACGTACTCGGCTATCTCCTCTGCGCCCGCCGCGCGATCCGCGACATGACGCGGACCGGCACCGGTGGCGGCATCGTGAACATCTCCTCCGCGGCGGCGACGCTCGGCGCCCCGGGCGAGTACGTCCACTACGCCGCCGCCAAGGGGGCCGTCGACACGATGACGGTCGGTCTGTCGAAGGAGGTCGCGGCGGACGGCATCCGCGTCAACGCCGTCGCCCCCGGCGTGATCTGGACCGAGTTCCACGCGGACCCCGAACGCCCGGCGAAGCTCGCGTCGGGCATCCCGCTGGGGCGGTCGGGCAGGCCCGATGAGATCGCCGCGGCCGTCGCCTGGCTGCTCTCGGACGAGGCCTCCTACGCGAGCGGCACGATTGTGCGCGTGGCCGGCGGAAGGTGAACAGACCGGTACGCGGGCCCGCCGCAGTCCATACCCTTGGCGCATGATCACCGAATCCGCCCGCATCACACCCGACGTCGTCATGCGCCCGGCCACCATGGAGGACGCGGACGGCCTAGCCCGCGCCACTCTGCGCAGCCGCGTTCACCTGGAGCCGTGGGAACCCACCAGGCCCGAGGACTACTTCACCTCGCGCGCACAGTCCGCCCGGCTCCGCAGCCAGCTGGAGGAGAGCCGGGCGGGGCGGGCGGCGCCCTGGGTGCTCGACCGTGACGGGGAGATCGTCGGCACGGTCACCCTGTCCGCCATCGTTCTCGGCCCCCTGCGCAGCGGGAACCTCGGCTACTGGATCGACGTGGACCACATCGGCCGTGGCCTCGCCACCGCCGCGGTGACGTACGCCTGCGCGTCGGCCGACACCGAGCTCGGCCTGCACCGCGTGGAGGCGGGCACCCTCCTCGACAACGTGCCGTCGCAGCGCGTCCTGACCAAGTGCGGCTTCGAGGAGTTCGGTGTCGCGCCGGAGTTCCTGCACATCAACGGCGCCTGGCGCGACCACCGACTCTTCCAGCGGATCCTCAACGACCGCATGCCGTAGAGGACGTCCCCTGGCCGATGCCCCTCAGATGGACGGCGTTCCTCAGACGATGTCCTCCGCGATCTCCGCCTGCTCCCGCTCCGACCCGTACGCGGACGGCGTGCTGTAGGAGCGCCGCGCCACGAACCACCACACCGTGGCGAGCGTCAGCACCACGGCGAGCGCGATCGACGCGTAGTTCATCGTGTCGACCGTCACCGGCGAGACCTGCGGCAGGCAGAACAGGACCGTCACGAAGCCCACCCAGAGCACGGCGATCCAGCCGATGGGCTTGCTCCAGCGCCCGAGGTTCCAGGGGCCCGGCTGGAAGCGGTCGCCCGCGCGCAGCCGCAGGAAGATCGGGATGGCGTACGCGGGTGTGATCCCGATGACGTTGATGGCGGTCACGGCCGTGTACGCGGTCGCCGAGTAGAGGGACGGCAGTGCGATGGCCGCGGCAAGACCGACCGACAGCCACACCGCGGGCACCGGCACCTGGGTGCGGGAGCTGACCCTGCGCCAGATCTTCGAGCCGGGAAGGGCGTTGTCGCGGCTGAACGCGAAGACCATCCGGCTGGCCGCCGCCGTCTCGGCGTTGCCGCAGAACAGCTGCGCCACGATCACGATGAGCAGCAGGGCCGTCGCACCGGACTCACCGAGCGCGTCGATCATGATCTGCGCGGGCGGCACCCCGGTGTCCGTGTCCTGGGTTCCCGCGTAGTCCTGGATCGCGAAGGTCAGTCCGGCGAGCAGGATGAAACCGGCGATCCACGAGGCCCAGATGGCGCGCACGATGCCGCGCGCCGCCGACACGGACGCGTTGGAGGTCTCCTCGGAGAGATGCGCGGACGCGTCGTACCCGGAGAACGTGTACTGCGCGAGGAGCAGGCCGATCGCGGTGACGTAGAGCGGGTTGTCCCACCCGGTGTCGTTCACGAACTCGCCGAAGACGAACGACGGCGACTGGTGGTGGTCCGGCACGATCGCCAGGACGCCCACGATGACCGCGACACCGGCCACGTGCCACCACACGCTGATCGAGTTGAGCAGACTGACCAGACGCACGTTGAAGAGGTTCAGGACGGCGTGCAGCAACAGGATGCAGAGGAAGATCAGGAAGGTCTTCTCCGGCGTCGGCGTGAAGCCGAACTGCAGGTTCAGGAAGGCCCCCGTGAACAGCGCGGCGCCGTAGTCGATGCCCGCTATCGCGCCGAGCAGGCCGAGCAGGTTCAGCCAGCCCGTGTACCAGCCCCAGCGGCGCCCGCCGAGCCGGTCGGCCATGTAGTAGAGGGCCCCCGACGTGGGGTACGCGCTGGTGACCTCGGCGAGCGCGAGGCCCACGCAGAGCACGAAGAGGCCGACGCCCGCCCAGCCCCAGAGCATCACGGCCGGTCCGCCCGTGTTCAGGCCGAAGCCGTACAGGGTCATGCAGCCGGAGAGGATCGAGATGACGGAGAAGCTGATGGCGAAGTTGCCGAAGCCGCCCATCCGGCGCGCCAGGACCGGCTGGTAGCCGAGCTCTCTGAGCCGCTGTTCCTCGTCGGGCATCGGGACTGTGGTCGAGGTGCGGCTCGACCAGGTGGTGCGGGACACGGATGTACCTCCGTCGGGGAGCGGTCGGTCGGGGAGCGGGTGCTGCTGGTGGGGAAGCCGTGGCCGCAGGAGGCGGGCCTCGGTCCGTGAGGGCTTGTGCCTCGGTCCGTGGGGGCTTGTGGCCTCAGCCCGTATCTCGTACGGCGCTCAGACAGCGCGTACGTGCCTGCATGAATGCCTCGGCCGCCGCGTCCGCGTCACCGGGCGACCGTGTGCGGTACGTCCACGGCGCCACGGTGTAGAAGGGATCGAGGACCTCGAACACCCGGGTCGCGTCCTGGAATCGATGCGCGCCCCACAGCGCGTGGGCCAGGTGGCTGAGGTCCAGGAGCGAGGTCGCCGCGGGCAGCGCGTGCTCGAACCACAGGTGCAGCGCGCGCAGGGCGGAGCGCGTCGCGTCCTCCCCTATCCAGTGCAGGTCCAGGGCGTGTTCGCTGCCGCCGTCCTTGCGATACCGCTCGACGCGCACATACAGGGGCAGTACGTGGAGCGCCGAGCCCGCGTGCGCCGAACCGGACGCCCAGTGGGCGAAGTTGACCGCTTCGGTGAGGGGACCTCCGGGGCGGCGGGTGTACGCGAACTGCAGCATCCGGTGGTAGGCCTCGCGGTTGCCCGGGTCTCGCTTGTCGGCCTCGGCCAGCAGATGCCAGGGGCCGGGGAACAGCATCGGCTCGGGAGCCGGCACCCGGTGCTCGTCCCAGCGCTGCCCCTTGTCGAGCTGGGAGAGGGCGAGCAGGCAGACCCACGGCACGGGATCCTCGGGCGACGCGTCGATCGCGGCCCCGCACGCGGCTGCCGCCTCGCGCCACAGCTCGCTGGTGTGACGGTGTCCCGCGCGATGGGCGCGCAGGGTCCGCTCGACCAGGACCCTGGTGTGCAGGACGGTCGCGGCGGCGCTGTGCGGCTCCTCGGCCTGCCAGGCCCTGACCACATCGGAACCGGCGACGGCGGCCGCGAGGATCTGCGTACGTTGCGTCCAGAGACCCCAGTCGGGTGTCGAGTCGAGCAGGTTGCGCGTCGACACCCAGCGACCCGTCTTGAGGTCCTGGAGCACGGCGCGCAACTGTTCGTCGTGGCCCGCCGGGTGGTATACGGGGCGGCCTGACGGAGTGGGCATGAATCCTCTGTGGGGGAGGCGGGCGAATGTAGGGGAGGAGCGGGGTGAAGGTCTCGGCGGGGTGAACTGGCCTGTGGCGGAACGATGTTGTTCGGCGGTCAGTGTAGGTCTGTAACTTCCGTTTACAGGGAGGTTCGTGGTTCTTTTGAGATCGATTTGAGTTCAACTCGGCGCGCCGGTTGGCAATTTGAGAACCAGCCCCGACAGGGCCGGTCCGTGAAGGGGGCCCTTGACGCCTTCCTGGGCGCTGTAGCAGGCTTCCGCGGTGATCACGAATGGCGGAGGACCACGCGGCGAGGCTGTCCTCGCCATCGACCAGGGCACGTCCGGTACGAAGGCTCTCGTCCTCTGTCCGGACCGCGGAGTGATCGGAACCGGCGTCGCGCCCGTACGCCCGCGCCACCTCCCCGGAGGCCTGGTGGAGGTCGACCCCGCGGCGCTGTTCGCCTCGGTCGTCGACGCGGGACACCGCGCCCTGGCCGACGCGGGCGAACCGGTCGCCGCGGTCGGCCTCGCCAACCAGGGCGAGACGGTGCTCGCCTGGGACCCCGCTTCCGGCCGCCCGCTGACCGAGGCGATCGTGTGGCAGGACCGGCGAGCGGAGCCGATCTGCGCGGAACTGGCCCCGTACGCAGAAGAGTTGAGGCACCTGACGGGGCTTCCCCTCGACCCCTACTTCGCCGCACCCAAGATGGCGTGGATACGCCGCCACCTCACCCAGGAGGGCGTCGTCACCACCAGCGACGCCTGGCTGGTCCACCGGCTCACCGGCGAGTTCGTCACCGACGCGGCGACCGCGGGACGTACCCAACTGCTCGACCTGGACGCCGTCACGTGGTCACAGCGCGCCCTCGACGTCTTCGGCCTCGACCACGAGCGGCTGCCGCGCGTCGTCGACGCGGCGGGCCCGGTCGGCACCACGAAGGCCTTCGGACCCGAACTCCCGCTCACCGGCCTCCTCGTGGACCAGCAGGCCGCACTGCTCGCCCAGGACGTGACCGAGCCGGGCACCGCCAAGTGCACGTACGGCACCGGGGCGTTCCTGCTCGCCCAGACCGGCTCCCGCCCTCGTCGGGGCGGGTCCGGCCTGGTCAGCTGTGTCGCCTGGCGACTGGCGGGGGAGACCAGCTACTGCCTCGACGGGCAGGTCTACACGGCCGCGTCCGCCGTCCGCTGGCTCACGGACCTCGGGGTGATCGAGGGGGCGGCGGACCTCGACCTGGTGGGCTCGTCGGTGCCCGACGCCGGCGGTGTCACCTTCGTGCCCGCGCTCGCCGGGCTCGCGGCACCCTGGTGGCGCGGTGACCTGCGCGGCTCGATCACCGGCCTCGGCCTCGACACGGCGCCCGGCCATCTGGTCCGCGCCCTGTGCGAGGGCATAGCGGCGCAGGTCGCATCCCTCGCCGACGCCGTGGCCTCCGACCTGGGCGAGCCCCTGACGAGTCTGCGCGTCGACGGCGGCCTGACCCGCTCGGCCCTCCTGATGCAGACGCAGGCGGACCTGCTCCAAGTCCCGGTCGAGGTATCGGCGTTGCCCGATGTCACGGCCCTCGGCGTGGGCGTGGTCGCTCGCATGGGCCTGGACCCGAAGCTCACGGTGCGTGAAGCTGTCCCGCGCTGGCGGCCCGCCACCGTGTACGAACCGAAGATCGACGCCACGCAGGCCGCCGAGCGCCTCGGCGGCTTCCGCTCGGCGGTCGACCGCCTCCTCGACCGCGCGCCCGTACCGTCGTCATGACCGTCACCGCCAAGGGCCCGCTGCCGTCCGAGCCCTATGACGTGACCGTCGTGGGCGCCGGAGTGGTGGGCTCGGCGATCGCCCGCGAACTCGCCGGACACCATCACCTCCGTGTCGCCCTCGTCGAAGCCTCCGGTGATGTCGGCGACGGCACGTCGAAGGCCAACACCGCGATCCTGCACACCGGTTTCGACGCCGTGCCCGGGTCCCTGGAGTCCCGCCTCGTCCGCGAGGGCCAACGCCTGCTCGCCGCGTACGCGGCGGAGTCCGGCATCCCCGTCGAACCGGTCGGAGCACTGCTGGTCGCCTGGGACGACGACCAACTGAACGCACTGCCGGGCCTGTTGAAGAAGGCGGAGGCGAACGACTACCAAGACGCCCGGATCATCGGCCCGGACGAGGTAAGGGCCCGCGAACCACACCTGGGTCAGGGTGTGTTGGGCGCGCTCGACGTCCCCGGCGAGTCCATCATCTGCCCCTGGACGACGACGCTCGCGTACGCCACTCAAGCCGTGCGCGAAGGAGTGGACCTGCACCTCAACTGCGAGGTGGAGAAGATCAGTTCGTCGGCAGCGCGGAACGGATCCGGCGGAGACTGCCATGAACTGGCCACACCCCGTGGTGTCGTACGCACCCGCTACCTCATCAACGCCGCCGGTCTGCACGCCGACGCGCTCGACCGGAAGCTGCTCGGACGCGGCGAGTTCACGGTGACCCCGCGCCGCGGCCAGCTCATCGTCTTCGACAAGCTCGCCCGTGACCTGGTACGCCACATCCTCCTGCCGGTGCCGACAGCCCTCGGCAAGGGCGTCCTCGTGGCACCGACCGTGTACGGAAACGTCCTTCTCGGCCCCACCGCCGAGGAGTTGGACGACAAGGCGGCGACGGGCACGACGGAGGACGGCCTGGCCCGGCTGCGCGCCAAGGGCGGACGCATCCTGCCCCCGCTGCTCGACGAGGAGGTCACCGCGGTCTACGCCGGGCTGCGGGCGGCCACCGAGCACGACGACTACCAGATCCACGCCGCACCCGATGAGCGCTACATCACCGTCGGCGGCATCCGGTCGACGGGCCTCACCGCGTCGATGGCGATCGCGGAGTACGTCGTCGGCCTCCTCGCCGACGCCGCGGGCGCCGACCTCGACCTGACGGTGGCCGGAAACCTGGACCCCGTGCGCATGCCGAACCTCGGCGAGGCGTTCCCCCGCCCCTACCAACGCGCCGACCTCATCGCGACCGACTCCGCGTACGGCAGCATCGTCTGCCACTGCGAGCGCGTCACCCGCGGAGAGATCAGGGACGCCCTCATCAGCACCGTCCCGCCCGGATCGCTGGACGGCCTGCGGCGCAGGACACGGGCGCGGGGTGGGCGCTGCCAGGGGTTCTACTGCGGGGCCGCGGTGCGTGAACTCTTCGACGGCTGGGGCAAGTCGGGGGCCGCACGGTGAGACGACAGCGGACCGTGGACGTACTCGTCGTCGGCGCGGGCCCCGCGGGACTCGCGGCGGCTTCGGGCCTCGCCATGTCGGGCGAGGTCACCGTGGAGGTCCTCGAACGGGAGGCGCGGGCGGGCGGGGTGCCGCGTCACTGCGGCCACAAGGGGTTCGGGCGCTGGGGAGTGACGGGGCCGCAGTACGCGGAGAACCTCGTCGAGGCCGCGCTCGGCGCCGGAGCGGCGGTAAGGACCGGGGTGACCGCCACCGGATGGGCCGGGCCGCTCTCCGTGGACACGACGGGACCGCACGGCCTGGAACGGATCACCGCGCGCGCCATCGTCCTGGCCACGGGCGCACGGGAACGGCCACGGTCGGCACGGCTCGTGCCCGGGACGCGCCCGGCGGGGGTGTTCACGACAGGGGAGTTGCAGCAGGCGGTCCACGTGTACGGGCAGGAGATCGGGACCCGGGCGGTGGTCGTGGGGGCGGAGCCGGTGAGCTATGCGGCGCTGTCCGCGCTGCGGGGCGCGGGGGTGGAGGTCGCCGCGCTCGTCACGGAGGAGGCGCGGGCGCAGGTGGGCAGGGCGCGGGCCACGGCGGCTCGCCTCGGGCCCGCGCGGGTGCCGCTGGTGACGGGCACGGTGGTGGCCGAACTCCTGGGGCGTGGACGGCTGTCGGGGGTGCGGCTACGGCGTCGTGACGGCCGGGAGAGTGTGCTCACCTGCGACACGGTGGTGTTCACCGGCGACTTCGTCCCCGACCACGAGCTGGCCCGGCGCGGGGGCGTGCTCCTTGATCCCGGGACCCGTGGCCCCGCGGTGGACGGCCTGTTCCGCACGGCCTCGCCCGGGGTCTTCGCGGTGGGCAGTGGGGTGCACGCGGTGGAGCCGGCGCGGGTGGCCGCGGGGGAGGGGGTGCGGGTCGCCGGCGCTGTGCGGGGGCATCTCGGGGGCGCGGTGTGGCCGTGCGGCGCGGTACCGGTGGTGGCCGAGCCCCCACTGCGGTGGGTGGCGCCCAATCGGCTCGCTCCGGGCGCTCCGGGCGGTCGCTTTGTCCTGCGGACGGCGGAGGGTTTGTTCTGTCCGGTGCTGGTGGTGAGGCAGGACGGGCGGTGCTTGTACCGCCAGCGGGTGCTGGGGGCGGCTCTTCCCGACCGGGGGTTGTACCTCTCGGGGAGCTGGGTCGGGAAGGTGGACGCGGGCGGGGGGCCGGTGCGGGTGACGGTCGGCTGAGGCCGTTGTTCCCCCACGGACGGGCTGGAATCCAGCCCGTCCGTGGGGGTCCCCCCTCCTTTTTAAGAGCTTGGGGGAGTTTGAGGACGAACTCGGCGGAGCCGGTGACTGGCGGCACGCGAGGCCCCCGCGCCAGAAACCGCTCTTCCGCCGGGCGGAACCTCCCCGTAGACTAAAAACTAGCAGCGCTAATTTACCGCAAACGATCCGGAGCCGTATCGTGCGCCCAGTCCACTTCGCCGCAGCCCGCCGCACCCCCATCGGCAAACTCCGCGGCACCCTCTCCTCCGTCCGCCCGGACGACCTCGCCGCCACGGTCGTACGCGGCCTCCTCGCGGGGACCCCGGAGCTGGACCCCGCCAGGATCGACGACATCTACTGGGGCGCCGCCAATCAGGCGGGCGAGGACAACCGCAACGTGGCCCGCATGGCGGCCCTCCTTGCCGGCCTCCCGGAATCCGTGCCCGGCGCGACCGTGAACCGGCTCTGCGCCTCCGGCATGGAAGCCGTCACCGCCGCCGCCCGCACCATCGCCTCCGGCGAAGCCGACATCGTCCTCGCGGGCGGCTCCGAGTCGATGAGCCGCGCCCCGTTCGTCCTGCCACGTCCCGACGAAGCGATGCCGCACAAGATGGAGACCGCCGACACCCGCCTCGGATGGCGCCTCGTCAACCCCGCGATGAAGGAACTCCACGGCGTCCTGGCCATGGGGGAGACCGCCGAGGAAGTCGCCGAGCGCTACGGCGTATCCCGCGAACGCCAGGACACCTTCGCGCTCCGCAGCCACCAGCGCGCCGCCGATGCCCGCAAGAACGGCCGCTTCGACGACGAGATCCTCCCCGTCACGCTGCCCGACGGCACCCTCGTCGACCTCGACGAATGCGTCCGCGAGGACACCTCGTACGAGAAGCTCGGCAAGCTGCGCCCTGTCTTCCGCAAGGACGGCACCGTCACCGCGGGCAACGCGTCGCCGATGAACGACGGCGCGGCCGGGCTCCTCCTCGTCAGCGAGGAAGCCCTGAACGAGCTGGGGCTCGAATCCCTCGGACGGTACGTCGCCGGCGCCTCCGCCGGTGTGCATCCCGACGTGATGGGCATCGGGCCCGTGCCGGCCACCCAGAAGGCGCTCACCCGCGTCGGCTGGTCCATCGGCGACCTCCAAGAGGCCGAGTTCAACGAGGCGTTCGCGGCCCAGGCGCTCGCCTGCGTCGACGCCCTCGGCATCGACCCGGAGCTGGTGAACCCGACCGGCGGGGCCATCGCCCTGGGCCACCCCCTCGGCTGCTCGGGCGCCCGCATCCTCACCACGCTGCTGCACCGCATGCGCCGCACCGGCGCGGCCCGCGGCCTCGCCACGATGTGCGTGGGCGTCGGCCAGGGCAGCGCGCTGCTCGTCGAACGCGGCTGAACCCCTCCCTCAAGGCCGCACGCACAGCTGCACGGAACGCAAGGAAACGGAGCACCACCCATGGCCACGCTGTCCCTCGCCGCGATCCTCGCCGAGCCCGCCCGCCGCCGACCGGACCGCATCGCCCTCGTCGAGGGCGAACTCCGGTTCTCCTTCGGCGAGTTGTGGGAGCAGGCCCGCGCACAGGCGGCCGCGCTGGTGGAGCTCGGAGTGCGGCCGGGGGACCGGGTGGCCCTGATGGCGCCGAACACCGCCGAGTTCCCGCGCGCCTACTACGCGATCCTCGCCGCCGGCGGCGTCGTCGTCCCCGTACACCTCCTGCTCTCCGCCGAGGAGGTCGAGCACGTCCTGCGGGACAGCGGCGCCACCCTGCTGCTGTGCCATCCAGCGCAGGCCGAGACGGGCAAGGCCGCTGCCGTCGCCACCGGCGTACGCATGCTGACCCTCGGCGCGGACGGCGAGCTCGAGGCCTTGGCGCACGCGGCCGAGCCGCTTCCCAGCTACGTCACCCGTGAGGCCGACGACCCCGCCGTCGTCTTCTACACCAGCGGCACCACGGGCGTCCCCAAGGGCGCCGTGCTCAGCCACCTCAACCTGGTGATGAACGCGACCGTCTGCGCCTTCGACGCCCACGACGTGCGCGCCGACGACATCGCGCTCGGCGCGCTCCCGCTCTTCCACGCGTTCGGCCAGACCGTCTCCATGAACGCGACCTGGCGCGCGGGCGCGACTCTCGTGCTGCTGCCGCGCTTCGACGCCGCGCGGGCCATCGAGCTGATGGCGGCGGAGGGCGTCAACACCTTCCACGGGGTGCCGACCATGTACGTGAACCTCGTCGCCGCCGCGGCCACGCTCCCCGGGCTGCCCACGCTGCGGCTCGCGGTCTCGGGCGGCGCCTCGCTGCCCGTCGCCGTACTGGAACGCTTCGAGGAGGCCTTCGGCGTACCGGTCTACGAGGGGTACGGGCTCTCCGAGACCTCGCCCACCGCCTCCGTGAACCAGCCCGTCTTCGGCACCAAGGCGGGCAGCATCGGCCACCCGCTGTGGGGCGTGGACGTGGAGATCGCCCGCGCCGACGTCGAGGGGCGGATCGAGCTGCTTCCCACGGGGGAGCTGGGGGAGGTCGTGGTCCGCGGCCACAACGTCTTCTCCGGCTACCTCGGGCGCCCGGAGGCGACCGCCGAGGCCGTCGTCGACGGCTGGTTCCGCACCGGGGACCTCGGCACCAAGGACGCCGACGGGTTCCTCGCGATCGTCGACCGCAAGAAGGACGTCATCATCCGCGGCGGCTTCAACGTCTACCCGCGCGAGGTCGAGGAGGTACTCATGCGCCACCCGGAGATCGCGCACGTGGCCGTGATCGGCTTCCCGGACGACGTGCACGGCGAGGAGATCTGCGCGGTCGTCGTCGCGGCGCCGGGATCCGCGCCGGATGCCGCGCAGATCACCGCGTGGTCCAAGGAGCACCTGGGCCGCCACAAGTACCCGCGCCGCGTGGAGTTCACCGGCGAACTGCCGCTCGGCCCCAGCATGAAGGTCCTCAAGCGCGAGCTGCGCGTCACCTACGGCGGGGCCTAGGACCACCGGCCGGGGCGTCCAGGATGTGGCCGCCCCGGACGGCGCGGAGATAGTTGGGCCTAGCATCGGTTCCCGGCATGGACATATCTCTGATGGACCTATCCCTCTGGGAATTCGCCGCGCTCGCCGCGGCCGCGGTGCTCGTCGGCTTCTCGAAGACCGCCGTCAGCGGGGCCAACACGGTCAGCCTCGCCGTCTTCGCCGCGGTCCTGCCGGCCCGCGAGTCGACCGGCGTCCTGCTGCCGATCCTCATCGCGGGCGACGTACTGGCCGTCCTCACCTACCGTCGGCACGCCCACTGGCCCACCCTGTGGCGGCTGTTCCCCGCCGTCGCGGGCGGCGTGGTCGTGGGCACGGTCTTCTTGATGTGGGCCGACGACGCCATCGTCCGTACGTCGATCGGGGCGATCCTGCTCCTGATGGCGGCGGTCACGCTGTGGCGCCGCAGGGCGCCCACGGGCGAGGCGGAGGTGCTATCGCCATCGCGCGGCGCCCGGCTCAAGGCGCCCTCCTACGGAGTGCTCGGCGGCTTCACCACCATGGTCGCCAACGCGGGCGGCCCGGTCATGTCGATGTATCTCCTCTCGGCGGGCTTCCGGAAGCTGAGTTTCCTGGGGACCTCGGCGTGGTTCTTCCTCATCGTCAACACCTCCAAGGTCCCCTTCAGCGTGGGCCTCGGCCTGATCGACGCGCACTCGCTCCTTCTCGACGCGGCACTGGTGCTGTTCGTCGTCCCGGGCGCACTCATCGGCAAGGCCGCCGTACACCGGATCAATCAGCGCCTCTTCGAGCAACTGGTCATCGGGGCCACGGTGCTCGGCGGCCTCCAACTGCTGCTGCGCTGATGGCCGGGCACAGGAGGTGACCGCTACGCCTTGCCCAACGGGACCGGCTGCCTCGCCTCGGGAGCAAGGCCGTGCTCCAGGTCCTCCACGAGCAGCCGCTTCGCGATCGCGTCGACCGCTTTGACGAGGTCCTGGTCCGCGGGACGGCCGCTGTCCTTCTCCACCTGCTCGCCCAGCCACTTGGCCCACGCCTTGCCGATCACGTCGGCCTCGCGTTCACCCGCGGGGGTGTGGGAGAACAGCAGGCCGGAACGGGTGAGGAAGCCCTCCTCGACCATGCGGTCGAAGACCGGCACCAGGACCTCCGCCGGCAGTTGCCGCCGGGCGGCGATCAGGCTGAGACTTGCGTGACCGACCATCCGGTCGAACAGCGACACCTGCATCACGGCCCACGCCCCGGCCATGTCGAGCCGGGTGTCGGACCCGCTGATGACACGGCGTGCGGTGTCCATGCCGGTCTTGCGGATGATGTTCCCGACCGCCAGCTCGAGCACTTGGTCCGGGCTGCCGCTCGACGTCGGCGACGCGAAGCCCTCGCCCATGTCCGATGAACTCATCCGTGCGCTGTCCCGCAGCTGCACCTGCTTGAGGAAGAGGGCCACCACGAACCCGAGCAGCGCCACGGGCACCGTCCAGAGGAACACGGTGTGCAGCGTGTCGGCGTACGCCTTGATGATGGGCGCGGCCGTTTCGGCGGGCAGGTCGTGCAGCCCCTGCGGACTCTGCGCGGCCTTGGCCACCGCGGCGGGATCGGCGCCGCCCGTCCTGGCCGCCGCCGCGACCCCGTCCTCCAGGTTCGGTTTCAGCGTGTTCGCGTAGATGGTGCCGAACACGGCGGTGCCGAAGGAGCTGCCGAGCGTACGGAAGAAGGTGACGCCGGAGGTCGCCGTGCCCAGGTCCGAGTAGACGACGGTGTTCTGCACGGCGATCGTCAGGACCTGCATGCAGAGCCCGATACCGGTACCGAGGACGAACATGTACAGCGACTCGAGCCACGTGCTGGTCTCACTGCCCATGAGCGAGAGCAGATAGAGCCCGAACGCCATCACCAAGGCACCAATGATGGGAAAGATCCGATACTTCCCGGTCTTGCTGACCACGTTGCCGCTGAAGATCGAAGCGATGAGCAGCCCGATCACCATGGGCAGCGTCCGCACGCCCGAGATCGTGGCCGAGTCCCCGTCGACGTACTGCAGATAGGTCGGCAGGAACGTCATCGCGCCGAGCATCGCGAAGCCGACGATGAAGCTGAGGATCGAGCAGACCGTGAAGACGGGATTGGCGAACAGACGCATCGGCAGCATCGGTTCGGCGGCCCGCGTCTCGACCACACAGAACAGCGCGAGCGCGATCGCGCCGCCCACGAACAGCGCGATGATGGTGCCCGAACCCCACGCGTACTGGTTGCCGCCCCAACTCGTCGCCAGAATCAGCGCGCTGGCGCCGATCGCGACGAACGCGATGCCGAGATAGTCGATGACGGGGCGGACCGCCGACTTCACGACCGGGATCGTGCGGGCCGCGGCGATCACCACGACGATCGCGATCGGTACGTTGACGTAGAAGGCCCAGCGCCAGGTCAGATGGTCGGTGAAGAGCCCGCCGAGCAACGGCCCGATGACGGTGGCCACGCCGAACACGGCGCCGATCGCCCCTTGGTACTTGCCGCGCTCGCGCAGCGGGATGACATCGGCGATCAACGCCATCGAGGTCACCATGAGCCCGCCGGCGCCGATGCCCTGCAGGGCGCGCCAGGCGATGAGCAGCGTCATGTTCGTCGAGAGCCCGCACAGGAACGAGCCGGTGATGAAGACGATCGCCGACACCTGAAAGACGATCTTCCGCCCGAAGAGATCGCCGAACTTCCCGACGAGCACCGTGGCGACGGTCTCCGCGAGCAGATACGACGTCACGACCCACGACATGTGCTCGGCGCCGCCCAGATCCGCCACGATCGTGGGCAGCGCGGTGCCCACGATGGTCTGGTCGAGTGCGGCGAGCAGCATCCCCAGCATGATCGTCACGAAGACGATGTTGCGGCGGCGCTTGTCCAGGACGGGCGGCCCCTGGGCAGGGGCCTCGGCGGCGGCCTCGGCGGTGGTGGTCACACGGTCACCCTCACACCGCGTCCGGGCCCGTGCATGTGGGGCCGGTCCGTCCGATGACGGGCGGGTGAGCGGCCTGCCGAGCGGCGTGCCAAGGGGCCTGCCGAGAGGCCTGCCCCAATGGCTCAGTCCAGATTGCGGCGCAGTAGATAGGTGTCCATGATCCAGCCCTTGCGCTCGCGCGCCTCGGCCCGGAGGGCCTCGATGCGGGGAGCGGCTTCGTCGAGGGGCCCGGAGACGAGGATCTCGTCGCGGGTCCCGATATAGGCACCCCAGTAGATGTACATGTCGCCCGCGTAGGCAGCTTGCTCTTGGCTGAGGTACTGCCGAAAGGCCTGATGAGCATCAAGCATCACCACGACATCGTCGACGCCCTCGGGAAAACCGCCGTCGGCGAGGCGGCGCCCGGTGGTGATCTGCACGGGGCGCCCGACGCGGTTCAGGCCGGTGCGGTGCTTCGCGGCGAGCGAGGAGACACTGCTGATGCCCGGCACGACGTCGTACGAGAAGTCCACCGCACCCCGGTCGAGGATCTCCTCCAGAATCCCGAGGGTGCTGTCGTACAGTGCGGGATCGCCCCACACCAGAAACGCGCCGCACTCGTCCGCGCCCAGCTCATCGACGATCATCCGCTCACAGACATCCGCACGGCGGCTGCGCCAGTCCACGACGGCGGGGGAGTATTTCGCGCCGTCGGCCTTCCGGTCGCGTGCGGGATCCCGAGCCTCGACGACGCGGTAGCCGCCGTCGGCGCGGTGCGCGTCGAGGAGATCGCGCCGCAGCTGGACGAGATCGTCCTTCTCCTCACCCTTGTCGAGGATGAAGAACACGTCGGTGCTCTCCATGGCCTTGACGGCTTGCAGGGTCAACTGGTCGGGGTCGCCCGCACCGATGCCGATGACATGAATCCTTCGCACGCCGAAAGTCTGCCGTACGGGACTGATGCGGCATTCCCTGGGAGGGCCATCCGCGGGCCCGGCCGCGCGGAGTCACACCCGCCCGCCGTCGCCTTCGCTCTCCCCACGCAGCCGCGGCGCGTGCTCGGCCGCGTCCACGGTCGGCCCATCGCCCTTCAGGGACTGCGCCAACTGCTGTGCCCACACCACGAGTCCGTCCACGTCGATCCCGTACGGCCGCTCCCCCCACTTCCCCGCGCCGATGGCACCCGCCCCCCTGAGCAGCAGCCGGGCTCCGCCCGTGATGTTGCCGCGGGCCGAGTGGGTCAGCCCGACGGCAAGCTGCGCGAGCCCCTTCCACAGGTCACGCTCGTCATCGGGCCCCGACTTCCAGGCGTCCTCGAAGACCTCGTGCGCGTGAAAGGGCCGCCCGGCGTCGAGCAGGGCCTGCGCCTGAACGACCGTCTCCTCGGGCGTACGCGTGACGCCTTCCGGCTGCCGTGCGACGCCTTCGGTGCCATAGGGCAACGGCCGCCCGAGCCCATCACGAGGCCGCGCGTTGCGGGCCCGCCCTTCGTCGTCACGGTCACGGCCACGGGCACGGTCACTGTCATCGGGTCGAGGTGCGGTGCTCATACGGCGATTGTCCCTCGCCAGACGTCCGGAGGGCGGAGCGGACCACCCCCGGAGGTGGGGTAAAGTTCTGTTTGCGCGATCACGCGGAACACCGCGGGGCACGCGCATCGGGACGTGGCGCAGCTTGGTAGCGCACTTGACTGGGGGTCAAGGGGTCGCAGGTTCAAATCCTGTCGTCCCGACGGAAACGTCGCAGGTAGGGGTCACCTTCGGGTGGCCCCTACTTCGTGTTTGGGAGCGAATTTGGGAGCGGGGATGCGCTGGGAGCCGCTCCCTGTGCTCCCAGGGAGAGGGCATCTGGGAGCGACGTCAACCGGCGGTCGACCGCGGGTCACCCGATCCGGTCGCTCCCGCGGAGAATCTGCGCTGCGTGTCGTGGCGGGGGCGTCAAGGGGTTTCACCCTTCGCCCCCTTGTCCGAATACCGGTCAAGGGGTCGTGCTCCCACTCGACCCCTTGACGGCTTTTACCGACCCCTTGTCTGTGTTGACTCCATGTCTTGGTGCACACGGCATCCAGAGGTTGAACGCGGTAGCGAGATGCTGTGCAGGTCGTCGGCGGGGAGGGGCTGGGGCGACTGCTCCTGTGAGTCCCCTTGACGGGGCGCGAGTGGACGTTGGTGTCTGTAGGCTGCTGTACGGAGACGCTGGTGGTAGGCGCGCTTCCGGGCATGGGAGGGTCTGCCGCGGAGCTGGATCTCCGCTCTGTTGTAGAGCGCTGACGGTGCGGGTGCGAGGAACGCTGCTTGCCTCTGGACGGTGCGCTCGACGTCAACGGAGCGTCCCTGCCGTTGCGGGAAGCACATCGGCAGGAGCTTTTCGTGGGTTTCGTCAGGTGAGGGAGACGTCACTAGGCGATCGGTGCGGCCACCGGCCTGAGACCGCAGCACGTAGCCGACGCGGCGATCGCCTACTGTGCCGCTCACCTACGGCGTAACGGGAAACTGCCGAAGACCCCCGCGAAAGTGGACCAGGAGCACTCCGGAGCCTCTTTGAACCGCCTCACCGCGAGCAGCCCCGTGGCATTGGCACGGGGCCGCTCGCAATGCATCGGTTCCTTACGGGCGGGCACCAGCAGGTCCGCACGGACGTCCAGGGTGGCGCACAGCCCACGCGTCGTGGCAGGCAGGGGCGTGGAGCGTGCGGGGGGTCGGCAATTCCTGCATGCGATGGCGTGTGCAATCGCGGCCTACTCCGGAGGCGGCGTCACCAGCTTCGTAGCGCTGGGGTCGACGTCCTCTGCACAGGTGAGGGTTGGTAGGTCGTGGTCGAGCAGGCCGTTCATTTCGATGGCTGCCCGGCTCAGGAGGTGGGCGGCTTGGACGGACTGGCCGTCGGCGACTGCGGCGTAGAACCGGGCGGCATAGGTGATGGCGTCGACGTCGCCGATGGTGTCGGACATGCCGATGGCGAACGGCACGGTGGTGACTAGCTTCCCGGTCTGGGCAGCGGAGTGGCAGGAGTTGAGCAGGACCAGCAGCGGCTTGTCGTCCACGGCGGCGATGGCCCGGGCGAAGGCGCCGGCGCTGACGATGGCACCTTCGTGGAAGCTGTCCTCGCCTTTCTCGAAAGCGATCAAGCCTTGCGTGCTGTGGCCGGAGAAGTGCACGACGTGGGGACGGAACCGGGTCAGTGCCTCCAGGAAGATGTCTGCTGTCGCGGCCGGGTGAACATCCAGTTCGACAAGGTCGCGATGCGTAGCACTCTGCACGGCGCCACGAATCCTTTGCTGCTCCTGCCCGACTCGCAGGTCACCGGCGGAAGCGGCCGCCAGGAGCAGCACCCGCAGCTTCTCCGGCTTCGGGGCCCGCAGTTCCTTCAACACCGTGCGTACCTCGCCCTCCGCTGTCGATAGACGGCTCTCTATCTTTTGCTGCTCAGCTGCGGCATGCCGCTCCGTCTTCTGCAGCTCACGCTGGCGAGCCTCTTCCGCGGCCGCCCGCTCAGCCTGTTGCGCCTTCGCCAGCTTGACCGACAGGTCAGCTGCCTCCTTGGAGAGCTTGCCCACCTTGGCGCTCCACGTGCTGGCGTCCTGGCTCGCCTTGTTGGCCTCGTTCTCGTACCGCCCGGCAGCGCGCAGCTTGCTGTTGATGGTGCTCTGGCTGCTTGCCCTGGCGGCGGCCGCCTTCTCCTTCGTGGCCTTCACGCGCCTATCGGATTCCTTTTTGCGAAACTCGCCGACCTTCTTCTCCGCGTCGGCCCGGGCCTTGTTCTTTCTGCTCAGCTGGCTCTGGTAGTAACTAGCTTGCATGGGCGTGCCTCTCTGCAGTTACCGTCATGCCAGGCTATGGCCACCCACTGACAACGCCTCTCGTCGCTCTTCACCAGGTGTGGTGGCAAAACCAGCGGTGAAAAGTGAGCACGCTGCGGCGCGTACAGATGACTTGCACGAGGAGATGCTCACGCTGACCGACGGAATAGCGGGCGCGCGCGAGGATGGCGCTGACCGGATGGCCGCGGCCGACGCTATGTTCCGCGGGAGCGTGTGATCGTCTACGCGGCTATCGACGGGCTGCTCGCTCCCGCCCTGCGGAACGCCGGCGGACGCTGGGGTGACTTGTGCTGCAGTGCCGCTCAGCTCGGAAAGTCGAAGGTGTCCTGAACACCGCCTCGGGCGGGGCGAGGCGCTCGCGGTGTCTTTGGTTCTTTCGCCGCGTCGGGTGCACCGTCACCGGGTCTCCTTCGCGAAGAAAGCTGTGGCCCGCTTGAGGACGTCGACGTCCTCGCGCAGCCGGCGGTTCTCCCGCCGCAGCGCGGCCAGTTCCTCGCGCTCACTGCTGGTCAGCCCGTTGCGTTCGCCCGCGTCGACCCCGGCCTGTTTCACCCAGTCCCGCACCGCGGTCTCGGTCAGTTCGAAGTCCTTGGCGACCTGGCCGACCGAGCGGTCACCTCGTCGGCACAGCCCGACGATCTCAGCCTTGAACTCCGGCGTGAACGAACGGCGAGGGCGGCGAGGCTTCTTTTTCCCCATGCTCTCCATGATGGACATCCTCCCGGGGCTGAACCCCTGATCTCGAATGTCCGTCGAAGCGGATCAACGTCAGTACGGAACACATCACGGATCAGGGGTGGGGTTCAGTGGCGAACGACATCATTCGTGAACGGAGAGAGCGGCGCGGCGGATTATGGTCTGCCAGCGGTGGCGCGCTTTCGCTCTCGCTGAGGTCCGTGGCTGTGTTCGGGAGCGGGGTGTTGGCGGAACAATCGTCTCTGGAAACGCCGGTTTTGGCTAACCGGCGATGCCGGGCTATGTTGCGTGGCTTCGACTGAGGACGGACCTGGCACTACGTTCTACGGGTTCGTAGGAGGGCTGGCGGCGTAGAGGGTTTCTCGTAAGGTTCTCGTCGGCGAACTGTGAGCAGCCAGAGCCGGAGCGTGATCCGGCGCCATCGCAACGTGGTTCCAATGCCCCATCATGTTGAATGCGTCGCGATCCTGGAACCGGCCGCAAAGGGCTCCTGAACTGCTGTTTCGTGCGTGCCCCTATGCGCGGTGTGGTTGGTACGGGCGATATCTTGACGTTGAAATGACGCTCACGCTGATGGAGTGTCAGGTGTGTTGCGTCGCTGGTCAGGCGTGTGATTACTAAGATCGTGAGCAGGGGTGCCGGAAATTTCGTGGTGCCAAGCAGTCGCGCCCAGCAGGTTCTTCGTCTGCTGGTGGTACACGCCCAACCTCCCTTCTGACCTGCGACAAAGGGTGGAAACGTCTGGTGTGAGGCTGAGTTGGTCCGCACCTGGTCCGGATCTTGGTGAGACCGGACTGAGGATCGTCCTGTAGGCGCGGGGGCTTTTCGGTGAGGGCCCGGCGGTGAGGACGGACGGCGGTGCCGGGCGTAGCTCGCCCGCCTCTTGGGCCTCGATGCGCGGATGGCGGCAATGCGCCCTCGGCCGGCGGCAGTCTGCCGGTTCATTCGGCGGCCGGCTTCAGGAGCCCGGCGCCGGGCCGGCCCGCGGGCTCTGTCCCCCGTGCGAGCTACGCGGAAGTGTCCACCGCGCGGTGACGATTCGAAGCCGGCGGATCCATAGCGTTGCGCACAGCCGCGGCGCTCCGGCTGCGGATTCGGCGGAGGAGTTTTGGTGAGACTGGTATGACAGCTTGTGGCCGTCGCGGCCATCGCCCTCATGGCGGTCAGGGGATCGCCGCGGTGCATGAGGACAACCCCTGGCTCACGCTCGTCCTCGGCGTCCTGACGGCTGTGCTCGCGGTGCTCGTTTACGGGTGGGTGGTACGCCGGACCGAGCGCCGCCCGGCCACGGAGGTGGCCGGGCGGGGACTGGCCGAGGCCGCGTTCGGCGTGGGGACACTGATCGGCTTGGCGGTGTTCGGGCTTGTCATCCTGCAACTGGCCACCAACGGGTACTACGAGATCAACGGCCGGGGCTCGACGACCGGAGCGGTAGGGCTCGTCGGTTTCATGGCCGCCGCCGTGGCGAAGGCGACCAAGACTTCTGCGTTGTGGCGTCCTCAGGCGGTAGGGGAGCGGCAGTTCTCACGTTCGGCAACCGGCGTCCCAACGTCCCAACGTCCCAACGTCCCGGCGTCCCGTTCCACGCCCACGACGTCTGTGCTGGTCAGGGCATGTTTCGGCGTCCCGGCGTCCCGTAGTGGTCGTCATCTGTGGCGGGCGGGACGGATCACCGAACAAGCTGCGGTCATCCCAGCAACACGCTGGACGAACCATTTCCGCACCCTTCAGCACCATGGAGATCTAGATGGGTTCGCGCCTTGTCGCCCGTTCCGCCCGCCTCGCCCTCACCGGCGCCGCGACGGCCGCCGCCACGGCCGACAGCCGCAGCACCGGCCTGCGTAACCGACGACCTGACCTTCACGGTCACCGAGGAGACGCAGGCGGGCGGCTACCTCTTCCTCACCGCCAAGGCCAAGCCCGGTATCTCCCGCACCCTGGAGGGCGTCTTCCCCTCCGCGTCCTTCGGCTCCTCCCCCGACACTGCCGTGTCGCCCGCCGAGCACGCTGTCAGCGAGAGCATCACCCTCGAAGGCTCCACCACCGCCCACGCCGGCATCAACCCCAAGATCACCAACGACGACCTCGGCCGGGAATCCGACCAGCTCCACCTCTCCGTCGCCGGCGACGAAGTCAACTCCATCACCCTCGACCTCCCCAACACCGTCCTGGTCGACCAGCCCATCGCCACCAACTGGCACGCCGACCCCACCGACGCCGTCCCCTTCTCCAGCTGACGCACTTCTCCGGCTACTAGCTGTACCAGCTGACCTTCTTCACCAGCTGACCCGCCTCTCCGGTCGACCTCCGCCCGGGGGGCGCCTGCGCACAGCGAAGCCGGTGCGGGCTCCCGTCCCCACGGGCCCTGACCGGCGGTCTGTCGGGAGTCGGCGTACGTACGCGTACCGCTCGATGCGTCAGCCGTACACCGGCTTCCCTTCACCTCACGCGCACACCACTCCCGGTCCTCGTCGGAGCCCTTCGGCCCGCCCTTGCCGTCTTAGGACGGAGGGCGATCATGGCTCGGCTTTGATGTCGTCGGCGGAGGTGATGGCGGGTGAGGAACGTCCGCGCCGGCTGGCGGCGCGAGGTGAGAACTGGCGACGAGAGAGCCTCCCGTGCGAGGCGGCGGTGAACGCCGAAATAGATCGTGAAGGAGCGACGTGAACAAGTGGTTGGACGAATTCAACTGACGTCGGCAAACACCGCCGTCCCAGTAAGCGCACGGCGGATCGCCCTGCCGTGACGCCCCTCCCTCTGCATGCCGTCCATCTGCGAGTGCCATCCAGAGTGGGCAGTAGCTCCAATAACGTGTCGCTGACCATTGCGTGACACAGAGGGTCATTTTTTCCAGCGCCGGTTCAAACTATGACGAACCTGGCGCCTGTCACTTCTCGTTTCCCCGACCCGCGCAAGGAAAAACTACGTGACCATTACGTGGCGAGACCAATCCTGTCAGAAACTCGTTGTGGAAGAGCAAGTCGCTGGACACGACAGTGGAACCTGGACATACCAATTGTCGGATCAGTGGTTCGGCATCGTCACGCCAATACGAGGTGCGTGTCAGATTGAACGTCGAGACAATCACGGTTGGCGACGTACCACGCTCACGCCTGGAGAGGTCTGCCGGGTCGCACCCAACAACCTGATCCGGCTCAGCAGCACATCGCCCAGACGTCTCCCATTCGAAGTCGTTTATATCCAGCTTTCCGTAGAATTTCTTCAGCGAGCGCTGGACACACACACCACCGCCCCTGTCCGTGATGTTTCGGAATTACAAACACTGCGCGCCTTCGATCCACATGCCGCATCCATGGCGCAAGCTCTACTTCACGCCCGAAAGACAGGTGCAGGAGAGCGCTATGCCCTGAGTGCAGCCCACTACCTGGCCGAATACTTGCTCCATCCATTCCGTTCCGCATCACCGGGCACGGGAGGCCTCGGCCCGGAACAACTGCTCACACTGCGGGCCTACATGGAGATGCACCTGTCCGAGAACATCACACTCGACCAGTTAGCCAGAGAAGCACGTCTCAGCCGGTACCACTTCCTGCGCCAATTCTCTGTCACCACGGGAAAGACGCCCATGCGGTACTTGACAGGGTTACGCATCGACGCTGCCCGCCATCTGCTCACAGCGGGCAGCGACCCCATATCCCAGGTCGGCAGGCTCTGTGGTTTCCCGAATCCGGAGAACTTCGCGCGGGTGTTCAGGAAGCACATGGGCTGCTCGCCCTCGGAGTACCGGCAGCGGGGGCAGTGTCCGCCCTCTCCTTGAACGCCGACACGTGACGACGGACCATGGCCCCAGCGAACACGGTGGTGGAGAAGGTGGCAGACACGTGCTGGACGAGGCCCGCGAGCAGAGCGAGCAGCGTCGTGGCCCTGCTCCGCCGCTGGAGGGGGCGGCGTATTTCACGGACGATTTCGGCGAAAAGCGTGCGCTGGCCACGGCAGTCGAGGAGAGCAGGGTGGCTCGCCACCACCATCTCGAAGCAGTCGTCGTCCAGTTGGAAAGCCGCTGTGCACAGCAACGGTGTCCGGCCGAGGCCGAACGGGCAGCCCGCAGGTCAACCGTCCGACGGCGTTACGGGTCTGCCCGCTGCCGCCCAGCTCACAACTCCGCACCAACGCGGGCTGCTGCTCCGTCAGCGGTAATGCGCCGACATCATGTCCCAAGGAACTCTCCTTCGGCCGAGGCGAATGCCACATTCAGGTGATTGCCTCAAAAGTGATCGGAAGGGATGCAAGGAAGCGGAAGTTGATGCTTTCGAGCCACTCGGGCTGCGCCACCTCGCACTTCCAGTTGGTGGTCCGACGCAACAGCGCCCGCAGTGCGACGTCGATCTCGGTGAGAGCTAGTGAGGCGCCCAGGCAGTAGTGGATGCCGTGCCCGAACGACAGGTGATCAGCGGCCGGTCGGGAGACATCCAATACGTCAGGGTCGGTGTAGCGGCGGGGGTCACGATTCCCTGAACCAAGAACCAGGGTCACCGACTGGCCAGCTCGGATCAGGTGCTCACCGATGTCGATGTCGGCGAGCGCCTTCCGAGTGGTGAACTGGACCGAACTGTCGTATCTCATCAGTTCGTGCGTGGCGGGTGTAATCAGCTCAGGATCTCTGCGAAGCCGCTGAGTTTGCTCGTCGTTGTTCAACAGGGCGAGGGCCGCGTTACCGATCAGATGCGTGGTAGTCGCCTGCCCCGCGTCGATGAGCAGCAGGAGGTTGGCGAAGACTTCGTCCTCGGTGTAGTCGGCTGCCCGGATTTGGGGACTGATCATCCGGCTAAAGAAGTCGTCGGCCGTGCTGTTTCGACGAGCGGTGGTAGTGCGGTCGAAGGACTCCCTCAGTGCCTGTATCCGCGCGTTCTGGGAGTCGGACTGGGTAAAGAACTCATGCAACAGCCCCTGCCAGCTCTCCAGAAGGTGGGTGGCGTCGTCGGATACGCCTGCCAGTTTCGCGATGACGCCACGGCTGAGCGGTTCCGAGAAGTCGTGAATGATGTCCATGCGCCCGCTCGGCAGGACCTTGTCGAGCAGTTCGTCGGCCAACTCCTGGACATGAAAGCGTAGTTCCCGGGCGAGGCGGGGAGAAAGGCTCGGCCTGATCAGTCGGCGTAGCCGGGTGTGATGCGGCGGATCATTGAACAGCATCATGTCCGACAGTGTGCGAGCCAGCAGTGCAACATCGCCACGGGCCTGTTCGGGGAAGCTCTCGTAGAAATCCGAAATTCTGGCTACAGAAAGACGTCTGTCCTTCGAGAGATCGACGATTTCCGGATGGCCGAACACTGCCCAGGTCTGCATCCATTCATCCCACTGCACCGGTGATTTTGTACGTAACTCGGCATAGAATGAGTATGGCTCCGCCGCATGTTCGGGATCGAGCAGGTGAGAAAGATTCGTCATATGGGGAGTGCGCATGGAAGATCCTCCAGTCCACCGCATCGAAGGAGTCGAAACCCGAGGCTTCTAGCGGGAGGGGGGTTCTGATGGGGCCGACCACCCGTCATAGCCTGGCCCGCCCGGAAGACAGAGGCAGCATGATCGTTGCTTCGCACCGTATCTGAACAAAGCCGGGGGGCCAGGGATGCGAGTTCTGAGTGGGGATCGGGTCCCTTTATGGCCCGCCAGATCATGAATAGTACATGAGGGTTAAGCACTGCGCCGGTATTGGAATATCGAGACAGGCTAGCCATGTCCGCGAGCTGGCGTCAAGTGTCGCCAGCAAAGGACGGTTGACAGTTATTGCGCTCCTCTGGACACATATTGCGCGCCGCCTCGCCGGCCTTTCTTGCGGCATTGACGCTGGGGTTCGATGAGCGTGTACTGCTCATGTTCGCCCGCCACTCCTGTCCGTAGGAATGCAGTCTGTTTTCGGGAGTTGATACCGGTAGTACCTGATCCGTTGGCAACGCTAGTCGGGTTGTGGACTGAACTGCTTGGACACACCGATCTCCGTGACGACTCCGACTTCTTCGAGTTGGGGGGGGATCCACTGCTGACCACATTCCTTACCCGCCAGCTCGACCAGCGTCTCGGCGTTCAGGTCCCCGCCCGGGGCGATGTTGGCCGCTCGCGCGCTGGGGCGGCAAGCCGAGGTCGCCCTTGGCCTGTTGGAACGCCATGAACCGAGCAGCATGAGCCGAGAATTAGTGTGGGAATTTTGATGACCTTGCCAGAACAGAACCTTGTGTCGAACGCTCCACACGAGGAGCTCAGCCCAGTCCATGCAGTCGTGGCCCGGATAGCCAGCAGTGATCCACTGAGGGTCGCCGTTCGGAGCAGGGGCGCCGAGCTGAGCTACGGCGAGCTCGACGCTTGGGCCAGGCGCATCGCAGCGTCTGTCCGTGCGGCAGGTGCGGGCAGAGGCGAGCGAATCGGTGTGCTCGTTGAACCTTCGAACGCGATGATTGCCGCCGTGCTCGGAATCCTGTACGCCGGTGCCGCGTACGTCCCGGCAGACCCGGCCCACCCTGATCAGCGGATCGCTGATGTGTTCGCTGACGCGGGCGTGTCTGCCGTGATCGTCGCAGACGGCACGTCCTGCCGACTGCCCACGCTCACATGCCCGGTCATTCGAGCGGAGGACGCCCGAGAAGGAGAAGAGACCACGGCGGCGGCAGTCGCGGTGACACCCAATGACGCCGCTTACATCATCTACACCTCGGGCAGCACTGGCGAGCCCAAAGGCGTCCTGGTCGAGCACAGTCAGCTGTCCGCTTCCACTTGGGCACGCCGCGCGGTGTATCCCGGCGCTCCACTCTTTTTGCTTGTGTCCCCCTTGGCCTTCGATTCCTCGGTTGCCGGGGTGTGGGGGACCTTGACCGCGGGGGGATGCTTAGTCGTAGCTGCGTCTGATGAAATCCGCGATCCTGAGCAGCTGGCCCGCCTGGTGGCACGCTGGCAGGTGACCCGGCTGCTCTGTGTACCGCTCCTCTACGGCGCACTGCTAGACGCGGCGGCACGGCAGGGCACGCGGCTGGATGCGCTGGATACGGTGATCGTGGCCGGCGAGTCGCTAGCTGAGGCATTGGTGGAACGCCATTTCGCCTTGCTCGGCCGCACAGTCGCCCTGGTCAATGAGTACGGCCCGACCGAGGCCACTGTATGGGCCAGCTTCCGCCGTTATGAGGCCCCTGGACCGGTATCCATCGGCGGGCCGGTGCCTGGTGTCCGCCTATACCTGCTGAATGAGGAGCTGGAGCCGGTCCCACGCGGTGTAAGCGGCGAGCTGTTCATCGGCGGCACAGGGGTAGCTCGAGGATACTTCGGCCGCCCTGAAGCGACTGCCCAGGCTTTCATCGGCGACCCTTTCACCGACGTCGAGGGCGCCAAGATGTACCGCACGGGGGACCTCGCCCTGTGGAACGACGATGGCGAGTTGGAATTCCTCGGCCGCCGCGATCAACAAGTTAAGATCCGTGGCCATCGGATCGAGCTCGGCGCAGTCGAGGCTCATCTGCGTACTGCACCAGGGGTCAGCGACGCCGTCGTGGTGACGAACGCGGAGCGGACCCAGCTTGTCGGGTTCGTCCTGTCGCCTCCTGACATTTCTCCTGAACCAATCCGCGAGCATGTGGCCCGCAAGCTGCCGCAAGCCATGGTTCCGAACTGGATTCACGTGCTCGATCGGTTTCCTGTGACTGGCAACGGCAAAATCGACCGAAAACGCCTTAGTGCTCTGGCAGAAACCTATCCGGACTCCCAGACAGAGGATGTAGCCGCCGCCCCCACGGACGACACGACTGGACGGGTGTCCGCCGCGTGGGCCGAGGTACTGAAGCGGAAAGACGTTCCGATCGAGGTGAATTTCTTCGATCTGGGCGGCCACTCGGTCAAGCTCTTTGAGCTGCAGAACGCCCTTGAGCGGCATACGGGAGTTCGGCTCTCGGTTGTTGCTCTGTTCTCGCGTACCACGGTGGCGGCGCAGGCAACGCTGATCCGTGACGGCGTGTCCTCGGACGATGGTTCGGCTGTGGTCGGGCGAGCGGCATCGGCCAGGCGCGCTCGCGCGCTGCGAGCACGGCGCCGGCGTTTAGAGGAAGGGGAACGGCGGTGACGGTGGAGTTGACCTGGTTCCGGCGCGACCTCGTGCCTGGCGGTGCCGTCCATCGGCTGGTCTGCCTCCCACATGCAGGCGGATCGGCCTCCGTGTTCAAGGAGTGGGGGAGCAATCTTCCCAGGATTGAAGTCCAGGCCGTACGCAATCCGGGACGCGCTGAACGGATCGATGAGCCCTCACCAACCGATCTGCATCATGCGCTTCGGGAACCCGCAAGCAGGCAACTACCCACCGCCCGCCGAAGCCGAGAACGACGCCGAAGATTGTTCATGGACACCCTGGTCGGGTTGGGAGGCGCAGACCCGGAGTCGGCCGCCGACCCGACTTTCACTCGGCAACGTCAAGATAACCAGCCGGAAGGACTCGTCTCATGCAGGCCAATAGGGATGTAACCCTGACATGGGATATTGCGCTGCCCGATCCCCCCTCCTCGCGGCCCGAGTTGAGCCGGTCGTACACCGCCCCGGACAGCGCAGCCGAGCGGCGCGTGGCCCTGTTCCGGCACCCGACGGTGGCCGCCGTGGCTGCGCATCTCGACCAGACGGCCGAGCAGGAGGCGGCCGGCGCGGCAGCGACCGCCGGGCCGCCCTGCACAAGCTCCGTTCCAGGAAGGGCACGACGCGATGACGACCGAGGAAGCCGCACAGCACGACCTTGAGCAAACGGTGGCTGTCGTGGGGATGAGCGGACGCTTCCCCGGCGCCCCCGACCTCGACGCCTACTGGGCCAACCTGCGCGACGGCGTCTGCTCGCTGTCCGAGTTCACCGAGAAGGAACTGCTCGCCGACGGGGCGGACCCGGCCGAGCTGCGCAATCCCGCATTCGTCCCGGTGCAGGGGCATCTAGCTGACGCGGACCGCTTCGAGGCCGAGCTCTTCGGCTTCAACCGCACCGAGGCGGCGGCCCTGGACCCGCAGCACCGGGTGCTCCTGGAGACCGCCTGGTCGGCGCTGGAGGATGCCGGGTACGCCCCGCTGAACGCACCGTCCCGCACCGGCGTCTACATGGGCGGCAGCTCGACGGAGCACGCGCTGGCCGCCGAGACGGACCCGGCGCTCGCCGCGTCGATCGGCGCGATCCAGGTGCGTCTCCTCACCGACCGCGAGTTCCTGGCGCCCTGGATCTCCTACCGGCTGGGCCTGGACGGGCCGAGCATGATGGTGCAGACGGCCTGCTCGTCCTCGCTGACGGCGGTCCATGTTGCCGTCCAGGCCCTGCTGCTCGGCGAGTGCGACACCGCGCTCGCGGGCGGCGTCGCCATCGGCGCCCCACGCAAGGAGGGCTACGTCTACTACCAGGGCGGGACCTCCTCCGCCGACGGCCGCTGCCGCCCCTTCGACGAGAAGGCGGCCGGCACGGTGGCGGGCAGCGGGGTGGGCGTGCTGGTGCTGCGGCGGCTGGAGGACGCGCTCGCCGACGGCGACCCGGTGCGCGCGGTGATCCGGGGCACGGCAGTCACCAACGACGGGGCCGGCAAGGTCGGCTTCACCGCTCCGGGCGTGGACCAGCAGACGGCCGCGATCACCGAGGCGTGGGCTGCGGCGGGGCTGGAGCCGTCAGCGGCGCAGTACGTAGAGGCGCACGGGACCGGGACCGAGCTGGGCGACCGGATCGAACTGGCGGCGGCGAGCGCGGCGTTCACCGCCCGAGCCGGCCTCGACGGTGGCGTCGGCATCGCGCTCGGTTCGGTGAAGTCGAACATCGGGCACGCCGACGCGGCGGCCGGTGTGGCGGCGCTGATCAAGACGGTCCTGATGCTGGAGTACGCCACCCTGGCTCCGACGGTGAACGTCACGAGCCCGATGGCCGCCCTGCGGGACTCGCCGCTGCGGTTGGTGACCGAGACCCGTCACTGGCCGCGCAGGCCGGACCTGCCCCGGTTGGCCGGCGTGACGTCGGTCGGCATGGGCGGCACGAACGTGCACGTGGTGGTGCAGGAGGCACCGGCACGCGAGCCGCGCGCGAAGGCCGACGCCCGCCCGACGGTCCTGCCGCTGTCGTCCCGCACCGAGCATCAACTCGCTGTCGTGGCATCACGGTTGGCGGCACGTCTGCGCGAGGCCGACGCCCCCGCCCTCGCCGATGTCGCGCACACCCTGCGCACCGGCCGGGTCGGGATGCCCGTGCGTGCCTACGTGGTCGCCGCCGGCCTGCAGGATGCGTCGGACAAGCTCATGGCACTGGCCGAGGGCCACCCGGATCCGGTGCGGGACCCGTCGGGGGAGGTGTGGCTGCGCGGCGAGGAGGTGGCCTGGCCGGCGCTCGACGGCGAGGTGCGCCGGGTACGGCTCCCGTCGTACCCGTTCGCGGGCGAGAGCTACGGCGCCCTGACGCTGCGCGGCCCGGCCGCTCCGGCGCCGGCCGTGAGTGGGGCGCCCGCGCCGGGGGGCGAACTGGAGCCCGGGGTCGTCGAGTTGGTGATCGAGGTGCTGGATCTCGACGGGCCCGCCGGTCTGGAGAAGACGTACCTCGAGGCGGGCGGCGACTCGCTGACGTCCGTGCATCTGGCCGGACGGCTCCGCGACGAGCTGGGCATCGACGTACCGATCGAGCTGTTCCTGGAACCGGTCACGCTAAAGGAGATGACGATCCGCATCCTGGAGATCAAGGAAGGCGGCGAGGGCGCCGGGCGCCCTGCTCGCCGAGTTGCGGCCGTGCGGCGGCCCACCTTCGCCTCGGTGCACGGCGAGGGCGTGACCGAGGTCCACGCGAAGGACCTCACCCTTGACAAGTTCCTCGATACACACCTCCTCGCCGACGCCCCCGCGCTGCCCCGCGCCGAGCAGGCGCCGCGCACCGTGCTGCTGACCGGCGCGAACGGCTACCTCGGCCGCTTCCTCGCCCTGGAATGGCTGCGCACCCTGGTGCCGGCCGGCGGACGGCTGATCGCCTTGGTGCGCGGCAAGGACGCCGCCGCGGCCCGGCAGCGGCTGGACGCGGCCTTCGACAGCGGCGACCCGGAGCTGGTGCGGACGTACGAGGAACTGGCCGCGGTCCATCTCGAGGTCGTGGCGGGTGACATGGCGGAACCGCGGCTCGGCCTGGATGAGGCGGTCTGGGACAGGCTGGCCGACGAGGTCGACCTGATCGTCCACGCCGGTGCGCTGGTGAACCACCTCCTGCCGTACCCGCACCTCTTCGAGGCCAACGTCGTCGGCACCGCTGAACTCGTCCGGCTGGCCCTCACCCGCCGGACGAAGCCGATCACCTACATCTCCAGCGTCGGGGTCGCCGACTCCTGCCGACCGGCCCTCGACGAGGACACCGACGTCCGCGTCGCCATACCGGCCCTGAACGTTGACGGTGGCTACGCCAACGGGTACGCGACCAGCAAATGGGCCGGTGAAGTGCTGCTGCGGGAGGCGCACGACCTGTGCGGACTGCCGGTCACGACCGTTCGGTCCAGCATGATCCTCGCGCACAGCCGGTACGGCGGACAGCTCAACGTCACCGACGTGTTCAGCCGCCTCCTGTTCAGCGTGCTCGCCACCGGCGTCGCGCCGCGCAGCTTCTACCGTGCGGACGGCGAACGCGCCCACTACGACGGCCTGCCGGTCGACTTCACCGCCGCCGCCGTGGTGGCGCTGGGGGGCCGCGGCACCTCTGAAGCCCCGTCCGAGTACCGGACGTTCAGCCTCGTGAACCCCAACGACGACGGCGTCTCCCTCGACGCCATCGTCGACTGGCTCGCCCAGGACGGCCACGCCATCGAGCGGGTGGACGACTACGCCGAGTGGTACCTGCGGTTCGAGGCGGCGATGCGCGCCCTGCCCCAGGCACAGCGGCATTACGCGGCGCTGCCCATCCGGCACGCCTTCAAGGAGCCCGAGGACCCGGTACCCGGATCCGTCATCCCCTCCGACCGGTTCCGCGCCGCCGTCCGGGCCGGCGCCATCGCAGGGCACGGGGACATCCCGAGCGTCACGCGCGACCTCGTCGCCAAGTACGCCCGGGACCTGAAGTACCTGATGACAGCGGGGCGCCCCATGGACGGCGGCCACGTCAACCACTGACGTGCCGCCCGGGACGCGGGGCCGGGGTCATCCCCCGTCCCCGGCTCCGCGTCCCGCAGTACAGCCCCCGGGACGGCCGGAAGGGCTTGGTGCCATACCGAACCTTCGGTGTGCCCATGGTCGACGGTTCGATGTTCAGGCAGGGCGAGAGAGACTGCGGGCGGCCGAGCGGCGCGTCAGGAGCGTGCGATCCGTACGCGTGAGGCCATCCTGGAAGCCGTGGCGCGCCTGTTCATCGAGGTCGGGTACGAAGCCGCCACCATCGCCGCACTCGTCGAACGGACCGGGCCGAGGGGCTTGTTCCGCAGACGCACAAGCTCCAGGAATGGGTCGACCTCGGGCTCCCGCTCGCACGCCGGATGCCCCAGGAACCGATGCTACGTGCGGCTGTCCAGCTGTCCGTCTACCCCAAGGCACGCAGCATGCGCGGCACGCGCTGGCCGGACTGGATCAGCCTGTTCGAGGACCTGCTCGTGGAGGCCGAGGAGCGCGGCGAGCTGCTGCCGCACGCGGTCCACGCGGAGATCGCACGGCTGATCGTGGGTGCCTGGACCGGAGTGCAACTGGTGACCGAGGCGCGGCCGGAGAGCCCGGGCCTGTCCGAGGAGATGGCGCGGCTCTACCAGTTGATCCTGCCGAACGTCGCCACCATGGGCGTCCTCGCCAAGCTGGACACCTCCCCGTACCACGCGAAACGCCTGCTCGAATGGGTGCCCTGAACGCTCAGTCGGAGCTGACCTCCACTGCCAAGGTCGCCTTGTAGCTGTCGGACACCCTGTCACCCAGTGCCGTCAGGGTGAGCACACCGGAGGACTTCCTGGCCGACTCCTCGGGCATGAACGACGCCCGGCTTATCGGCCGGGCGTGAACCGTATCGGCAGAGCCTTGATCCCGTATACGGGGGTCAGATCCGGAAACCATTCGATCGCCGCGTCATCGGCGACGGTGTAGTCCGGTATCCGGTCGAACACCTCCTCCAGCATCGCCGTGAACATCTCTCGCACCATGGCCGCGCCCACGCAATAGTGCTGGCCGGCACCGAAAGCGAGGTGGCGGCCGGCGTCGCGGTTCAGGTCGATCCGGTCCGAGTGCGGGAAGACGGAGTCGTCGCGGTTCGCCGCGGCCCACCCGAGCAGCACCTGCTGGCCCCGGGTGATGCGCTGCCCGCCGAGTTCGACGTTCTCGGCGGCAATCCGGCCCGTGCTTTGAACGGGCGACACCCACCGCAGGAACTCGTCCACGGCGGTGCGGATCATCGAGCGGTCGGACATCAGCCGGGACCGCAGCTCGGGTTGCTGGGCGAGGGTACGGAGCGCGATCGCGGTCAGGCTTGACGTCGGATAGATGCCGAGCAGCAGCAAATACATCATCGAGACGATGTCATCGTCCGGTACCGGTGCTCCGTCCACCTCACAGGTCGCCAGGTGCCCGAGCAGCCCCCGCTTGTCGCCGTCCCGTTGCGCGTCGAGTGCTTCCACCAGCTCCAGGCAGATCAGTTGCGCGCATTCGCGGGCTGTCGACGGATCGTGCGGAGCGGCGAAAAGCGCCCGGTAGAGCAGGGAGTCGATGTCGAACCATCGCTCCTCCGGCAGCCCGATGTCCCGCATGGTCAGAATGCTGGGCAGCTTCTCGGTCATCGCCAGAACGATGTCACACTCGCCGTGCTCGATCACTTCGTCGATACAAGCCGCCGCCAACTTCCGGACCTCGCCGGCGCGCGCAGCGACCCGCTTCGGGGAATAGAAAACGGAGATCAGCTTGCGGTACTTCAGGCACTCCGGCGAGTCGAGTTCCAGCGGTATCATCCGGTTGCTCTGCCCGAGTGAGGGAATGGTGACACCCTGCACCGTACCGTCCGCCCTATCCTGCGCGGTTTGGAAGGTCCGGGCATCGCGGGCCGCCGAGGTGACCTCACGGTGGCCGGTCGCGACCCAATAGCCGTCCCAGGCGCGGCTCCACTGCACCGGACAGGATTCGCGGAGTTTCGCATAGGTCGGAAACGGATCCACCGCTATCGCCGGGTCATGGCTGTCATAGTCGAACCCTGCTCGCCTGTCCACCAAGGAAATCACCTTCGCTGTCACGGAGTTTGCTCGCCATCGCGCTCCGTAATCTTAACAGCGGAATAGACGACGGCAGATGACGCAGCAATATTGATCGAATATCGAGCAACGATCGACAACAGCCTATTCTGGGTCTTCGAATTTAGCCTCGACTCTTCGGTGGGGTTTGGTCGTTAAGGGCTTGCCGGGAGACAAGTCGTGGCTTCCAGCTGTGGGACTCGTTGTTCTGGTTTGGGGAGACCGGAGGGGATCGAGGCCGTCCTGGCCTCGCGCGGAGCGGCTGAACTGGATACTGGTCAGGCTCTGTTGGGGTGGGTGCGTCGTCCTGGTGGGGGCCGGAAGAAGGCTGTGGACCTTGAACAGCGCCGTGCCCTCGGCCCGGGCCACCTCGGTCAGCGCCGTGTGCAACCCCTTCGTCCACGCTGAACGTGATCGTGCCGCAGACCCCGTCGGACACCGGCCGACGCGGCCGGTCCACCGGCAGTCGCAGCTCCTCGGGCATGCCGTCACGGGAAGCCTCGGCGTATCCGGTGTGACGCCACGCCGTCGCGCCGCGTAGGCGCGGGAGAGGTCGCGGGCGAGCAGCTGGCGCGACCAGCCGTCGCTGACCATGTGGTGCACCGAGAGGAGGAGTACGTGGTCCCGTGGCCCGAGCGCGAACAGCCAGGCCCGGAAGGGCAGTTCGCCGGATAGGGCGAACGGGCGCGCGGACGCCTCGTACATCGCCTTCCGCAGCTCTGTTCCGGCCGGCTCCCGGTACTGCAGCACCATCGCGCGTTCCGGCAGGTCCAGAACGACCTGATGCGGCTCGTCCGCACCGTCCCGGAACACCGTGCGCAGCGACTCGTGCCGGCGCACGACGTCCCGCAGGGATGGAGCACCCGACTCATCGACGCATAGGCAGCAATGCAGATCCCGTAGCGGGCAATATCTGTCAACTGCCCATATCGGAGAGGACATACATTGCTCCACAGAAGACCTCACACCCTCGATCTGGGAGTTTGAGGAATCACAGTCATTGGACCAGAAACGAGAGATCAGCATCTCTGCCGAACTGAATCTACTTACCTCTTGCGATCTCTGTAAGGGACCGCGGTTCTCGGGTCGCGAGGATAAGGTTCTGGAGAAAGATGAACTTTGATGGGGCATTGCTCGAAGACTGGATGCGCGACCACTATCATGACGCTGCGATAGACATCGGGTCGAGTGGGGTTCTTGACTACTCGCTCGGACAGGTGCGAAAACTCGCCGGCATCGAGCCTGGTGATTTGGACGAGATCGTTTTCCGGGACAGTCCGTGCCTGGGTCGGGACGACCTGCGCGAGGCCATCGCCTCGCGCTGGGGGGACGGTGACGCGCGCAGGGTGATGCTTACGCACGGCGGCAGCGAGGCTATCTACGTCGCGCTCCAGACCCTCCTTGAGCCAGGTGACCAAGTCGTCGCCCTGCACCCGGCTTACCACTCGCACGTATCCGTCGCAGAGTCCATGGGGTGCGAAGTTCTGCGTTGGCGGCTGCGCGAGGAGGACAAATTCCGGCCTGACGTGGAGGAACTTGCGAGGCTCGTCACTGCGCGCACAAAGGTTATTGTGGTCAACTTTCCGCACAACCCGACCGGCGCGACACTCGACCTTGCTGGTTTCCGTCGCCTGCTTGAGATTGCTGACAATGTCGGCGCCTATCTCCTGTGGGACGGCGCTTTTACGGACCTGGTCTACGATGACGCACCGCTGCCTGACCCCGGACTGACCTATCCGCGCACTGTGTCGATCGGAACCTTTTCAAAAGCTTTTGGTCTACCCGGCATGCGTATCGGATGGTGCATGGCCGACCCGGAGCTTCTGCGGGCGATGACCAACCTGCGCGACCGCATCACCCTCAGCCTCTCTCCGCTTCTCGAGTACATAGCGCTGCGCGTCGTACAGCGTGCAGACGTCTTCATCGCTCCCAGGCTGAAGAACGCCAAGGCCAACCGACGCCTGTTGGCCGACTGGGCCGCGCGGCACGAGGATCGTGTCGACCTCCCGCTGCCCCTCGGCGGAGTGACATCGTTCCCGCAACTGCGCCCGTGGCGGGACACGACCGAGCTTTGCCGTCGGCTGGGAGAGACCAGCAACATACTGCTCGTCCCCGGCCGGGCATTCGACCACCCGTGCCGCGTCCGGCTCGGTTTCGGCGGCGATCGCAGCCAACTAAGCAAAGGACTGGACATTTTGGGCGCCGAGTTGGCCGCGAGTCGCCAACTGTGAGGCGGAAAGGAACCCTGACGAACATGCAGAGCATTGAACTCTCGGACATTGAGCTGAAGACAGTCAACGAAGTACTCGCTTCGCTCACGGCGAAGTTCCACTCGATCAGTGACCCGGAGTTCGTCCGGCAGTGCGCGGTGTACGCACACGAGCTGCCGCAGCGGCTGCGTGCCGAGTTGAACGCGTTTCGCCTGGAGGCTTCCGGCGGCGCACTGTGCATCCGCGGCTTCCGGATCGACGACGTCGGTATCGGGCCCACCCCCGAGCACTGGCGTACCCACGTCGGCCGGGCGTCCACGCTCCCCGCGGAGATGTACTTCATGCTCTGCGCATCTCTGCTGGGCGACCCCATCGGCTGGGCGACGCAGCAGGACGCCCGGATCATGCACGACATCTTTCCGATCAAGGGTCACGAGAATGAGCAGATCGGCACGGGCAGCGAAGAACTGCTGACCTGGCACACTGAGGAGGCCTTCCACCCGCTGCGGGCCGATTACCTCGGCCTGGCCTGTCTACGCAACCACGATCGGGTGGCAACGACCTTCGCCTCGGTCGACGACCTCGAACTCACCGATGAGATCAAGGAACTGCTCTGTCAGGAGCGGTATCCGATCAAGCCCGATCGCTCGCATCTGCCGAACGGCGACGAAGACAGCCGGGAGATGTCGGCGCGCGAACGCGAGCTGCTCTCGCGCAGCTATGAGTGGATCATGGCGAAGGACAGCGAGCCCGACCGAGTCGCCATCCTCTCCGGCGACCGCGAAGCACCCTATCTACGCATCGATCCATTCTTCATGGAGGACGCATACGACGTCCCGGACAGCGCCCGCGCAATGAAGGCTATCGAGGCGGAGGTCGATCGCAACATACGAGATTACGTGCTCGAACCGGGTGATCTGCTCTTCCTGGACAACTACAAGATCGTGCACGGCAGGGTGCCGTTCACTGCCCGCTTCGACGGCACGGACCGCTGGCTCAAGAGGCTGAACATGGTGCGCGACCTGCGGAAGTCGCGCGATCGCAGAATCAGCCACGACGCGCGAGTGATCTATTGACGGCCTACAGCCCCTCGGCCCTCGCGGCCGGACGGACCTTACCCGGAAAGGACTGAGAGACGTCAGTGTCGACCACCCAAGACTCTGCGATGCAACCGCAAGACAGCCAGGACCGCCACGTTGAGAGGGGTTTCCCCCTTTCCCTGGCACAGGAGCGGATCTGGGTCTCCGAGCAGCTCGCCGATGCGGGCTCGGACTACGGGACCCCGGTTGTGTTCGCCCTGCGCGGCGAGCTGGACCTCGGGCTGATCGAGGGGGCTCTGGCCCAGATCGTCGAACGCCATGAGGTGCTGCACTCCGTGGTGTCCAACGCATCTGGCTCGCCCCGGTTCGTCGCCGTCCCCGCACACCCCATACGACTCGATCCACAGGATGTGGCCTCGGAGCAGGAGATGGCTGAGCGGGTGAGCGCCGCGACGGCGGCTCCGTTCGACCTCTTGCACGGGCCGCTCGTGCGGTTCGGCCTGTACCGCCTTGGACCCGCGGATCACCGCCTGCTGGTGGACATACATCACCTGATCTTCGACGGAGTCTCGGCCGGCGTGCTGGTCCAGGAGCTTGCCGAACTTCTTGCCGCGGGGGCCGAGGGCCGCACACCTGATCTTCCCGTGCTGCCTTTCGCCTACGGGCAGTACGCCGTCGCGCAACGTCGCTCGCTCGACGAGGGTCTGTTGGACAGTCAGGTCGAGCACTGGTGCACCCAGCTCAAGGACGCGTCCTTCGTACTTGAACTGCCCACCGATCACCAGCGTCCCTCACGCATGAGCTTCCATGGCGCCAGCCACTTCTTCACCTTGCCGGCTTCGCTGCGCGTCGAACTCGTGGCGGCGGCCCGCCGCTGGAGCGTCACCCCCTACGTGGTCATGCTCGCCGGCTGGGCTGCCGTTCTCGGCCGCTACGCAGGCCAGGAGGACCTGCTGGTGGGCACTCCCATGGCCGGTCGGACCGAGCTGGGCACCGAGGACATGATCGGCATGTTCGTCAACACCCTGGCCCTCCGGGTACGCCCAGAGCGAGATCAGACCTTCCACGGCCTGGTCAACCAGACACGGCGGGCTTCCATCGAGGGTCTCGCCTATCAGGAAGCGCCGATCGAGAAGGTCATCGAGCGACTTCGTCCGCCACGCGACCCGAGCCGCAATCCGCTGTTCCAGACGGCGTTCGTCTACGACGAGGCGCTTGAGGAATCCCTACATGCCGCGGGACTGACGATCGAGGGCGCCGCACCGCCGCCGCGCACCGCCGCCAAACTTGACCTCAGTATCGAGGTCGTTGAGCAGCACGGCCGACTCGACGCGGAAATCGAGTACGCGACCGACCTGTTCGCGCCGGAGACGATTCGCCGCATCGCATCGCACTACACCACCTTCCTCGAAAACGCGGTCCGCTCGCCGGACCGACCCCTGTGCGAAATTCCACTGGCCTCGGAGGAGGAGCACGCTCTGCTGGTGACGCAGCAGAGCGGAGACGGCGCACCATACGATTCCGTCCCCCTCCCCTCGCTCTTCGAGGCCCAAGTCGCGAGGCGCCCCGACGCATGCGCGGTCTCCTGCGGCGCATTGCGGTGGAGCTACCGACAACTCAACGAGCGGGCCAACCGGCTTGCCAGAGCTCTGATTGCCCGCGGACTGGGGCCCGAGGAGCTGGTGGGGGTTGCGGTGCCCAGCGGCCCGCTGCTGGTCCTGGCCATCCTCGCGATCAGCAAGGCGGGTGCCGCGTTCCTACCGCTCGACCCGGCCTATCCGACCAAGCGAATCGAGTACATCGTCGGCGACGCGCGTCCCGCCCTGCTGCTGACCGATGCCGCCGGCGCCACGGCCCAGCGCTGGACGGCGCCGATCCTGGTCCTCGACGAAGCGCAGACCGGGCGTGACGCAGACGCGGACGCATCGAACCTCTCCGACGCACAGCGGTCGCACCCACTCACCCTCGCGCACCCGTCATACGTCATTTACACCTCCGGTTCGACCGGGACACCGAAGGGCGTGACGGTCACGCACGAGGGCCTCGCCGGGCTCTCAGGCGCGCAGATCGAGGCATTCGGCGTACGGTCCGACAGCAGGGTCCTGCAATTCGCCAGTCCAAGTTTCGACGCCTCCGTCTCGGAGCTCTGTATGGCCCTGCTCAGCGGCGCTACGGCGGTGTTTGTCCCGGGTCTCCACGAATTCGTCGGGGGCTCGTTCGAAGCAGTGCTCGTCCGAGAGGCTGTGACGCACGTAACCCTGCCGCCCTCGGTACTCGCCTCGCTTTCCCCCGACGAGGATCTACCCGCGGACCTGACCATCGTGGTTGCCGGGGAAAGCCTGACCGCCGACCTCGCCGCACGCTGGTCCGGGCGTTGCAGTGTGTTCAACGCTTACGGGCCTACCGAGGCCACGGTGTGTGCAACGCTGATCGGCCCGCTGACAGGGAACGGACCGCCACCCATCGGCCGGCCGATCGCCGGCACCCAGATCTTCGTCCTGGACGAGGGCCTGCGGCCGCTGCCGGTGGGCGTGGCGGGCGAGCTGTACCTTGGCGGCGCTGGGCTGGCCCGCGGATATCTCGGCCGACCCGACCTCACTGCGGCCGGCTTCGTCGCCCGTCCCTTCGGTCCGGCCGGGGGCCGGATGTATCGCACCGGAGACTGGGCCCGCTGGCGTGACGACGGGAATCTCGAGTTCGTCGGGCGCCGGGACGACCAGGTCAAGATGAACGGCTTCCGGATCGAGCTGGGCGAGATCGAGAACGTGATCGCAGCGCACCCGGATGTGGAACAGACCGCCGTCGTGGTGCGCGAAGACAGGCCGGGGCTGCGGCAAGTCGTCGCCTACGTAGTGGCCCAGGCGCCCAACGAGGAGATCCTCACCCACGCCGCGTCGCAGTTGCCCGGTTACATGCTCCCGTCCGCCATGGTGCGCTTGCAGAACCTGCCGTTGACCACGAACGGCAAGGTGGACCGGCGCAACCTGCCTGCTCCGGATGCTCGTACAGCTGTCACCGATCGCAGCCCGGGCACCGCGCGCGAGCAGCAACTGTGCAAGCTGATCGGCGAGGTGCTCGACCTCACTGCGGTCGGCGTGGACGAGAGCTTCTTTGAACTCGGCGGCCAGTCTCTGCACGCGGTGCGTCTGCTGAGCCGGATCCGCAGTGTCATGGGTGTGGAGATCGGTATCAAGACCCTGTTCCGGGCGCCTACCGCGGCGTTGCTCGCGGCACAGATCGACTCTGGCCAGATCGCAGACATCACCCGGCCGGCACTCCTCCCGATGGCCCGCTGACTCACGGCACAGAGGAGTAGGGATCTCAATGATTGTGTCTAGCCGTTTGCCTGACCGATCGGACCGAGGTGAGCAGCTTTTTGTCGGGCGGCATCGCGCGCTCCGATCCTCCCGTACCGCCAACATTATGTGGGACCAGTCATGATCCCTCTGTCGTTTGGTCAGCTCGGACTGTGGTTCATCCATCAGATGAATCCGGGCAACTCGATGTACACCATGCAGCTCGCTTCGCGGCTGACGGGGCAGCTGGACCGCACAGCCCTGGAGGAGGCATTGCGGGACGTCGTGCAGCGACATGAATCGCTTCGCACGGTGATCCGGGACGGTGAGGGCGGGCCGCACCAGGTTGTCCTGGACATCTCGGAATACGCGGTGAGACTGGAGTACGAGGAGCTTGCCGAGGAAGAGGTGTACGAGGCGATGCACGAGGCCTCGGAGCACCCGTTCGGCCTTGTGCACGACCTGCCTCTTCGGGCATGGCTGTTCGCACTGGGGCCGCAGGAGTACGTGCTGCTCATATCGATGCACCACATCGTCAGCGATGGCTGGTCGCTCGGGCCGCTCACCCGAGACCTCGCCCGGGCCTACGCGGCGCGGCGCCGTGGTGCCGAGCCGGACATGCCGCCGCTGCCTGTCCAGTACGCCGACTACGCACTCTGGCAGAGGCGGTTGCTGGGCCGCGAGGAGGACCCGGACAGCCTGATGTCGAGACAGCTCGCGCACTGGCGTTCGGTGCTCGACGGCATGCCCCAGGAACTGCGGTTGCCGGTGGATCACCCGCGCCAACCGATGTCCGACTTCGCCGGGGGCACGGTCGAGTTCACCCTCGACGCCGATCCGCATACGGCACTGACCGAGGTCGCCCGCACCGAAAATGCGACCATGTTCATGATGTTGCAGGCCGGGTTTGCGGCGCTGCTGAGCAAGCTCGGTGCGGGCACCGACATTCCGATCGGCTCACCCGTGGCCGGTCGCATGGATGACGCGCTGACCGATCTCGTCGGGTACTTCGTCAATATGCTGGTATTCCGCGTCGACGTCTCCGGCGACCCGAGTCTGCGAGACCTGGTAAAGCAGGTCCAGGCCGTCGCCCTTGATGCCTACGACAACCAGGACATCCCCTTCGATCGCCTGGTCACGGCACTCAATCCTGCCCGCTCGCGGACCCGTCACCCGCTTTTCCAGGTCATGTTGACCCTGGAGGACAACACCGACGCCGGGCTCAAGTTCGACGGATTGACCGACGTGCCCTTGGACATCGACGCCGGCAGCTCCATGTTCGACTTGGCGTTGAGCCTGCGGGAAAACTTCGGCCCGGACAAGGAGCCAGCTGGGATGGATGCGCTCCTGGAGTACCAGCTCGACATGTTCGAACCGGAGACCGCACAGCACGTGGCCGACGGTTACCGGCAGATGCTGGCCGCTCTTGCCGCGGACCCGGATGCGCCGATCAGCACAGTCGACGTGCTGCGGGTTGCATAAGTTCCCTATTACCCATGAATTCGGCACGCATATCGAATTGCGCGGCCGCTGACGGATGATGACAACTTACCTAGGGGAGTGAAAGCAATGGCGAATCCTTTCGAGGACCAAGACGGCGTGTACCTGGTGCTGGTCAATGCTGAGGGACAGCACTCGTTGTGGCCCGCCGTCATCACCGTGCCCAAGGGCTGGACCGTAGTGCACGGCGAAGCCGGGCGAGAGGACTGCCTGGAATACGTGAAACGGAACTGGACGGACATGCGGCCCAAGTCCCTGGTCGAGGCGACAACCTCTTGAGGGCCCCTCGGTGTGGCACCGCCGCCCGACCGGACCCGAAGAAACCATCACCTATCCCTCGCGTCGGGACCTGAAACCAGCACGCGCGGAAAGAGACGCAATGAGCGATGTAGAGGTCTCCGGCAAAAAAGAACGCCGAAGCAAACGCAGAAGGCTGCTGACTAACCGAAACTTCACCTGCCTATTGGCCGCCCGACTGGGCTCCAGCATGGCCAACGGCTTCCTGCCGGTCGCGGAGAGCTTCGGTATCCTCCACACCACTGGTTCTGCGAGTGACCTCGGCCTTGTCCTCGGAGTTCAGGCGGCGGTTTCGCTCGCCTTGTCGCTGTTTGCCGGCGTCGCGGCGGACCGCTTTCCGCGTGCCCCGTTGCTCGTCGTTTCGTCGATCGTACGCCTGACCGCGGCGGCGACCTTGGCGATAGGACTCCTCACGGATACTGCGACCCTCGCCTGGTTCTTCGCTCTGGCAGTCGTGTACGGCGGCGCTGACGCGCTGTTCGGTCCGGCCAGCATGGCGATCATGCCGGACATCGTCGCGAGAGAAGACCTGGACGAGGCCAATGCGATGGTCGGCGCCTTTTCCTCGCTGGCTTGGACGGTGGCCCCTGCGGCGGCAGGATTGGTCGTGGCGGCGTACGGTTCGGGAGCCGCTTTCCTGGTGGAGAGCGTGCTGATGGCTTTCATCACCCTCTGTCTCATATTCGCCAAGATCCCCGCCCGGGGCGACGTCGAACCGGATCACGAAGGCGGGACGCTCACGCAGCTGAAGCAAGGCTGGCGGGAGTTTCGCATGCGCCCCTGGCTATGGCTGCTCACCTTGCAGTGGACGTTGTTCTCGCTGGTCCTGCTGGCTCCCCTCGCGGTCCTCGGCCCGTTGGTGGCCGACACCCATCTGGGCGGTCCCGCAGCTTGGGGTGCCATCGGCACCTGCATGACCATCGGCGTGCTCTGCGCGGAGTTCACCTCCGGGCGGATCAAGCCGAAGCGACCGGTGGTCTTCATAGCGTGGCTGCCACCGCTGATCGTCTTCGAGGCGTTGGCCCTCGGCTCTGGCGTGCCGACGGTGGTGGTGGCGGGTGCCGCAGTGCTCTCCGGCTGCGCGGTCGGCCTGCAAGGAGTGTTCTTCCAGACCCTCATGCAGCGAGCCATACCGAGCAAGGTACTCGGACGGGTGGCCGCCTTCGATCTGATGGCCTCGGAGATCGCCCAGCCGGTCGGCTTCGCCGTAGCCGGCCCACTGGGCATCCTGTTCGGCCTGCGCCCGGTGCTGGTGGGCTGTGCTGTGGTCGCGGTGGTGGGCACGGCACTGTTCGCCCTTGCCCTGACCAAGGTTGAGCAACCAGAGCTACAGGTGCAGAACGAACCGCGCTTGCCGGACAGCGGCAGTGAGGCGACGGTCAGCTGAGCGGTACTCGACTGCGGACGAGCCTTTGACGAAGCCGGACCACCGAGGCACGAAGGAATCAGGAAGATGATCTACAAGGACAGATTGGCCATACCCGGTCCGACCCCGCTGCCGCCCGCGGTCATCGCGGCGGCGACGCGTCCCATGGTCGACGAGCGCACCGTGGACTTCGCACGCATATTCACACGCATCATCGACGGGCTCAGGCATGTGCTCGGTACCGCGGGGGACGTGCTGGTCTTCACGTCAAGCACCACCGGTGCGTTCGAGAGCGCGGTGCAAAACCTCTTCAGTCCAGGGGAAAAGGTACTCGTGGTGGACAACGGTGCCTTTGGAAGACGCTGGGTGGAGCTGTGCCGCGCTTACGGCCTCGAGACCGTCGTGCTCGACGTCGCGCCGGGTTGCGAGCCGGACCCTGCCGCTGTCGAAGCCTGTCTGGAGGCCGACTCGCAGATCGTCGCGGCGATCGTCGTGCACTGCGAGACCTCCACAGGCGTCGTCACCGACCTTGAGGCCTTCGGGCGAGCGACTCGCAACGTGCTGACGATAGTGGACTCGGCCTCCGGGGTCGGCGGCTGCGAAATGCAGGCCGACGCGTGGGGGTTGGACGTCGTGGTCAGCGGGACTCAGAAGGCGCTAATGGCGCCGCCAGGGGTCTCTTTCGTCTCGGTCAGTGAGCGCGCCTGGCGCCGGCACGCCGAGGCCAGGCATATGCGGTACTACTTCGACTGGACGATCACGCGTGACAGCCTGAACCACTCCATCCCGCGTACCCCCTGGACGCCGGCGGTCGGCGTGCTGTTCCAGTTGTCCGCGGCGCTCGAACAGGTACTCGCTGAAGGCATGGAGCGGCGCCACCGGCGGCATGCGGAGCTCGGCAGGATGGCCAGAGCGGGCTTGCGCGGCCTCGGACTCCGGCTGCTGACCCCAGAAGTGGCGCGCAACGGCATCGTGACGGCCGCGTTCACACCACCCGGAGTGGGCGCGCAATCTCTCGTCGATGCGGTGGTCGAGCACACAGGCGTCCAGCTGACCACCGGCAACGGAGAACTGGCCGACCAAGTCGTGCGGATCGGTCACTGCGGTCACGTCGACCCGCTCGACCTGGTCACCGCGCTGGCCGCACTCGAGACCGGGTTCGCAGCCCTCGGCGCCCCGGTGCTGCCGGGCAGTGGCGTCACACCCGTTGTGAAGCTGATGGCAGAGCAGGCTGACGCCGCCGCAGGCCCCTTGACGTCGATGTCGTCCAACCCTGAGGAGTCTGCTGCGTGAACGCCGACGTTCGATCAGTGCGCAACGACGCGCCGAAGCTCATCCCGAGCCTGCTCGAGCAGCACTCGAGGGTGACGCCGCACGCCCCCGCCACCGAGGATGCACAGCGGGCGCTGACCTACGCCGAACTCGCCGCCGAAGCCGAGCACATGGCGGCGCGCCTGGCGGAGGCGGGAGTGCTTCCCGGCGATCGCGTCGGCGTCATGATGCGTCACTCCGTCCACCTGCTTGTCGCGATTCTCGGCGTGCTGCGTGCGGGAGCGGCCTACGTGCCCATCGACCCGGACTACCCCGACCAGCGCAAGAGTTTCCTCGCGGCGGACTCCGGTATCAAGATTCTCATCGTGGACGGAGCGGATGAGGGGCCGACCAGCTTGCCCGTCACGACGCTTGCGCCGGACCGAGGGCGCTTGGCTCCCCGTCCGGGCGCCCCCGCGGCAGCTCCGGACGATCTGGCCTGCGTGATCTACACCTCGGGTTCCACCGGAGCGCCCAAAGGCGTCATGATCACCCATCTAGGCCTGGCGAATCTCGCAGCCGCCGCGAGTGCCGAGTTCGGCATGGGGCCGCGTGATCGCTACCTGATGCTGGCCGCCGCCGCGTTCTCCGCCTCACTCGAGGAGCTGTTCCCCCCACTCGTGCAGGGCGGGACAAGCGTGTTCCCGGCCGACCGGGTTGCGCTCTCCCCTGTGGAGGCCCTGCTCGACTTCCTCACCGCGCACGACGTCACGCTGCTGGAGATGCAGACCGCGCACTGGCACTTGCTGGTTTACCACCTCGTGGACACCGGCGGGGCACTGCCCCCGTCACTGCGCACGGTCGTCATGGGCGGAGACCGTGCCATGCCCGAAGCCGTCCAGCAGTGGAACCGCTTCCGCCTTCCGCTGGTGCACGTCTACGGGCCGACCGAGACCACCGCGACCGCGGCGTACTGGAGCGTGCCGCCCGGACAGCCACCCAAGGACGGGGTGTTGTCCATAGGCGATGCCATCGCCGGAACCCGCATGTTCGTCGTCGACGAGCGGCTCGAACTCGTTCCCGCGGGTACCGAGGGCGAGCTGCTCATCGGTGGTGACTCGCTGGCACGCGGTTACCTGGGCAGACCCGACGTCACCGCGGAGAAGTTCGTCGCCGACCGCTACTCGGGGATTCCGGGGGCCAGGTTGTACCGCACCGGCGATCGGGTACGCCGTCTTCCCGACGGTCGGCTGCAATTCCTCGGACGCAGCGACCAGCAAGTCAAGGTGCGTGGTTATCGCGTCGAACCGGGCGAGATCGAGGCTGCGCTCGACCGGCACCCGGCGGTGCGTCAAGCCCTGGTCACGACTGGTCGGGACGCGTCGGGTGAGCAGCGTCTGATCGGCTACGTGACTGCTGACCGGGACACGGTGAGCGTCGGTGAGCTGCGTTCCTTCCTCGCCGACGAACTGCCGACCCATCTGATCCCCTCAGCGCTGATCCGGCTGGACGAGTTTCCGCTGACGACGCATCGGAAGATCGACCACGCGATGCTTCCGCAGCCGCCGAAGCGTCGGCCCGACTTGCCCACCGAGTTCGTGCCGCCGACAGGTGAGATCGAGCGGCGCATCGGCGCCGCCGCGGCGGAGCTACTGGGACTCGACGAGATCGGTGTGCTCGACAACCTGCTTGACCTGGGTGGGGATTCGCTGTTCATGTTGCGGCTGATCAGCTGGATCCACAAACACTTGGGCATCAGCCTCGGTTTCCGCGAGGTCTTCGACGCGTATTCGGTACGCGGAGTGGCAGCGCTGGCCGACGCGAAGGCGGATGTCACGGCGGTGGGCAAGCCGGGCAGTGGCTGGTGACCATGCTTCCCGACCTACCAGTGGCAGTGCTTCCGGAACCGGCGCCCGCCGATCTCATGACAGCGCTGCATGCTTCAGGCGTTCGACTGGCTCCGCTGGGCCGGGCGCAGGGCTTGATCTGGACCGGCGAACGGGCCTCGGTGCTGGCAGCCGCACTGGAGCGCGCGCCGTCGGTGCGCTGGGTTCAACTGGCGACCACCGGCGTCGAAAGCTACCTGCCGCTCATGGATCAGCGGATCCGCTGGAGTCGGGCCGTGGGCGTCCAGTCCGAGCTGGTAGCTGAACACGCCCTCATGCTCGCGCTGACCGTGTTGCGTCAGGGCACTGCCTCCGTGAGGGCCGGCGCGTGGCTGCCGCGCCCCGCCATCGGGCTGACGAACGCCGAAGTCCTTGTGGTGGGCGGCGGCGGGGTTGCCCGGGCACTGCTCGCACTGCTGCGCCCGTTCAGGGTCCGCCCCAAGGTGGTGTGCCGCAGCGGCGCCCCGATGGCGGGCGCCGAGGTCGGCACGCCCGATCGCCTCGACGAATGGCTGCCCGAGGCCCGTGTGGTCTTCCTCGCGGCGCCGCTGACCGCGGACACGGCCGGGCTGATCGACGCAGTCAGAATCAGGTCCATGCGTCGGGACGCGTGCCTGGTGAACGTGGCGCGCGGCGGGCTTGTCGTCACAGATGACCTCGTTCGTGCGCTGACCTCCGGGTGGATCGCCGGCGCCGGCCTGGACGTCACCGACCCCGAGCCGCTTCCTCCGGAGCACCCGCTGTGGTCCCTTCCCACTTGTGTGATCACCGCGCACTGCGCGGGCGATCTGGATCACGCACTCGGACCCTTCGTCGACCTGGTTCGGCGCAACATTCGTCGACTGGCGAACGGCCTCGAGCCGATCGGCCTGGTCGACCGGGAACTGGGTTACTAGCCGACTGTCAGGAAGAGCGGGTTCATGATGACCGAGTCAACCACTACTCCGAAGGCCACGCACCCGACCGGAGCACCCATGGGCAACCGACAGACCGAGAGGATCTCCCTCCTGCAGGAGCAGATCTGGATTGCCGAACAACTCGCCCCGGGCCGCAGCGTTTACGGAATACCCATGGTGATCCGTCTGAGTGGCGCGTTGGACACGGAACTCGCCGCGCGCTGCGTGACCGAGATCGTGCGCCGGCATGAGGTGCTGCGCTCCCGGGTGGGCGAGGAAAACGGTGAGCTGTACCTGATCACAGATCCGCCGCAGCCCTTCGCGCTGCCTGTGTTCGACTTTCGCTCCCGACCCGACGAGTGGCGTGTGTTCGTCGAGACAGCCGCTCGCGAGCCCTTCGACCTTGTGCACGGCCCGCTGCTGCGGGCTGCTGCACTACGTCTTGAGGATGACGCCTACGCGTTCTTCCTCAACATGCACCACATCGTTGCGGACGGTTGGTCGCTGCGTCTGTTCTGGACCGAGTTCGCCGCCCTCTACACCGCATGGCACGCGGGCGATGAGCCCGATCTGCCTGACCTCACCCTGCAGTACCGCGACTTCGCGGCCGAACAGCGGCGCATCACCGAGGACGGCGGGTACGGCGACGCGCTCGATGCGTGGGCTCGGGAACTGGCCGGTGCGGCGACGACCCTTGCACTGCCGGTCGACCACAGTTCAGGAGCGTCCCGGGACTACCGGGGGGATCAGTTCACGACAGTGGTGCCGGAGCAGCTTCGGGCCGATGCCTACGCCTGCGCCAAGCGGCTCGGGGTCACGCCGTTCGCGATGCTCGGCAGTGTCTGGGGCGTGCTGCTGGCCCGCTACACCCGTCAGGACGACCTGCTGATGGGAACGCCTCTGGCCGGCCGGACCCGGCCCGAGTACCAGTCGCTCATCGGGCTGTTCGCCAACACCATGCCGTTGCGACTGCGGCTGGACGCGGACGTGTCCTTCGCCTCTCTGGTCCGCGAACTCCAGCTGAGTACTTTCGACGCGCTCTCCTCACAAGACGCGCCTTTCACCGAGCTTGTCAAACGGGTCGACTCCCAACGCGCCTCGCATGAGACCCCGCTCTTCCAGACGGCGTACTCCTTCGAGCAGTCCACGGAGTTCGAGGCCACGCTGCCGGGCTGCGCGGTGACGGAGCTGTACGAGTTGTCCAATGGCGGGGCCCGGCACCGTCTCGGTCTCGGCGCTGTGGACGCGCTGGGGGAGCTGAGCCTTCAGTTCGAGTACGACAGGGAGCTGTTCGACCCGGGCACCATCGAGGCCATGGCCGAGAGCTACCTGGCGCTGCTCGGCGAGGCCGCGTCCCATCCCGAGTTCCCGCTGGGAGCGCTGCGCACGTCGACCGACGCCGAGCCCGATCGGGAGCTCACCGGCCGACCCGTGCCGGGGGACGAGCTGGCCACCCTGCACGCACTGTTCGAGCGACGGGTCCGACAGAGCCCGGATGCGCCGGCGATCGAGCGTGAAGACGGTACTCAGGTCAGTTACGCACAGCTCAACAGCCAGGCCAACCGGCTCGCGCGGCATCTGCGTCAGCTGGGTCTTCGCACGGGCGAGCGGGTGGCGCTCGCCTTGCCCCATGGCTCCTCCTGGCCGTCCGCCGTGCTCGCCGTGCTGAAGGCGGGCGGGGCCTACGTCCCGGTGGCTCCGGACGCGCCGGGCAGCCGCAAGGCCCACGTCCTCGCCGAGACCGCGCCCCACTTGGTGCTCACGGTCGTGGACCTCGCCGAGGACTTCGCCGGGGCCCACCATGTGCTCGCCCTCGACGATCCGGCGGTTGCTTCCTCGATCGAGGCCCAGACCGGTGAAGATCTCGAGGACATCGCTGTGCCAGGCCGTCAGGTCGCGTACGTCCCGTTCACCTCCGGCTCGACGGGAGTGCCCAAGGGCACCCTCGTCACCCATGTCAACCTGACTGCGTTCACCCGTGCCGCGGTGGACACGTTCGATCTGGGCCCGGCAGACAGGATGCTGCAGGTCGCCGCGATGACCTTCGACGTACATGTCGAGGAGTTCTTCCCGACCTGGCTGGCCGGTGGCTGCGTCGTCTTTTTCGATGGCGTGCTCGGACGGACCAGCCCGGAGGAACTGCTGCACCTCCTCGGAGAGCGCGAGATCACCATATGTGAGCTCCCCACCGCCTACTGGATCGAAGTAGTGCGCCTGATCGACCCGGCTGTTGTCCCCGTTCCGCAAACCATGCGGCGACTGCTGGTCGGCGGCGAACGCGCGCCGATCGAGGTCTGCCAGCGCTGGTTGGACTTCGGGATTCCGCTCACCAATGTCTATGGGCTCACCGAAACGGCGGTGAGCAGCGCGACCTACCAGCCTGGTGCTGACTTCGACCGCGAGGCGCTGCCGATCGGACGCCCGATGCCGCACGCCGCCCTCTACGTGCTCGACGCCTTGCTCGCACCGGTTGGACGCGGCGTGCCAGGGGAGATCTACCTGGCCGGCCCCGGCGTCTGTGACGGCTTTCTCAACCGGCCCGAGCAGACCGCCGAGCGCTTCTTGGCGGACCCCTTCGCGGCCGAGCCGGGCGCACGTATGTATCGCACCGGCGACCAAGGCCGATGGACTACCGAAGGTGACCTCGAATTTCTCGGCCGCGTGGACCGTCAGCTCAAACTGCGCGGCCATCGGGTCGAGCTCGCCGAGATCGAATCGGTACTCGACGGCCATCCGGACGTGACGCGCAGCCTGGTCGTGCCTCGGCGCACCGAGGCTGATCCAGCGGCCGAGCTTGAGCTGATCGCGTTCCTGATCGGTGCGGACGCCGACGAGGCAACAGTCGCGGCGTACATGCGTACCCAGCTTCCCCCACACCTGGTTCCGGCTCACATCTCAGTAGTTGAACGGTTCCCGCTCACCTCGCATGGCAAGGTTGACCAAGCAGCCTTGCTCGCGCTGCAGAGCCGCGAGCGTGTCGTCCCCGAGGAAGCGCAGGGCAGCGAGCTCGAAGTCAAGGTCGCGGAGGTCTACTGTGAGGTACTCAAAGTACCGACGATCGACCCGCGGACGGACATCTTCGCGCTGGGTTTCCACTCTCTGGCCGCGCTGCGGCTCGTTTCCCGCCTCAAGAGTGTGTTCACGGTGCAAGTCCCGATTGCCGAGTTCTTCGTGGACTCCTCAGTCACCAACGCCGCCCGACTGATCGTGGCGGCGGGGGCCGATCAACCAGTCGGCTGACTGCGCCATCGGCGCGTACGACCGACGTTCTGCGCGGGTTCATGCTGGTCGCTCTCAATGAGCTCTCCTGCAAGTCCTGGAGCCGACCAACAGGGCGACCTCGTTAGAGGGACTTGTCCGCATCCGTCCCGACTCTCGATCGTGAGTGAGACTGTATGAGATCAGGGTGACCGGCGACGCTCTCGAGCGCCCGTATGAGTTGCGGGACAGCCCTAATGCTGGATTCCTCAAAGGGTGTACACATATTGGCGCCGCCGTTGCCGAGTTGGCGGTGCTGGTCTGCCCCAGATCCA
>NZ_JBWLKL010000019.1:0-144619 GCF_059026065.1 Streptomyces sp. A18 | reverse complement strand
ACAGGATTTGAACCTGCGACCTCTGGGTTATGAGCCCAGCGAGCTACCGAGCTGCTCCACCCCGCGCCGTTGTGTTGCAACCGTACCACGGCGCGGAGGGGGTGTTTCGCAGCTGGTCAGCCGCCGTTCTCGTCCCCATTTTTGTCGGGTTTCTTGTCGGCGTTCTTGTCGCCCTTCTTGTCCGCCGCGGCCTGGGCGTCCTCGGCTCGCTGGAGGGCCTCCTGGAGCTTCTCCTGCGCTTCTCCGTAGGCCTTCCAGTCGCCGTCCTTCAGGGCCTCCTGCCCGTCCTCGAACGCCGTCTGGGCGTCGTCGAGGGCAGCCTGCACCGTCGGGTCGTTCGTCTTGGGCGGATCAGTCGGATCGGCCGGCTCGTCCGGATCCTCGGCCGGTGGCTCGGTACTCCCTTCGGCGCCGAAGACCTGGTTGAGGCCGTCGCTCAGGGAGTCCGCGAACGCGGTCTCCGTGCCGTAGGACACCGCCACCTTCTTCAGGAGCGGATACGCCGATTTACGTCCCTGCACGTACACGGGCTCGACGTAGAGGAACCCGTCGTCCAAGGGCACGGTCAGCAGGTTTCCGTAGAGGACGTCGGAATCGGCGCCCTTCATGTCCCGGACGAAGTTGCCGACCTCCGTCATCGAGTTCAGCTTGTTCTGGACCTGTTCCGGGCCGTCCACGTCGCCCGTGACTCTCAGCAGCTTCATCGTGCCGAAGTTCTTGCTTCTGGCGTCGGCGTCGACCGTCATGAAGGCCCGTAGGTTGGGGCGCCCGCTGGGGGTGAACGTCGTCGTCAGGGAGAACTGCTGCTGCGTCTGGCCCGGCGTCTTCATGGACAGGTAGTACGGCGGAACCGCGCTGTTGTCCTTCTTCGTCGGGTCGTTCGGCACCTGCCAGGCGTCACTCGCGTTGTAGAACTGGCCGGGGTCCGTGACGTGGTAGAGCGTCAGGAGCTCGCGCTGCACCTTGAACATGTCCTGGGGGTAGCGCAGGTGGTCCATCAGGGCCTTGGGGATCTCACCCTTGTCCTTGACGGTGTCCGGGAACGCCTTCTTCCAGGTCTTCAGGACGGGGTCCTTGTCGTCCCAGGTGTAGAGCTTGACCTCTCCGGTGTACGCGTCGACGGTCGCCTTGACCGAGTTGCGGATGTAGTTGACCCGGTTCTGCTGGGCCACCACCGCGCGCGCGTCGTCGGACTCGGAGAGCGAGTCCGCCGTCGTGTCGCCGAGCGTGGTGCGCGAGGCGTACGGATAGCCGTTGCTGGTCGTGTAGGCGTCGACGACCCACTGGATGCGACCGTCGACCACCGTCGGGTAGGTGTCGCCGTCGATGGTCAGCCAGGGAGCGACGGACTCGACGCGCTCCTTGGGCGTGCGGTTGTAGAGGATCCGAGAGCCCTCGCCGATCGCGCCCGAGTACAGCATCTGCGGTTCGCCGAAGGACACGGCGTACGCGGCGCGGTTGATCGGGTTGGAGAGGTTGACCCCGCTGTCGCCCTTGTAGCTGTAGGTCTTCTGACCGCCGCCGTCCTCTTCGTAGTCGAGCTCCTTCTGGGGCCCGCCCACGATCGAGTACTGGGTGGTCTTCTCTCCGTAGTAGATCCGCTGCTCGTACTCGCCGAGCTTGCCGGTGGTGGGCAGGCCGGACTCCGTGAAGTCCGGGGCGCCCTTGGAGCCCTTCTTGGTCTCCGTGCCCTTGGCCGTGACCATGCCATAACCGTGGGTGTAGGCGAAGTGGTCGTTGATCCAGTTGCGCTTGTCCAGCTTGTCGAGGCTGAGCTCACGCAGACCGACAATGGTGTCCTGGCCGTTGTAGCGGTCCACGTCCAGGGTCGTCGGGAAGCGGTAGTACTCGCGCTCCTGCTCCAACTGCTGGAAAGTCGGCGAGACGATGTTCGGGTCGTTCAGCCGGTAATTGGCCGCCGAGTCCGCGTCGTCGCGCTTCTTCTCGGGCTCCTCGTCGGCCTTGCCCGCGCCCTTGTAGTCCTCGGGCTTCACGCCGCTGATGCCGTACGCGTCGCGCGTCGCCTTGATGTTCTTCTCGATGTACGGCGCTTCCTTGGCCTGCTCGTTCGGCGAGACCTGGAACTTCTGCACGATGGCCGGGTACAGACCGCCGATGAGGATGGCGGAGAGGACCATCAGGCCGAAGCCGATGACCGGCAGCTGCCAGGTGCGCCGCCACAGCGTCCCGAAGAAGAGCAGCGCGCAGATGACGGCGATGCAGAACAGGATGGTCTTCGCCGGCAGGTACGCGTTCGCGTCCACATAGCGAAGCCCCGTCCAGTCGCCGGTCGCCTTGAAGTCACTGGACTTCACCGCGAGCCCGTACCGGTCGAGCCAGTACGCCACGGCCTTGAGCGTCACGAAGACGCCGAGCAGCACCGACAGATGCCCCGTCGACGCCGCCGTGGCGCGCGCGCCGGGGCTGGTGATCCGCAGCCCGCCGTACAGGTAGTGCGTGAGGGCGGCGGCGATCAGGGAGAGCACCGTGGCCGCGAAGCCGAAGCCGAGCAGGAAGCGGTACCAGGGAAGGTCGAACGCGAAGAACGACACGTCCATCTGGAACTGCGGGTCCTTCTGACCGAAGGAGACGCCGTTCACCCACAGCAGCCACGTGCGCCACTGGCCAGCGGCCGACGCGCCCGCGATCAGGCCGACGAGCGTGGCGATGCCGAGCAGCAGCCACTTCTTGTACGGCGCGATGCTCATGCGGTACCGGTCGAGGCTCTGCTGCTCCATCGACATGGCGCTCAGCGGCGGGCGCAGCCGGTGCGCCAGCCAGATGTTCAGTCCGACCGCGGCCGCCATCAGGAGGCCGAAGACGAAGAACAGGCCGATCTTGGTCCACAGGGTCGTCGTGAAGACCGACGAATAGTTGACCGAGCGGTACCAGAGCCAGTCCGTCCAGAACCCCGCGAACATGACGAACACCATGGCGAGAACCGCCAGGATGCCCAGTGTCATGAGCAGGGTCCGGACGCGACGGGACGGTCGGCCCACTCTGATCCGTGGCCCCGTCGGGCCTCCGCCGCGGTCCGGCATCTGGAAAGCCAAGGTGCGCACCTCGAAGTTCGATGTTGATTCTGTTGATCCGTCAGGGCCCTGTGATCGTGGACCCACACCTATGCAACTTACCTACGCTTTACTCGGTTCCCGTTTCTCGGGACTAACGAGGCAGGATTGTGACCATGTCCAACACTCCCATGGCAGCGAGCCCCCTCACCCGTGCCGTGCTCGAGATCGAGGAGTACGCGTCCGGCCTCGGCTGGGACCAGCCCGCACGCCTCTTCGCGCTCGTCGACACGGCGCGACTGCGCACCCAAGAACCCGGCCTCGCCACCCAGCTCGGCCTCGACAACTCCCCCGAAGAATCCGGCCTCACCCCCATCGAGCAGGAGGAGATCCCGGCGGGCAAGCCGCTGGACGAGTTCCTCGGCACCATCGCCTGGCCCGACTCCGTGGCGGGCTGCGCCCTCACCGTGGAGCGTCTGATGCTGCCGCCGTCCGCGGAGACCTCCGTCCCGGAGGGCCTCAGCGAGGGTCAGCTCGCGAAGTGGGTGGCCGAGCACCCCGACCGCCAGGAGGTGCGCATGACGGTCGCGGTGCTCCGTGACGGGGCGCGCGACTCGGCGCTGCGGCTGCGGGCGAAGGACTCGCCGACCGAGGTCCTGACCGGGTCCGACCTGGTTCCGGGGCTCGCGGAGGCGCTGGCGGCCACGTTCGCCGACTGACACCACGCCGTTCTCGTACGCGGGTGGGGTGCGTCCTGCCCGCGTACGTCCATCTCTTCTGCCCGCTGCTTCCGTGCGGCTACAGCTGTACTGCTGCTTCTGTGCGGCTACAGCTGTGCTGCTACTTCTTCACCGTGCACTGCGGCAGGTCCGCGGTGTCGCCCTTGCGGATGTCGTCGAGGGCGTCCACCGCGTCGTCGATGGTGTCCACCTCGACCAGCGTGAGGCCGTCGGGGACGTCCTTGGCGGCCGTGGCGCAGTTGTCCTTCGGGGTCATGAAGTACTCGGCGCCCTTGGCGCGCGCGCCCACCGTCTTCATGCCGATGCCGCCGATCGGGCCGACCTTGCCGTTCTCGTCAATCGTGCCGGTGCCGGCCACGAAGTTGCCGCCGGTGAGGTCGTTCGGGGTCAGCTTGTCGACGATGCCGAGCGCGAACATCAGTCCGGCGCTCGGGCCGCCGACGTCGGCGAGCTTGATGTCGATGGTGAACGGGAACGTGTGGTCGGTGCCCGCCTGGATGCCGACGATCGCGCGGCCGTCCTTCGCCTTCTCCGTGGTCATCTTGACGTCGTCCGTGCGGGTCGCTTCCTTGCCCGCCTTCTCGGCGGCGGCCGCCTCCTTGACGGGGACGACGCTGAAGACGACGTCCTGGCCCGGCTTGCGCTTGGTGACCAGCTCGGCGACGTCCGTCATCTCCTTCACCGGCTTGCCGTCGACCTTCTTGATGACGTCACCCGCGTGGAGCGTGCCCTCCGCGGGGCTGTTCTTGAAGACGGTGGAGACGACGACCTGGGACTTCACCGGGATGTCCAGTTCCTTCAACGCCGCGACCTTGGCGCTCTCCTGGGACTGGCTGAACTCCTCGGCGTTCTCCTGGGTCGACTGCTGCTCGGTCTTGCCGTCCGGGTAGAGGGTGTCGTGCGGCACCACGATGTTGTCGTGGGCCAGCCAGCCGTACACGGCCTCCGCGATGTTCATGTTGTAGTCGGCGCTGGTGACCCGGACCGTCGTCATGTTGAGGTGACCGGTCGTCGGGTAGGTCTTGCGCCCGTTGATCTGCAGCACCGGCTCGCCGCCGTGGTCTCCGAGAGTGTTCACCGTGGGTCCCGGGGACATCTCCGAGTACGGCACTTTGATGAGCACTCCGGCGCAGAGCAGCGCGATCAGCATGAGGGTGGAGGCGAGCATCGTCGCGGTGCGGCGTGGCATGGAACGACAGTACGGGACCTGCCTGTCAGTGCACCGCTGGGGCCAGTCCGTACGGGGCCCAGCGGGCCCTCACGTACCGGTGTGGGACTTGTCCATCGCCTGGCGGAAGGCCGCGTAACCGTTGAGCTCGGTGTTGTCACCGGTCTTGCCCGACCGGCGGTTGCGCGCCGCCCAGCCACCCCACAGACCCGCACCGACAGCTGCCGCGAACGGAATCAGCAACCAGGCAAGTGATGCCATGTCGACCTCCCGACCCCATGAGCGACCGCAACTGACTGATCAGCAGATTAACCATCCGCTGCGTCAACGCTCACGCCAGGGGTCGGGTTACGCAACCGGAAGCGCTTGGGCCAACTGGCCGGGTCACCGCGGAAAGAGGCCAGCAGACCTTCCGGGTGACCGGCAGACCCTGACCGGGGTGCATCAGCAGGCGCCGACCCACTCCTCCTGGCCGACCCAACCCCTGATGGCCGCTCTCGCACTGCTCGGCCCCGGCGGGCCTCCCAGGCTTCGACCGACCGCGTCGGACTCCGTCCGCCGACCGTGTGGAACCGCCCGGACCCGAGCCACCCGGACCGCGCACAAGCCGACCCCGGCCGCACAGGCGCTCAGCAGGCGCCGACCCACTCCTCCTGGCCGTCGGAGAAGCGCTGGTGCTTCCAGATCGGCACTTCGTGCTTGAGGTCGTCGATCAGCTTGCGGCAGGCGGCGAAGGCCTCCGCGCGGTGCGGGCAGGAGACGGCCACGACGACCGCGAGGTCGCCCACCGCCAGGTCACCCACGCGGTGGACGGCGGCCAGAGCGCGCACCGGATGTTCGGCGACGACCTTCTCGGCCACCCGGCGCATCTCGGCCTCGGCCGTCGGGTGGGTCGAATAGCCCAGCTCGTCGACGTCCGCACCGCCGTCGTGATTGCGCACGGTCCCCACGAAGAGCGCCGTGCCTCCCGCCGCGTCGTCGCCGACGGCCCGGAAGACCTCGTCCAGGGAGAGCGGTGCGTCACGGATCGCGAGGAGCCGGATGGGGTCCTGCGCGGCCTGCTCGCCGGGGTGGTCGTTCGTGGTGCGTGCCATGCGGCCATGGTGCCGCACGGCAGGGACATCGCGGAATAGCGCTTTCGCCCGGCACGCGCGCGTGCCGGGTTGGAGCTCTCTACAGACGCGCACCAGGGCTTGGGCCCGTCGGGGAGAGGCTCAGATCCGGCGCCGCGCCTTCCGCGCGCGGCGCACCACCGCCGCCGCACCCAGCAGCGCGACCGTCGCACCGGCGGCACCCGCGGCCGTCGCGTCCTTGCGCCCGAGGCGACGTCCCGCCACGGTCCGGCGCCCCGCGACCTCTTCGAGCAGCTCCGCGAGGACCTCCTCGTTGGTCCACTGCGGCCGCCATCCCGCGTCGTGCAGCCTGCTGACGCTGACCACCCACGGGTACATCGTGTACGCGAGGTCACCTGCCGGGGACGGAGTGAGACCGATCCGGTGCAGCCGCGCCGCCGCGCCGAGGGCCACCGTGGAGGGCAGCTCCATGCGCCGGATCTCGCTGAGCTCCTCGACCTCCTCCTGCTCCAGCCACCCGTCGCAGCCGACGGCAAGCTCACCGTCGACCTTCTCCAGGACGGCGTACTCCAGGGCGCTGCACAGGTCCTCGACGTGGCAGAACTGCCAGGCCGGGCGCGAGCCCGCCACCACGAGCAGCCGGGGCGACTCGAAGTAGCGCGTGAGCGCGGTGTCCGTGCCGCCGACCAGGGTCGCGGGCCGCACCACGGTGACGTTTAGACCAGGGTGGGCACGGGGCGCGCGCCGGGCGAGCCGCTCGACCTCCAGGAGGTCACCGACGCCGGTCGCCTCGGCGGTGGCACGCAATTCGGAGTCTTCGGAGAGGGGCAGTTCGTTGTCGGACAGCGCTCCGTAGACCATCGCCGACGTGCAGAGCACGACACGGTGGACGCCGGCCGCCGCTGCGGCCGTCAGGACGGTCTGCGTACCGCGCACGTTGTACGCCGTACGCGCCGCGGCGTCGGTCTCCAGGTCGAGATCGAGCGCGAGGTGGACCACGACGTCCGCGCCCCGCAGCTTCTCGGCGATGGCCGGATCCCTGACGTCCAGGATGTGCCACGTGGCCTGGGCGCACTCGCCCCGCCGCTCGTCGATGGCCACGACCTGCTTGATCTCCTCCGACGCGGCAAGGCGCTCGGTCAGCAGCGCGCCCACGCCTGACGCGGCGCCGGTCACGGCGACCACGGGCCCGCGGACGGGGGCCGGAGTAGAAAGGTTTCGCGCTGCGCGAACCTGTGGATCTGGGGAACTCACCGGGCGTCTCCAGCGGTTGTCTTCAGTAGATACGCGAATGACGCGTACGTACCAGGTGGCATCCATCCTGCCGCAGGCCATGACTCGACGAAGCACTGAGGCCCGATCCCGTCACGGTGTCTACGCTGGGTGGTGTTGTAAGGCAGCCGCCGTCGGAACAGTACCGGCGGCCTGACGAGCCGAGGAATCCCGTGAGTGACACCCCATTCGGATTCGGCCTTCCGCCGGAGGAGCCGGAGAACGGCGACGAGGGCAAGAAGAAGGAGTCCCCCGGGCATGGACAGAGCGGGGGACAGGGAGCCGGAGGCCCTGGGAACCCATTCGGCTTCGGAGGCCTGCCCGGCGCGGGCGGTCCCGGCGGCCAGGGCGGTGACAATCCGTTCGCCGCGATGTTCGGTTCGATGAATCCGAACGACCTGGGCGCCGCGTTCCAGCAGCTCGGCCAGATGCTCTCGTACGAGGGCGGCCCGGTGAACTGGGACATGGCCAAGGACATCGCCCGCCAGACCGTCTCCCAGGGGACGCCCGACGGCACGAAGGACGCGAGCGTCGGTCCCACGGAGCGCGGCGCGGTCGAGGAGGCCATCCGCCTCGCCGACCTGTGGCTCGACGACGCGACGTCGCTGCCGTCCGGCTCCGGCGTGGCCGTGGCCTGGAGCCGCGCCGAGTGGGTCGAGGCGACCCTCCCGGTGTGGAAGGAGCTGGTCGACCCGGTCGCCGAGCGCGTCGGCCTCGCCATGGGTGACGTGCTGCCCGAGGAGATGCAGGCCATGGCCGGCCCGCTGATCGGGATGATGCGCTCCATGGGCGGCGCCATGTTCGGCCAGCAGATCGGCCAGGCCGTGGGCGTGCTCGCGGGCGAGGTCGTCGGCTCCACGGACATCGGCCTGCCGCTCGGCCCGGCCGGTAAGGCCGCCCTGCTCCCGGTGAACGTCGAGGCGTTCGGCAAGGACCTGGGCGTCCCCCAGGATGAGGTCCGGCTCTACCTGGCGTTGCGCGAGGCCGCCCACCAGCGGCTCTTCGCCCACGTGCCGTGGCTGCGCTCGCATCTGTTCGGCGCGGTCGAGGGGTACGCCCGCGGCATCAAGGTCGACACGGCCAAGCTGGAGGACGTGGTCGGCCAGCTCGACCCGCAGAACCCCGAGCAGCTGCAGGAAGCACTCCAGCAGGGCATGTTCCAGCCGGAGGACACTCCCGCCCAGAAGGCCGCTCTGGCCCGCCTGGAGACGGCTCTCGCGCTCGTCGAGGGCTGGGTGGACGCAGTCGTGCACGCGGCGGCCAAGCCCCGCCTGTCGTCCGCTGACGCCCTCCGCGAGACGCTGCGCCGCCGCCGCGCGACGGGCGGCCCCGCGGAGCAGACCTTCGCCACGCTCATCGGCCTCGAGCTGCGCCCGCGCCGGCTGCGGGACGCCTCGCGCCTGTGGGCCTCGCTCACGGACGCGCGCGGCGTGGACGGCCGCGACGGCCTGTGGGCCCACCCGGACATGCTGCCGACGGCCTCGGACCTGGACGACCCGGACGGCTTCGTGCACCACGAGCAGCTGGACTTCTCCGAGCTGGACAAGATGCTCGGCGAGGCCGCGGGCGGCTCCGCCAAGCCGGACCTCAAGAAGGACGCCACCGAGGACGACGGCGACAAGGGCGACGACGACAAGTGAGTCTGTACGACGACGCGATCCTCGTGCTCAAGGGCTACGAGGACCAGGAAGAGCTGCGCCAGTACTACCTGGACCACCTCTCCGCCCATCCCGAGAACGGCATGTGGAAGGCCTGCACGGATGGTCACGTGACGGCCAGCGCGCTGGTGATCGACCCGTCACGCGGGCGCGTGCTGCTGACCCTGCACAAGAAGCTGCGGATGTGGCTCCAGATGGGCGGCCACTGCGAGCCGGGCGACCCGACGCTGGCCGCGGCCGCGCTGCGTGAGGCCACGGAGGAGTCGGGTGTGCCGGGCCTGACGCTCCTGCCGGGAGGCCCCGTCCGGCTGGACCGCCACCCGATTCCGGGCCCCTGCACGCAGCACCTCGACGTGCAGTACGCCGCCCTGGCTCCCGCCGACGCCGTCGAGGCGATCAGCGACGAGTCACTGGACCTGCGCTGGTTCGCGTACGACGAGGTGGCGGGGGTCGCCGACGAGTCGGTCGTGCGCCTGGTGGAAGCGACGAGGGCGCGGCTGTAGACCGCGCCCCGTAAGGGGCGTGGGGAGCTGCGCGACCAGCCACGACCGGCCCGCAGTTCCCCACGCTCCTGGCACTGCTCCCGCCCCCGCGCAGGGGCTAGCTCCAGACGTTCCCCTGGTTCTGCCCCCGAGCGCCCTGCTGGCCCATGCCGTACTGAGCCCTGGCGCCCTGCCCGATGACCGCGTTCTGCGGCGGCAGCATCTCGCTCGGCTGGACGAGGGCGTAGCCCTGGCCCATGAAGCTGAGCTCCCAGCCCTCACCGGTGTTGCCGCGGCGCCGCCACACGCCCGACGAGTGCGTCTGGGCCTGCATCTGCACCCGCAGGCCGTTGGACCAGGCGACGATCGCGTCCGCGTCGGCGTTCACGTACTGGTCCGGAGTGACCTGGAGCATCAGCGGCTGGCCCGAGGTCATCAGGGCGACCTTGCCGCGGCCCGTGATGTTGAGCTGGTACTTGCCCGAGCCGGAGATGCCGTACTGGCTGTCGACGGCGATGACCTGGTGGGTCAGCGACGAGTCGAGCGCGAGGACATAGCTGCTGTCCACGGTCAGACCGTCCTGGTCCACATCCACTACGTGGATGTACTGGGCGAGGTTGGCGAGATAGACCGTGCCCTGGCCGTGGCAGCGCATCAGGTCGAGGCCCTCGCCGGTGTGCGCGCGGGCCCGCCGGTTGCCCTGGCTCTGGTACTCGGCGTCGAACTCGACCAGCCCCTGGTAGGCGACCATGGCGCCCTTGCGGGCGAGGATGTCGTCGTGGCCCTCCAGGGCGACCCGCAGCAGCTGCGGGTTCTGGACGGTGTAGCGCTCCTGAGTCTGCTGCTCGGTGTGCGCGAAAAGTGAGCTCTGCATGGTGTCCTGTTCCCCCTCAGCCCCGGGCCCGGAGACGGTCGGTGCTGTCCTCGCTGGGCTGTACGACGACGATGCCCTCCCCGGAGAAGCCCATCTGGTAGGCCTCACCGCTGCCGCGCCCGATGAGCGAACCGGCCTTGAAGCTGCGCTTGCCCTTCACCTTGAGGTTCGGGGACCAGGCGATCAGGGCGTCCGGATCGACGTACGTTTCGTCGTCGCCACGGCCGCAGTCGACGACGATCGGCGTGCCTCGGGAGGTCAGCGCCACCCAGCCCTGCCCGGAGATCTTGACGTTCCACAGGCCCTGCCCGGCGAACTTGGCCATGCCCTTGACCCGCTCGACGCCCCACTGGAGGGACGTGTCGAAGGCGAGGAGGTTCGTGCCGTTCACCGAGAGCGAGTCGCCCGCCAGGTTGATGACGACGACGTCGGCTCCGTAGTCGGCGAGATAGAGCAGGCCGTCTCCGGAGCACTTCATCAGAGGTGCGCCCTCGCCGGTCATCCACTCGCGCGCGATCTGGCGCACGGCGGGCGGATTGGGCTCGTACTGCACGAACCCTTCGTAGGCGACCATCGAGCCCACGCGCGCGAGGAGGTCGTTTCCGGACTGCATGGCCACCTTGAGCATGTGGCTGCCGTGGTTCTCCATGCGGGCCGCGACCGGTGCCGGGGCGAAGCCCGAGAGTTGCTGATTCATGACGGGCTCCCTCAGACCTCGAACGGCTGGACGATGATGAAGTTGCCGGGCGCACCCCGGAACTGGAGGTTCACGCTCTCCCCCGTGGAGCCCGCGTGCGCGTTGCTGCGCAGCCGCACCTGGCTGGAGACGATCGCCTGAGCCGCCGCCGACCAGGCGACCACGGCGTGGCAGTCGGCGAACGTCGTCGGCGTGACGGGCAGTACGACGGGCACTCCGTGCGTCTTGACGACGACGGTGCCGGTGCCCTGGAACTGCATCACGAACAGCGCGCCACCGGGGATGCCGTGGCCCTCGATCCTGCGGACCTCGTGCTGCAGCGACTCGTCGAACGCGAGGACGTTCTCCGCGGAGACACAGATCGCGTCCCCCTGGAGCTCGATGGGGTGCAGATGCGTGGCTTCCTCGGCGAGGAAGACCTGGCCACGGCCGGAGCAACGCATCAGCTGCATCTCCTGGCCGGTCGAGTTGCCCACGACGCGGCCCGCGAAGCCCGCGCCCTTGTAGCTGAACTCGACCTTGCCCTGGTAGAGCACCATGCTGCCCTGGCGGGCGAGCACGGCCTGCTCGCTGACGCCGAGGTCGACGCGGACGAGCTTCTCGTTCTGCTGCGTCCAGCGCTGCCCGGTGGGCGCCTCACGGTAGGCCGCGAGAGCCGCGGACACACCGCCGCCCTGCGGGGAACCCTGGGGTACGCCGGCTCCGTACGGGGACGGAGCGGGAGGCTGGCCGGGGAACTGGCCGGGAGGCTGCTGGCCGTAACCGGGCGGCGGCGTCGGAGCGCCGGGCTGCTGGCCGTAAGCGGGCGGCGGGGGCGCGGACTGGCCGGGGACCTGGCCGAACTGCGGCTGCTGCGGCGGCTGACCGGGCTGCTGTCCGGGCTCTCCGTACGGCGCCGGGGCGGGCGGGGGTGGCATCGTGCCGCCCTGCGGCTGGTTCATCGGCGCCACGATGGTCTGCGCGGCATGCACCGACGGGTCGGCGGGGGCCGGGGCAGGCGGCGGAGTGGCGCCCTGCGGCGGCGCGAAACTCTGCGCCGGCGCTGGGGCCGGAGCGGGCGCCGGAGCCGGGGTCTGCGCGGGCGCCGGAGCCGGGGTCTGCGCGGGTGCCGAGGGGGCACCGAACGCGGGCGGCGCGGCGGCCTGGCCTGGCGGCGCGAAGGACGGGGCGCCGGTGGCCTGCGGTGCCTGCGGCGCGGGCTCCTCCTCGGCGACCTCGCCGCCGAAGTTCTTCAGGAGCGCGTCGAGGCCGCCGTCGAAGCCCTGCCCGATCGCGGCGAACCGCCAGACGTCCTTCAGGTAGAAGTCGCCCAGCATCACGGCACGCTCCGTGGAGAACTCCGCGCCGTTGAAGGAGTAGCGGGCCACTTCCTCGCCGCCCGCCACGATCCGGATGTACCCGGGGGCGACCTGCGACATCTGCCCGGCGCCGTCGATCGTCGCGGTGAACGACAATTTCTGGATCTTCGCCGGGATCCGGTCGAGCGTGACGCGGAAGGACTCCGTGTCGCCGGCCTGCTCGCCGAGGAGCTGGATGGACTCCTCGGGAGACTTCGGCTGGTTGAAGAAGATGAAGTAACTGTCGTCCGACAGGCGCTCGTCCGCGTCCAGGCCGAAGCAGCTGATGTCGAAACTCAGTCCGGGGGCGGAGATCTGCACACCTACGTACAGATCGGTGCCCGCGGTGAGGTCACTGATCTTGGCCTTGTGGCCGCGTTGGAATTCCCTGGCCATACGTAACGACCGTCCCCCATCCCGAATGTAAACGTGTCGCGTCAGGCTAACCGCAAAGTCCGACATCGAACCAAGCCGGTACAGACCCGGTACACAACCTCCGGGCCCTGCTCGAGTTCACTCGTCGCGGGCGGCGGGCAGTTGGGGCAGCCGGTCGGCCGCGACCACACCTTCGAGGTACCCACGAGCCCGCTCCGTACGGGGATACGCCTCAAGAAGCTGCCAGAAGTTGGGCCCGTGTCCGGGTACGAGGAGATGCGCGAGCTCATGGACGAGGACGTAGTCGACGACGTACTCGGGCATGCCCTGCAGCCGGTGCGAAAGGCGGATGCTTCCCTCCGACGGGGTGCACGATCCCCATCGGGTGTTCTGGTTCGTGACCCAGCGAACGGACGTGGGCCTGGCCCGGCCGTCGAAGTACTGCTCGGAGAGACGCTCGGCGCGATCGGCGAGTTCCGCGTCGCCCAGAACCCGCTTGCTCTCCTGGGCGGCGAGCTTGTCGAGCATGACGTTGACCCAGCGCTGTTCCTCGGCCTCGGACATGCGGGCGGGGATGAGCACGACGGTGCGGTCGCCCTCTCGGTACGCGGAGACCGTTCTGCGGCGGCGGGCGCTCCGTCTGACCTCGACCGCGCTCGTCCCCGAGCCGGGTGACGGCGGGCTGGTCGTGCTGCGCTGTGGGTTTCCGGCGCGGTGCAGTGGGTCGGCGGGCACGCCCCGACGTTACCCGCTGGGCGTGGGGGAAGTCCCGCCTCCGGGACGGTTCGGCGGGGTATCGCTCCCCGTGCGATCGATTAGTACGACGAACACCCCCTGCCTGTGGATAACGCTCCGCGGCTTTCGGCCGGGGCGGGCATTCTGGCTGTCGAGCGGCGCTGCGGACGGGGACCGGCAGCGCCGGACGACCACGGGGACGATCACGGGGGACGACCATGCATCCGATCTTGAAACCGGCGCTGCGGCGCGGCTGGCGCGATCTGAACACCATCCAGTTCGGCGTGGCGCCCGCGCACGCCCTGGTGCTCGGTCCTGTGGACACGGCGACGGGCAGCTTTCTCCAGCTCCTGGACGGGACACGCGGGCTGCCGCTCCTGCGCGACGAGGGCAAGCGGATGGGCCTGCCCGACGATCACGTGGACCGGCTCGTGGGGCGGCTGTCCAGGGCCGGGCTCCTCGACGACGCGACGGGAGGCGGTCCGGCGGCCGACGCCCTGCGCAAGCGGGCCGAGGCCATGGACCGACTGCGCCCGGATCTGGCCTCCCTCTCCGTCGTGACGCCCGAGCCGGGCGACGGGATGAGGAGATTGGCCGCGCGCCGGGCGATGCGGGTCCGGGTGCGGGGAGCGGGCCGGGTGGGGGCGGTGGTGGCATCCGTACTTTCCGGGGCGGGCGTGGGGCAGGTCGATGTGATGGACGGAGGTGTCGTCGAACCCTGGGATGTCGCCCCGGGCGGTCTGCCTGCCGCATCGGTCGGGGAGCGCAGGGACGCGGCGGCGCGACGGGTCGTGCGGGATGCGGCTCCGGACCGCCCACCCCGCCGTGGCCGGAGGAAGGCGGGGGCGCCGGGAGAGGGGGAGGCGGGGGCGCCGGGAGAGGGGGAGGCGGGTCTCTCCCTCGTGGTCATCGCCCCGCGGGACGGTCTCGACGCCCATGCCCCGGACCCGCTCACCGCCGAGCCGCTCGTGTCGTCGGGGACGCCTCATCTCTACGCGGGTGTGATCGAGGGAACAGGCGTGGTGGGGCCGCTCGTCCTGCCGGGGACGACGGCCTGCGCGGGCTGTCTGGCGCTGGACCGTGCGGACCGGGATCCCACCTGGCCGCGCATGCTGGCGCAGTGGCGTTCGGGACGCGCGCGCCATGTCACCGCGTGCGATCTGGCCCTGTCGACCACGGTCGCCGGTCTTGCCGCGGCGCACGCCCTGGCCTTCCTGGACGGGGCGCCGTCGGCGAGCGCGGGGGTTCGCTGGGAGGCTTCCGCGCCCGGATTCAACTGGTATGCACGGCCGGTTCCCGCGCACCTGACGTGCCCGTGCGGGGCGGGTGTGGTGGATAAGGGGGAGCGCCTCACCGAGGCCCATGGGCCGCACGACACAATGGCCGGGTAGACGCCTGACAAGGCGTGGCTGTCTGGGATTTGGAGGGGCTCATGTCTGATCTTCCCCGGAAGGCGGTAACCCGTACCGCCAAGCTGGCCGCGCTGCCACTCGGCTTTGCCGGGCGGGCGACCTGGGGGCTCGGCAAGCGGATAGGGGGCAGATCCGCGGAGATCGTCGGCCGTGAGCTCCAACAGCGCACGGCGGAGCAGCTGTTCAAAGTGCTCGGCGAGCTCAAGGGCGGGGCCATGAAGTTCGGCCAGGCGCTGTCGGTCTTCGAGTCGGCGCTGCCGGAGGAGGTCGCGGGGCCCTATCGCGCCGCGCTGACGAAGCTGCAGGAAGCGGCGCCGCCGATGCCCACGCGCACCGTGCACGCCGTGCTCGCGGAGCGGCTCGGGGAGGATTGGCGCGAGCTGTTCCTGGAGTTCGAGGACAAGCCGGCCGCCGCCGCGTCGATCGGCCAGGTCCACCGGGCGGTGTGGGAGGACGGACGTGAGGTCGCCGTCAAGGTGCAGTATCCGGGGGCGGGCGAGGCGCTGCTCTCCGACCTGAATCAACTCAGCCGGTTCGCCCGCCTTCTGGGGCCGCTGATTCCCGGGATGGACATCAAGCCGCTCATCGCCGAGCTGCGCGACCGGGTCTCCGAGGAGCTCGACTACAGCCTGGAGGCCCAGGCGCAGCACGCGCACGCGGAGGAGTTCGCGGACGACCCGGATGTCATGGTCCCCGACGTCGTGTACCAGTGCGAGCAGGTCCTGGTGACCGAGTGGATCGACGGGGTGCCGCTGTCGGACGTGATCGCGGATGGCACTCAGGAGCAGCGGGACCGGGCGGGACAGCTCCTGGCCCGTTTCCTCTTCTCGGGGCCGGCGCGCACCGGCCTGCTGCACGCCGATCCGCATCCCGGCAACTTCCGTCTGCTGCCGGACGAGAAGGGCGGCTGGCGGCTCGGGGTCCTCGACTTCGGCACGGTGGACCGGTTGCCCGGCGGTCTTCCGCCGACCATCGGCATATCCCTGCGGATGACGCTCGACGGCGAGGCCGCCGCGGTCTACGAGATGTTGCGCGAGGAGGACTTCGTCCAGGAGTCCGTCGAGCTCGAACCGGACGCGGTCCTCGACTATCTGTTGCCGATCATCGAACCGATGCTGGTGGAGGAGTTCACCTTCACCCGCGACTGGATACGCGGTCAGGCGACACGGGTGGCCGATCCCCGCTCCCCCGCCTATCAGTTGGGCAAGCGGCTGAACCTCCCGCCGTCGTATCTGCTGATCCACCGTGTGACGTTGAGCACGATCGGGGTGCTCTGTCAGCTCGGGGCGACTGTGCGGATGCGGGACGAGCTCGAGGAGTGGCTGCCGGGCTTCCTGGCGGAGGAGCCTCAGGAGCAGGAGGCGGACGACCAGGCGGCCGAGGCCTGAAGCCGTGGCTCGCCCTCACCACCAGGTGGAGTCGAGCCGTCCCTCGATGGCTCTGATGTTCTCGCGGGCGCAGGATTCGCAGAGGTAGCGGCGGACGCCGTTCTCCACGGAGCAGGTCCAGGTGGGCGGCGCCCCTTCGGCGACCGTGCCGCAGCAGAAGCACACGAGATTCTCGGTGTCCGCGGGCTGAGGAGTCTGCTGGTCCACCCGGCGACCATATCCCCGCTCCCGGAGGTTCGCCCGGTACAACGCACCGCGGGGGCCGGTCCGTTCGGACCGGCCCCCGCGGGCATCGTGGTGTCGCTCAGCCTGCGCGTCGGCTCGTCACTGCATGACGGCGATGGCCAGCGCGCGCCGGGCACGCAGCGACGCGCGCTCGGCGCGGCGCTGCATCCGGCGGGCCGCCATCAGCCGGGCGGCCGGGCGCTGCGCCTCGGCCTCGCGCATGCGTTCGTGCATATGCGCACGAGCCAAGGCTTCTGGGATGAGTTGCATCTCGCGGGTCCTGTTCTGACGCGAGTCGTTCGCGCCGGTGGTGGTGAAGTCTGGGGTGGCGGAGCCTGCGGGCTCAGCGGTGGCTGCCTTCATCGGGGCCTGCTTCTTCGGGTCGTGCGTCAGGGGGCGGTCGATCGTTCCGGCGGCGTTCATGCCGCTACCGGGTTCTTGCGCGGACGGCCACGCGGCCGCTTCCGGGCAACGACGACACCCTGGACGAAGAGCTCGCCGCCCCAGACACCCCACGGCTCACGCCGCTCCTTGGCGCCGGCAAGGCAGGCCTCCATCAACGGGCAGGTACGGCAGAGGGACTTGGCGTACTCGACGTCCGCCGGCGACTCGGCGAAGAAGACCTCCGGGTCGTAGGCACGGCAGGGGACGGGTACGCCGAGGTTCTCGATGGCGTCGTCGAGCGCGGTGAGCGCGGTCAGGGGAGTCAAGGTCGGGTCCTCCGTGGGAGCGGGCGGGGGGAGAGTCTCTGAAGGCGGTACGGACGGGGCGTGCGCTTCGAGTTGCACGGTGGTGTTTTCCTCGTCTGGTCGTGCCGGCCTGGGTCGGCCGGTTGGCGGCTGGTACCGGGTCTTGCTCGGCCCCTTCGCTCCGTCATCCCGTTTTGGGGAAAACAGAAGGGCCGCGGATCCCGGGTGGGGTTCCGCGGCCCTGAAGGCGCCGGTCTGATCGAGGATCAGACTGGATCACTCCAGGGTTCGAGCCCACGGAAGGCCCACATCGTGTGGTGCTGCGTCGTCTGCTTCTTGGCTCCGGCACCGGCTGCGGCAAAGGCATAGGCCTGCGCCTGTGCCGTCACTACTGCTGCCGGTGCCTTGGTCGCTCGCTCGCTGCCCTCATTGACCTCACGCATCGGAAGAACGTTGAGAACACGCGGGAGGGCGACAGGCAGGACAGAGGACTCCGGACGGTTGGCGGCGGCAGCGATGCCACCGGACAGACCGGTGCCCAGGTTCGAGAAGCCGAGCAGGCAGGAAGCGACGACCGAGCGATCGGTCATTTTCGCGGTGCTGATGAAGCTCTCGTTGATGCTGATCACTGGAATCGCCTCCTCTCGGCGTCTATGGGATCGATCGAAACCGATCCTGCGGGCTATTAAGTACAGCACGGGGCCAGGGCTTCGGAGAAGCCGCCGTTCCCGTGCTTAAGAACCTATGGGTCTTCCTTGCGCCTGCGCAAACTATTTTTTCGACGAGTTTGAATCAGTTGCCATCGGCGCCCCTTACAGGCTCTTCACCTGCACAAATGGCGAGGACATCAGATCCGAAGCGGTTGAGCTTGCGCACGCCGACGCCCGGGATTCGGGCCAGATCGCCCTCCTCGTCGGGTGCGGCCTCCGCGATGGCGATCAAGGTTTTGTCCGTGAACACGCAGTAGGCGGGCTGTCCCAGCTGTGCCGCCTGGCCCGAGCGCCACTCCCGGAGCCGTTCGTAGAGCCCCTCGTCCATGTCGGACGGGCAGTCCTCGCACCGCATCAACTTCATCTCGCCCGCGTCGGTCAGGGTCCGCCCGCAGACCCGGCACCGCGCCGGGGACCTGCTCCCCCGCCGGCGGTTCCTTGCGCCGCCGCTCTCCTCACCGCCGCTGCCGCGCTCGACGCCACCGGGTCCCCCGCCCGCGGCGCGCCCTGCGGCGCCCGCCCCCGAACCCGGGCGCAGCCCGTCGAGGAAACGGCTGGGGCGGCGTCCCCCGCGACCGCCCGGTGAACGGGACAGTGCCCAGGAGAGGGAGAGATGGAGGCGGGCCCGGGTCACGCCCACGTACAGGAGGCGGCGCTCCTCCTCGACCTGCTCGTCGGTCTTGGCGTACGTGATCGGCATCATGCCCTCGGCGAGGCCGACCAGGAAGACGGCGTCCCACTCCAGGCCCTTGGCGGCGTGCAGCGAGGCGAGGGTGACGCCTTCGACGGTCGGGGCGTGCTGGGCGCTCGCGCGCTCGTCGAGCTCCCCCACGAGGTCCGAGAGCGTCGCGCCGGGCTTGGCCCGTTCGAAGTCCTCGGCGAGACGCACCAGGGCCGCCAGGGACTCCCAGCGGTCGCGGGCCGCGCCGGAGCCGGCCGGTGGCTGTGTCGTCCAGCCCTTCGTGGAGAGGACGGCCCGCACCTGTGAGGGGAGGTCGACGACGTCGTCGAGCAGGGAGTCGTTGCCCCCGAAGCGGGCCGCGCCGCGCAGGGCGGCGCCCGCCTCCCTGACCTCGGTGCGCTCGAAGAACCGCTCGGCGCCGCGCAGCTGGTAGGGCACACCGGCGTCGGCGAGCGCCTGTTCGTAGATCTCGGACTGGGAGTTCGTGCGGAAGAGGACCGCGATCTCGCTCGCCGGGACTCCGTCGGCGATGAGGGCCCGGATGCGGCGGGCGGCGCCTTCGGCCTCGGCGGGCTCGTCCGCGTACTCCGTGTAGAACGGTTCGGCTCCGGCGTCGCGTTGGGAGATCAGTTCGAGGCGGTGGTCCGCGGCGCGGCCCCGGGCCTGGGAGAGCAGGCCGTTGGCGAGGTGGACCACCTGCGGCGTGGAGCGGTAGTCGCGGACGAGCTTGACGACCGTCGCTCCGGGGTGGCGGGTGCGGAAGTTCAGCAGGTGGTCGGGGGTGGCGCCGGTGAAGGAGTAGATCGTCTGGCTGGCGTCGCCGACGACGCAGAGGCTGTCACGGTCGCCGAGCCACAGCTCCAGGAGGCGCTGCTGGAGCGGGCTGACGTCCTGATACTCGTCGACCACGAAGTGTTGGTACTGGGCGCGGACCTGGTCGGCGATGTCGTGGCGGTCCTGGAGGATGCCGACGGCGAGCAGCAGCACGTCTTCGAAGTCGATGACGGAGCGGTCGCGCTTGAGGTCTTCGTACGCCCCGTAGATCTGGGCGATCTCCGCCGCGTCCCGGGGGATGAGGCGGCCCGACTTCGCGGCGGCGGCCGCGTAGTCCGAGGGGACGGTCTGGGTGACCTTGGACCACTCGATCTCGCTCGTCACGTCGCGCAGTTCATTGCGGTCGAGGCGGATGCGGGAGGCGGCGGCCGCGTCCGCGACAATTTTGATCTTCCGGTCGACGATCCGGGGCAGCGAGCCACCGACCGCTTTCGGCCAGAAGAACTGGAGCTGACGCAGGGCGGCGGAGTGGAACGTGCGCGCCTGGACCCCGGAGGCGCCGAGCTGGCGGAGGCGGCCGCGCATCTCGCCCGCCGCGCGGTTGGTGAACGTGACGGCGAGCACGCTGGCGGGCTGGAGGATTCCGGCGCGCACGCCATAGGCGATCCGGTGCGTGATCGCCCGTGTCTTGCCCGTCCCCGCGCCTGCCAGGACACACACCGGCCCGTGCAGGGCGGTGGCCACCTCGCGCTGCTCGGGGTCGAGCCCGGCGAGCACCGCGTCGGCAGAGTCCGGGACCTGCGGGAAGAGGGTGGAGTGCGTTGCTGCTGTCACCCCGCCATGCTGCCAGGTCGCGGGAGGCGCGTGAGCCCGGTTGTCCACAGGGAGGCCCCTGCAGTCGTACTAATGCGGGAATGGTGGCCGGGTCGCGTACGTTCGAGTCTTTGCGATGACGCACGCCGAGCAACAAAGGAGCGCGAGAACATGCCGGGCACTGTGACGATGTACAGCACCACGTGGTGCGGCTACTGCCGTCGGCTCAAGGGCCAGATGGACCGCGAGGGCATCACGTACAACGAGATCAACATTGAGCACGACCCGGATTCCGCGGCCTTCGTCGAGAAGGCGAACGGCGGAAACCAGACGGTTCCCACCGTTCTCTTCCCGGACGGCTCGACGCTGACGAACCCGTCGCTGGCCCAGGTGAAGCAGAAGCTGGCCGCCTGAGCGGCCGGGGCCCGATCCCGACAGAACGGGCCCTAGCCGACGGTGCCCGGCTTCGGCAGGGGCTTCCCGTACCAGAGCTCGATCAGCCGGGCCGCAATCGAGATCCCGTAGGGAGGCAGGACCTCCCCGGACTCGAATGCGGCCCGCAGGTCTTCGCGGGAGAACCAGCGCGCCTCGGAGATCTCCTCGCCGTCCACGTTGATCTCCGACGACGTGGCGGCCGCCATGAAGCCCAGCATCAGGCTGGAGGGGAAGGGCCAGGGCTGGCTCGCGACGTACTCGACGTCACCGATCATGACGCCGGCCTCCTCCCAGACCTCGCGCCGCACCGACGTCTCGATGGACTCGCCCGGCTCCACGAAGCCCGCGAGCGTCGAGAAGCGCCCCTCGGGCCAGTGCACCTGGCGGCCGAGCAGCGCGCGGTCCTGGTCGTCCGTGACGAGCATGATCACGGCCGGGTCCGTGCGCGGGTAGTGCTCGGCGCCGCACGCCTGGCAGCGGCGGATGTGTCCGGCCGCCGCGATGACCGTGCGCTCGCCGCAGCGCGAGCAGAAGCGGTGCAGGCGCTGCCAGTTCTCCAGGGCGACGGCGTGCACCATCAGGCCCGCGTCACGGGGCGACAGGAGGAGCCCCGCCTCGCGCAGGCCCGCGGGGCGCGCCTGCTGGTCCATGCGGCCCGGCAGGGAGTCCTTCTGCAGCGCGAAGTAGCTGACGCCGTCGTCGTCCGTGCCCAGGAAGTAGCGGTGGGCCTCGGTGAGGGGCGCTTCGAAGGACGGCGTCATCACCAGTTCGGTGCTGCCGTCCGGTGTCTCGTCGATGAGGACCTGGCCGCCGGAGACCACGAAGACCCGTGTCGTGGGGTGGCTCCAGGCGGCGGCGAGCCAGGCCTCGTCGAGGCGGTGGTGGGCTGCGCGATCGATGCCGCTCGGTGCGGTGAGCGAGACGGGACGGTCAGCGGCGCGTTCGGTCCAGGTGGTCACAGGTGCTTCCAACTCCCCCGATGGAATGGGTGGTTCAGCAAGGTCGACAAGGCGAGGCTCAGTGTGCATCGCGCCAGTGTCCGGCGAGATCGCCCCACAGGTAGGCCGTCGTCTCGACTCCCTTGAGGAGCAGATCGAGTTCGACCTTCTCGTTCGGCGCGTGCCAGCCGTCGGACGGCACGGAGATGCCCAGGAAGAGCACGGGCGCGGCGAGTACGTCCTGGAGATCGGCCGCCGGTCCCGAACCGCCCTCGCGGGTGAAGCGGATCGGCTGCTCGAAGGCCTGTCCCATCGCCCGTACGACGGACTGCAGGGCCGGGTGGTCGAGCGGCGTCAGGCAGGGGCGCGTGGCGGCGCCGAAGGTGATCGTGTGGCTGATTCCGTTCGGCAGCTGGTCGGCGACCCAGGTGCGTACGGCCTCTTCGACGCGGTCCGGGTCCTGGCCCGCGACGAGCCGGAAGGAGAGCTTCAGGAAGGCGGACGACGGGACGATCGTCTTGCCGCCCGGCCCTTGGTAGCCGCCGCCGATGCCGTTGACCTCGGCGGTGGGGCGGGCCCAGATGCGCTCCAGGGTGGTGTGGCCCGCTTCTCCGTGGGTCGCGTACGACTTGGCCGTACGCAGCCAGCGCTCCTCGTCGAAGGGCAGCTCGGCGAAGAGCTCGCGCTCGCGGTCGGTGAGTTCGGTGATGCCTTCGTAGAAGCCCGGGACGGCCACGCGCGCGTGCTCGTCGTGCAGCGCGGCGACGAGGCGGGCGGCCGCGGTCGCCGGGTTCGGTACGGCGCCGCCGAAGGATCCCGAGTGGATGTCCTGGTCGGGGCCGCGCAGCTCGATCTCGCAGTCGGCGAGGCCGCGCATGCCGGTGCACACCGTGGGGGTGTCCTCCGCCCACATGCCGGTGTCCGAGACGATCACCGCGTCGGCCGCGATGCGCTCCTTGTGCTCCTCGATGAGCGCGCGGAAGTGCGGGGAGCCCGACTCCTCCTCGCCCTCGACGAGGAGTTTCAGGTTCACGGCGGGGGCGGTGCGGCCCGTGGCGGCGAGGTGGGCGCGGACGCCGAGTGTGTGGAAGAACACCTGCCCCTTGTCGTCGGCCGCCCCGCGCGCGTAGAGGCGGTTGCCCTGGACGACGGGCTCGAAGGGTTCGGTGTGCCAGCCGTCCTCGCGGGCCGCGGGCTGCACGTCGTGGTGGCCGTAGACGAGGACCGTGGGTGCCTGCGGGTCGCCGGACGGCCACTCGGCGAAGACGGCGGGCGCTCCCGCGGTCGGCCAGACCTCGACGGTCGGGAAGCCGGTCTCCTTGAGCTGGGCCGCGAGCCAGTCCGCGCTGCGCCGCACGTCGTCCGCGTGGTCGGGCTGTGCCGACACGGACGGGATGCGCAGCCACTCGGCGAGGTCGTCGAGGAATGCGGCACGGTGGGTCTGGATGTACGTACGAACGGCGCTGACGCCACTGACGTCACTGTCAACGGACTGGCTCATGGTCACGAGCCTAGCCGCCCTCGGGAGCCGGATCGTCCGGTGGTTCGTCACCCGGCTGCCCGCCCGGTTCCTCGAGGAGGATCCGCTCCAGCTCGGCCCGGCCCGGCAGGTGCGCGGGCCGGGAGGTCTCGCCGCTGCGCACGTACAAGAACGCCGCCTTCACGGACTCCGGAGGCACGTCGTGCAGCTCGGCCCAGGCCAGGCGGTAGACGGCGAGCTGGAGGGGGTCGGCGGTGCGGGTGCGGCTGGTCTTCCAGTCGACGATCTCGTATGTCACATCGTCGCCGTCGACCTCCTTGTAGACCGCGTCGATCCGGCCGCGGACGACGCGGCCCGCGAGCGTCAGCTGGAAGGGGACCTCGACGCGGTGTGGGGTGCGGTGGGCGTACTCGGTGCGCTCGAAGGCTTCCTTGAGCGCGTCCAGATCGCGTTCGTCGGCGATCTCGGCCTCCCCGGGGGCGCCGCCCGGCAGGTCCTCGGGTCCGAGCAGCGGGAGGCGCAGCTCTTCGAAGCGGGTCTCCACCCAGGCATGGAAGCGGGTGCCGCGCCGGGCCGCGGGCTGCGGCGGGCGTGGCATGGGGCGGGCGAGCTCCTGCGCGAAGCCCTCCGGGTCGGCGGCGAGGCGCAGTACTTCGGACGCGGTGAGGGAAGCGGGGACGGGGATGTCCCTGATCGCCTCTCGGGCACGCAGGAGTTCGCCGGTGAGGGCGTCCAGGTCACGGTCCCAGGAGGCGAGGGTGCGGGCCTCCTCGGGAGTGAGGCGGGGCTCTTCGGCGTGGGTGGTGGCCGGGTGCGGGTGGGCGTCGGGGCCGGAGGGCGGGGCTGCCGCCTGGTGCGGGATCGACGGGCGGGCCGATGTCCAGGAGTCCCAGTCCTCGGGATCGGCATCGGGCAACCCGGCCTCTTCGTAGGGCCCTTCTTCGTAGGGCCCTTCTTCGTACGACGGCTCTCCGTTGGAGGGCTCTTCGTCCTCCGGAGGGGGCGGCCAGTCCGGGTCATCGGCGGGGGGCACGTCCTCGTACGCCGACGGGTGGGGCTCCTCGTGCGAGCGGGCGTCGTGCGCTTCCCCCGTCCCCTCTCCCGTGATGCGGTCCAGATGCGTGAGGACCGTCTGCGCGGCGGCCCGGCGGCGGGCCAGGGACGTGTCGTCCAGCGGGAGCGGCCACGCGTGCTCGGCGGCGCCCTCCACCAGGGCGGGGTTCTCCTCGCCCTCCTCCGGTTCGTCCGCCCAGGCCTCGATCTCCCCGTGACCCACCGCGCAGTGGTCGTACAACGCCCGCAGGAAGTCCGAGGGGCCGCGCGGCTTCTTCTGCGAAGGGCCCCACCAGTGGCCGGAGCCCAGGAGCAGCGAGCGGGGGCGCGTGAAGGTCACGTAGCCGAGGCGGAGCTCCTCGGTGCGCTGGTGCTCCTTCATGTCCTCCTGGAACGCCTTCATGGACCGGGAGTCCCACGCCTCGATGTCCGGCAGGGTCGCCGCGTCCCCACGCAGGGCGTGCGGGACGACCTTGCCCTGGGCCGTCCACTTCTCGCGCCCCTGAGTGCTGGGGAACGTCCCGCTGACCAGGCCGGGCACGGCCACGACGTCCCACTCCAGGCCCTTGGACTTGTGGGCGGTGAGCACCTTGACCGTGTTCTCGCCGCCGGGAAGGGCGTTGTCCAGGCCCTTCTCGTACTGCGCGGCCGTCCGCAGGAAGGCGAGGAAGGCGAGCAGGCTCGCACCGCTGTCGTTCGCGGCGAAGGACGCGGCGACGTCCAGGAAGTTCGAGAGCGTCTCGCGGCGGCGGGCCGCGAGGGCGTGCGGTGACGCGGAGAGTTCGACCTCCAGGCCCGTGACGGCGAGAACCCGGTGCAGTACGTCCATCAGCGGGTCGGCCAGCGAGCGGCGCAGATCGCGCAGTTCGGCGGCGAGGCGGGCGAACCGCACCCTCGCCTCCGGCGAGAAGGGAAGGCCGTCGTCCGCCGAGTCGTCGTCCAGGGGCGTCTCCAGGAACGTGTCGAGCGCGTCCGCCAGCGATATCACCTCGGCCGGGTCGACCCCCTCGACCGCTTCGGCGAGACGCCGGTCCGGGTCGTCGTCCGGGGATGCGTGCCCATGGCGTACGAGGAGGCGTGCGCGGCGGCCCAGGAGGGCGAGGTCGCGTGGGCCGATGCGCCAGCGGGGGCCGGTCAGCAGGCGCACCAGGGAGGCGTTCGCGCCCGGGTCCTGGAGCACCTCGCAGACGGCGACGAGGTCGGCGACCTCCGGGAGGTGCAGCAACCCGGAGAGGCCGACGACCTCCACGGGGACGTCCCGGGCGACCAGCGCGCCCTGGATCTGCGCGAAGTCCGTCGCCGTGCGGCACAGGACCGCGATCTCGCCGGGGGCCTTGCCGGTGCGCACGAGGTGCGCGATGGAGTCGGCGAGCCAGTCGATCTCCTCGGCGTGCGTGCGCAGCAGGGCACAGCGCACCATGCCGTCACGCTCGGCGCCAGGGGCGGGCCGCAGCGCCTCCACGCCCGCGTGCATCGCGCGCAGCGGCTGAGCCAGGCCGTTCGCGAGGTCCAGGAGGCGGCCGCCGCTGCGGCGGTTCTCGCTGAGCGCGTGGCGGGCGGCGGGGCGTCCGTCGGCGTGCGCGAAGTGCTCGGGGAAGTCGTCCAGGTTCGCCACGGAGGCGCCGCGCCAGCCGTAGATCGCCTGGCAGGGGTCGCCGACCGCCGTCACGGGGTGGCCCGTGCCGCCTCCGAAGAGGCCGGCGAGCAGGATCCGCTGGGCCACCGAGGTGTCCTGATACTCGTCGAGCAGGACGACGCGGAACTCCTCGCGCAGGATCTCGCCGACCTCCGCGCGGGTGCGGGCCAGCGTCGCGGAGAGGGCGATCTGGTCGCCGAAGTCGAGGAGGTCGCGGGTGCGCTTCGCCTCCCTGTAGCGGCCCACGAGCTCGGCCAGTTCGAGCCGGGCCGCCACTGTCTCCGGCACCTTGCGCAGGTCGGCGTTCGAGAGCTTGGCGCTCTCCAGGGTGTGCAGCAGTTCGGTGTCGTACGCGCGGAGCCTGTCGGGGCGCACGAGGTGTTCCGCGAGCTCGCCGTCGAGCGCGAGGAGGTCGCTGACGAGGTCGGGGAAGGAACGCGTCAGCGCGGGATACGGCCCTGGCGCCTCGCGCAGCACGCGCGCGGCGAGCTGGAAGCGGGTGGCGTCGGCGAGCAGCCGGGCGGTCGGTTCGAGCCCTATGCGCAGACCGTGGTCGGTCAGGAGGCGTCCCGCGAAGGCGTGGTACGTGGAGATGACCGGCTCACCCGGAGGGTGGCCCGGGTCGAGCGCCTCGGGGTCGGTGACCCCGGCCTTGATGAGCGCCTGGCGCACCCGCTCGGCCAGTTCGCCCGCCGCCTTGTTCGTGAACGTCAGGCCGAGGACCTGCTCCGGGGCGACCTGGCCGGTGCCGACCAGCCAGACCACGCGGGCCGCCATCACCGTCGTCTTGCCCGAACCGGCTCCGGCCACGATCACCTGCGGGGCGGGCGGCGCGGTGATGCAGGCCGTCTGCTCCGGGGTGAACGGGATACCGAGGAGCTCTTTGAGCTGCTCGGGGTCGGTGATACGAGGTGGCACGTCAGAGAGGCTAGCGGCGGCCACTGACAATCGGGGCATCCCCGGCTTTCAGTGGCCGCCGCCGCTCAGGCGTCAGGCCATTTCTGTCAGGCCTTTTCTGTCAGGCCTTTTCTGCCAGGGCTTTTCTGCCAGGCCTTCGTGACGTCAGGACTTCATGAGCTCTTCGAGGTCCACGACCTCGTTCGGCGCCGGGGCCTTGATCGCGACCGACTTGCCGTAGTCGGTGAAGTTCATCGTGCCCGGGTCCGACTCGCCGGTCGTGACGACCTTGAGGAAGTACGGCTTGCCCTCGGCGGCGACGTAGAAGGTGGTCTTCTTGCCCGACTTGTCCTTCGTGAGCACGGCCGCCTTCTTGCCGTCGACCTCGGCGTCCTTCTCACGCTTGAGCTTCTTGAGGTCCTTGGACTGGAACATGGCGTCCGCGTCGCAGACGCTCTTGCCCTGGGCGTTCGGCGTCTTCACCCACTTGCCCTCGAACTGCGAGGTCTTGCCGGCGCCGCCCATGGCGTTCTCCCAGTAGGCCTTGTCGCCCTTCATGTACTGGGTGTCGCCGGACACGAGGAACTCCGCGGTGCCGCCCGCTCCGCCGTCCATCTTCCCCTCGCAGTCACCGGACTTGGCGACGGAGAAGTCGACCTTGAGCGGCTTGCTGTCCTGCTTGCCCTCGCCGGTCACCTTGAAGGAGCCCGCGTCCTTGGACGCGTCGGCCGCCTTCTTGGCGATCTTGTCGGCGCTCATCCCCTCGAAGGGGTCCTTCTCCTCGCTGGAGCAGCCCGTGACGGCGACGAAGGCGGCGGAACAGGCGACCGCCGCGGCCAGGAGCTTCCGGTTGGCTGCCATGTCTGTATCTCCTCGGGACGGTGCACGATCGGAGGGTTCACTGGTGCACAAATCAGCTTTACCGAGACCTTAGATGGCCTGTGAGGCTGCTATGAACGTGAGTGCCGTGACGTGAGCTTGGCCACCAACCGCACTGGTTGTCGCCCCCTGGGGCCCTGGCCCCCGAGCTTCCTGGCCCCCGAGCCCCCGTCAGTCCACGACTTGCCGGCCCTCCGGCCGCGCGCTGCACGAGGCGCGGAAGGCGCAGTGGGTGCACTGCTGGCCCGTGGTGGGCGAGAAGCGTTCGTCGAGGACCTTGCCCGCGGCGGTGGCCAGGAGGTCGCCCACCCATTCCCCCGAGAGCGGCTCCTGGGCCTGCACCTTGGGGAGGGTCTCGCCGCCGTCCTTCTTGGCGGCGCCCTGGCGCAGCTGCACCAGTTCCGCTCCGCCCGCTTCCGGACGTACGCCTTCGAAGGCGTCGTCGACCGCACCCTCGCGGAGGGCGAGCTGGTAGACGGCGAGCTGCGGATGGCGGGCCACTTCGGCGGCGCTGGGGGTCTGTTTGCCGGTCTTGAAGTCGACTACGTAGGCGCGGCCTTGCGCGTCCTGCTCGACGCGGTCCATGGAGCCGCGCACGCGTACTTCGTAGGGGCCCGCTTCGAGGGTCACGTCGAAGTCGTGCTCGCTGCTGACGGGGGTGCGGCTCGCGCGGTCCGTCACATGCCACTGGAGGAAGCGCTCGAGCGCCACGCGCGCGTGCTCCTTCTCCTGTGCCGACTTCCAGGGGGCGTCGAAGGCCAGCGCATCCCAGACCGAGTCGAGGCGCTCCATGAGGACGGCGAGGTCGGCGGGTGTCCTGCCGGACGCGACCTCGTCGGCCAGGACGTGCACCACATTGCCGAAGCCTTGGGCGGCGGTCGCCGGGGCGTCCGCCTTCACCTCGCGGCCCAGGAACCACTGCAGGGAACAGGTGTTGGCGAGCTGGTCCAGCGCGCTTCCGGAGAGGACGACGGGCTTGTCGCGGTCCCTCAGGGGGACTTCGCTCGCCGTCGGCTCGTACATGCCCCACCAGCGGTAAGGGTGCGCGGACGGCACGAGGGGACGCCCGTCGGCGTCGCTCAGGGCTGCGAGCCGGGCGAGGCGGTGCGCGGCGGCCTCGCGCAGCGGCTCCGAGACCCGGGGGTCGACGGTGGTGGCCCGCAGCTCGGCGACGAGCGCGGAGACGGACAGGGGGCGGCGGGGGCGGCCCGTTATGTCCTTGGGCTCGACGCCGAGTTCAGTGAGGAAACGGGAGGGCTGGTCGCCGTCGTCCGCGGGCGCCTTGACTGCGGTGACGACGAGGCGTTCACGCGCGCGCGTGGCGGCCACGTAGAACAACCGGCGCTCTTCGGAGAGGAGCGCTCCGGGGGTGAGGGGCTCGGCGAGGCCGTCGCTTCCGATGCGGTCGGCCTCCAGGAGGGAGCCGCGGCGGCGCAGGTCGGGCCAGAGGCCCTCCTGGACGCCCGCGACCACCACGAGCCGCCACTCCAGGCCCTTGGAACGGTGCGCCGTCATCAGGCGTACGGCTTCGGGGCGTACGGCCCTGCGCGTGAGGGTGTCCGCGGCGATGTCCTGTGCCTCGGTCTCCTCGAGGAAGTTGAGGGCGCCGCGCCCGCCGGTGCGCTCCTCTGCGCGCGAGGCGTACGCGAACAGGGCGCAGACCGCGTCGAGATCCCGGTCCGCGTTGCGCCCTGCGGCGCCGCCGCGGCGCGCGGTCCGTTCGAGGCGGCGCGGCCACGGTGTGCCGTCCCACAGCTCCCAGAGCGCCTCCTCGGCGGTGCCGCCGCCCGCGAGCCGCTCACGGGCCTTGCGGAGCAGCGCACCCAGCCGCTGGGCGCCTCGCGCGTACGCGGGGTCGTGTGCGACGAGCCGCTCCGGTTCGGCGAGCGCACGGGCAAGCAGCTCGTCGGAGGGCGGCGGCAGATGATTCCCGGCGGCACGCTCCTCCGCCCGGAGGGCCCGCCCGAGGCGACGGAGATCGGCGGCGTCCATGCCGGCGAGGGGGGACGTGAGAAGGGCGAGGGCGGTCTCGGTGTCGAGCCAGGTGGCGGCTGCTGCGGGGTGGGGGGCGGACGGGGCTTCGGGGTGGGGCCCTGGCTCGGGTGCGGTGTCCGGCACTGGAGCGGCGTCCGGCACGGACTCGGTCACGGGCGCCGACCCCGGCCCCGACCCCGGCACCCGCACCGGCTCCGACGCCTCCGACACCACCGCCCCCGCCACCGCCCGCAGCGCCGTAAGCAGTGGTGTCACCGCCGGTTCGTGGCGCAGTGCGATGTCGTCGCCGTCGACGTCCAGGGGGACGCCTGCGGCGGTGAGGCTGCGGCGGACCGCGGGGATCGTGTGGGCTCCCGCGCGGACCAGGACCGCCATCTCGCTCCAGGGGACGCCGTCCTCCAGATGCGCGCGGCGCAGGATGTCCGCGATGTTGTCGAGCTCGGCGCCCGACGTCGGGTACGTGTACGACTCGACGTGACCGCCCTCGCGGACCGCCGCGAGCTCCCTGTGGGCCCGTACCTTCTCCGCGGGCAGCCTCGTCAGCGGCATGCGCCGAGTGAGCAGGCGGGTGGCCGCGAGGAGACCGGCGCCCGACCTGCGGGACGTCGTCAGGACCTCGACCGGCGCCGGGGTGCCCTCCGCGCGCGGGAAGTCATGGGGGAACTCCAGGATGCCGTTCACGTCAGCGCCCCGGAAGGTGTAGATCGACTGGTCCGGGTCGCCGAACGCCACGAGGGAGCGCCCGCCCCCGGCCAGCGCGTGCAGCAGTCGTACCTGCGCCGGATCCGTGTCCTGGTACTCGTCCACGAACACCGCGTCGTACTGCGCGCCGAGTGCCCGCGCGACTTCGGGACGCCGCGCGAGCAGCACCGCGCGGTGCACGAGTTCCGCGTAGTCGAGCACTCCTTGCATGTCGAGTACGTCCAGGTACTCCGCGAGGAAGGCTGCCGCCGCGCCCCAGTCCGGGCGCCCCGCGCGGCGGGCGAAGGCGTCCAGGGCGTCGGGGCCGAGGCCCAGTTCACGGCTCCGGGCGAGCACCGCGCGCACTTCGTCGGCGAAGCCACGCGTCGTCAGACAGGCGCGCAGCTCGTCCGGCCAGCGGACGTGGGAGCGCCCCTCGGCGGCCAAGTCGATCTGGCCCGCGAGCAGCTCTCGTACCGCCACGTCCTGCTCCGGACCCGAGAGGAGCCGCAGCGGCTCGACGAACAGGTCCGCGTCCTGGTGGGCGCGGATGAGGGCGTAACAGAAGGAGTGGAAGGTCGTCGCCTGCGGGGCGTTGGCCGTTCCTATGCGCAGCGCCATGCGGTCGCGCAGTTCCACCGCTGCCTTGCGGCTGAAGGTGAGGATCAGGACCCGCTCCGGCTCCGTGCCCTTCGCGATCCGCGCGGCGACGGACTCCACGAGCGTCGTCGTCTTGCCCGTTCCGGGCCCCGCGAGGACGAGCAGCGGCCCTCCGGGGTGGTCAACCACCGCACGCTGCCGTGCGTCAAGACGAGGAGGGTCCACGCGGACCGGCGGCGTACGCACCAGTCGATAGGCGCCCTGGGCCCCCTGTCGCACCTGGAGGTGCGACGGGTGCCGGGTGTGCCGGGCGGAAGAAGTGGAGCTCACGTGGATCGCCGGTCCTGGTGGGTGTACGTGGTGAAAAACGGCTGTGCGATGGCTGCGGGGTGAGAGAAATGCGTGCTGTCGACGCTACGCCAGCGGGCGTGCGGGACGCGTGGCTTCCCCCGTACGGGCCACCGGCCCCCCGCGGCGCCGCGGGATGGCCGAAGCTGTCAGGTGTGAGCCCCCGGAGCCTGTGGGCGAGCGGCGCCGCCGCTTCCTGCCGCGTCGCCGCCCCCGCGCGAAGCCACGCCCCCGCCGTCACCTTCACGCGAAGCCACGCCGTCACTCGCGCGCGGGTGCGCGCCGTCACCCCCCGTCGAGGCATCTCCGTCCCAGCGCGCCCGCCGCATGTCGAGGCGCGGCACGTGGCCCTCGGACACGCGGCTCGCCTCACGCAGCGGCGTGCCCTCCGCGCGGTAGTGGCCGAGCGCCCGCAGCTCGTGGCCCGGCAGCAGCCGACCGTCCGCGCGCACCACGCGCCACCACGGAACCGCGTCTCCGTAGAGGGCCATCACCCGGCCGACCTGACGGGGGCCGCCCTCCTCCAGCCACTCCGCGACGTCCCCGTACGTCATCACCCGCCCCGGAGGGATCAGCTCCGCGACCTCGAAGACCCGCTCGGCGTACTCCGGGTACCTCGAGAGCCCCTGCTCCGGTCCGCTCTCCTCGCTCATCCGGTCCATCCTGCCGTACCCCACCGACACCGTGACCGCCCCGCGACAGAGTGTGCGGTAGGAGACAAACTGGAGCTGGGTGAACACTTTGGACCCCCGCATTGCACCCTGATGCCCCCCTCTGTCGGCGGGGCATGCCACCATCGTGCGGGCGGTGACTGGTGATACGAGATCAAGAAGAGGCGACGGAGCAGCAGGATGTGCACCCGGATGAGACGGCGGGCACCCCTGCGGCCGAGGCGCACCCGGACACCGGTGGGCACTCCCTGAAGAAGCACGAGAAGCACGAGAAGCCGGGCCACGAGAAGTTCGAGAAGCCGGGCCATGGGAAGTCCGAGAAGCCGGGCAGCGGCGAGAAGCCCGGCCAGGACGAGGCCGAGCAGCACCCACCCACCGCCCCCGTTCCCGACGACCACACCGACAACCACACCGAGAACCGCCCCGAGGACCGCTCCGACGGCGACCTCGCCGAAGGTGACCGCACCAAAGGCGACCGCACCGACAGCGACGACTGCGCCAACGGCGAGGGCGAAGGCGCCCACCCCGACCGCGTCGCCGGTGACGAACCGCTGCTCGCCGCCCGCGTGCACCGTCCATCGGACCTGATGCGGCTGCTCGTCGGCATCCTCGGCATCGCCATCGTCCTCGCCATCGCCGCGTTCGCGCACGGCACGACATCCGGTCTCGCCCAGGACATCGACAAGGGCACGGACCAGGCACCGGACCTCCTGATCAAGTTCGCGGGTCTCACCGCGAGCATCGGCGTCCTGCTAGTCCCGGTCGCCTTCGCCATCGAGCGCCTGGTCAAGCGGGACGGACTACGCATCGCCGACGGCGTCCTCGCGGCCGTCCTCGCGCACGGCGTCACGCTCGCCACCGACCTCTGGGTCGCCCAGGCCGCACCGGACTCCATCCAGGAGGCGCTGACCCGGCCGTCGCCCGGTGAACTGCACGCGCTCACCGACCCCGTGCACGGCTATCTCGCCCCCGTCATCGCGTACATGACCGCCGTCGGGATGTCCCGAAGGCCACGTTGGCGGGTCGTCCTGTGGGTGGTGCTGCTGCTCGACGCCTTCACGATGCTGGTCACCGGCTACACGACGCCGTTCTCGATCATCCTGACGGTCCTGCTCGGCTGGAGCGTGGCCTACGGAACGCTCTACGCGGTCGGTTCGCCGAACGTCCGCCCCACCGGCCAGACGCTCCTCGCCGGTCTGCGGCACGTCGGCTTCCACCCGGTGAGCGCGGCCCGCGAGGAGTCCCCGGACAGCGAGCACGGCGACCGGGGCCGCCGCTACTTCGTCACCCTCGAGGACGGCCCGCCCCTGGACGTCACGGTCATCGACCGCGAGCAGCAGGCGCAGGGCTTCTTCTACCGCGTATGGCGCAGGCTCACGCTGCGCGGCATCACCCAGCGCCGCAGCCTGCAGTCGCTGCGCCAGGCACTGGAGCAAGAGGCGCTCCTCGCGTACGCGGCGATCGCGGCCGGGGCCAACGCGCCCAAGCTGATCGCCACCTCCGAGCTCGGTCCTGACGCGGTGATCCTCGTCTACGAGCACACGGGCGGCCGCACCCTGGACTCGCTGCCGGCCGACGTCATCACCGATGAGCTGCTGTGCGACACCTGGCGGCAGGTGCAGGCGCTCCAGTCACGGCGGATCGCGCACCGCAGGCTCGCGGGCGACGCGATTTTGGTGGATCGTTCCGGCACGGTCATCCTGACCGATCTGCGGGGCGGTGAGATCGCCGCCGGTGACCTGGTCCTGCGGATGGACATCGCCCAGCTCCTGACCGCCTTCGGCCTGCGCGTGGGCGCCGAGCGCGCCGTCGCGACCGCGGTCGACGTGCTCGGTCCGGACACGGTCGCGGACTGTCTGCCGCTGCTCCAGCCCATCGCCCTGACCCGCTCCACCCGCGGGACCCTGCGCAAGCTGGCCAGGGAGCGGTCCCAGCGCGAGCGCGAGGCGGTCCTGGAGGCGTCCCGCAAGGACAAGGTGGCGCGCGCCGCGGAGGCGGACATCGAAACGGCCGCGGACGCGGCACAGACCGTCGAGGGTCCCAAGGGGCCCGACCGCAAGACCGTGCGCGCGGAGAAGCAGGCCGAGAAGCAGGCGATAGACGTCGCGCTCGACCAGGCACGCGAGGAGGATCTGCTCACCCAGATCCGTCACCAGGTGCTGCTCATCCGGCCGCAGGCGCCCGTGGAGCCCGCTCAGCTGGAGCGGATCAGGCCGCGCACGCTGATCAGCTTCATCGCCGGTGCCATCGGCGCGTACTTCCTGCTCTCACAGCTCACCCACGTCGACTTCAACACGATCATCGGCGAGGCCGAGTGGGGCTGGGTCGCCGTGGCGGTGGCCTGCTCGGCGCTGAGCTACTTCGCGGCGGCGATGAGCCTGCTCGGCTTCGTGCCGGAGCGCGTGCCGTTCCTGCGGGCGGTGCAGGCGCAGGTCGCCGGTTCGTTCGTGAAGATCGTGGCGCCCGCCGCGGTGGGCGGCGTCGCGCTCAACACGCGTTTCCTGCAGCGCTCCGGAGTGCGCTCGGGCCTCGCGGTGGCGAGCGTCGGGGCCTCGCAGCTGTTCGGACTCGGCTCGCACATCATGCTGCTGATGATCTTCGGTTATGTGACCGGTACGGAGAAGACACCGTCCCTGTCGCCGTCCCGGACCGTCATCGCCGGTCTCCTCTCGGTCGCGGTGCTCGTCCTCGTGGTCACCGCGATCCCCTTCCTGCGGAAGTTCGTGGTCACGCGCGTGCGGTCGCTGTTCGCGGGCGTCGTGCCGCGCATGCTCGACGTGCTGCAGCGCCCGCAGAAGCTGCTCACCGGCATCGGCGGCATGCTGCTCCTGACGCTCCTGTTCGTGCTCTGTCTCGACGCTTCGGTACGTGCCTTCAGCACTACGGAGATGAAGCCGCTGACCCTGGCCAGCGTCGCCGTGGTCTTCCTCGCCGGCAACGCGCTCGGCTCGGCGGCACCCACGCCCGGCGGTGTCGGGGCGGTCGAGGCGACGCTCACCTTCGGTCTAATCGCGGTGGGCGTGCCCAAGGACGTGGCGGCCCCCGCGGTGCTTCTGTACCGGCTCCTCACGCTGTGGCTGCCGGTGCTTCCGGGGTGGCTGTTCTTCAACCACCTGACAAGGAAGGGCCTTCTCTGAGGGAAGGGCCTTCTCCTGAGGGCGGGCCTTCTCCTGGGAGGGCCTTCTCCTGAGGAGGAGGAAGCCTGTCCACGGAAGGCCGAAGCAGTCGTGCGCCCCGTCTGCGCCCCCCGCAGGATGGGAAGCATGCCCAACCACAAGGCGCGTGCCGCCGCCACCGTCGTCCTGCTGTCTGCGACCCTCGCGGCCTGCGGCGGTGACGGCTCCAAGGACTCCGAGGCCTCCAAGGACACGGATCTGTCGGCCCAGGAGCTCAGCTGGAAGGACTGCCCCGCGCCCGATGCCGCCGAAGGCGGCGGTGAGCCCCCGTCCCCGCTGCCCGGTGGCGCCGAGTGGCAGTGCGCCACCATGAAGGCCCCACTCGACTGGGACAAGCCCAAGGGGGACACCCTTGACATCGCCCTGATCCGCGCCGGGGCGAGCGGCGACAAGGACCGGCGGATCGGCTCCCTCGTCTTCAACTTCGGTGGCCCCGGCGGCTCCGGAGTCACCACGCTGCCCGCCTTCGGAGAGGACTACGCCAAGCTGCGCACCCGCTACGACCTGGTGAGCTTCGACCCCCGCGGCGTCGGCCGCAGCGCGGGCATCAAGTGCGAGGACGACGAACAGCTCGACGCGTACTTCCAGGAGGACTCCACCCCCGACGACGGCGCCGAGCGCAAGAAGCTCATCGAGAACGTGAAGGGCTTCAACGGATCCTGCGAGAAGAACTCCGGCGAGGTGCTCCCCCACGTAGCCACCACCGACGCGGCCCGCGACATGGATCTGATGCGCCAGGTGCTCGGCGACGACAAGCTGCATTACTTCGGCATCTCGTACGGCACCGAACTGGGCGGCGTCTACGCGCACTTGTTCCCCAAGAGGGTGGGCCGCGCCGTCTTCGACGCGGTCGTCGACCCCACCGAGACGGGCGAACAGGGCTCGCTGGGCCAGGCGAAGGGTTTCCAGCTCGCGCTCGACAACTTCGCCAAGGACTGCACGTCGAAGGTCGAGGACTGCCCCGTCGGCGACACCGAGAAGGACGTCAAGGACAGGATCGCCAAGCTCCTCGAGGATCTGGACGCCAAGCCGCTGCCGGCCATCCCCCCGCGCGAACTGACGCAGACCGCTGCCACGAACGGCATCGCGCAGTCGCTGTACTCCCAGGACTTCTGGCCGTACCTCACCGAGGGCCTCGACCAGGCCTACGACGGCGACGGCAGGATCCTGATGACGCTCTCGGACTCCATGAACGGCCGCAACGAAGACGGCACCTACAGCAACATCCAGGCCGCCAACGTCTCCATCAACTGCGCGGACGACAAGGCGCGCTACACGCCGGAGTACGTCGAGGAGAAGCTCCCCGGGTTCCGCGAGGCGTCGCCGCTGTTCGGCGACTATCTGGCGTGGGGCATGGTCGGCTGCACCGACTGGGCCGTGGACGGCGCCGCCGAGCACCCGGACGTCAGCGCTCCGCAAGCGCCGCCCATCGTCGTCATCGGCAACACGGGCGACCCGGCCACGCCGTACGAGGGCGCGAAGAAGATGGCGGACGCGCTGGGCGAGGGCGTCGGCGTCCAGCTGACGTACAAGGGCCAAGGGCACGGGGCGTACGACAGCAAGAACAAGTGCGTGCGGGACGCGGTGAACGGCTACCTGCTCGACGGCACCGTGCCGAAGGAGGGCACGGTCTGTTCCTAGGGCCCAGTCTGCTCGTGACGACGGCGGGGCCACGCAGGGCGCCAAGATCCTTGTCAGTGACCCCGCCTACTATGGCTGGACTGTCTTGACGAGGGGGGAAGCGCTCCATGCCGCGTTTCGTACGGTCAGCCGCTCTGGCCGCCGCAGGGGTCCTGGTGGCGGGGCTCGCCGTCGGCTGCGGTGGTTCCGACGACGGGGGCAAGGACGACGCGAAGCCCGCGCCGACCGGCCCCGAGCAGTCGCCGAAGCCCGACCCCTCCTCCACCCTGCCCGCTTCGCTCACCGGCCAGAAGCTCGACTGGGGCGGCTGCAAGGCGAGCGGCGGCGACCCCGCACCCGGCTCCGAGTGGCAGTGCTCGACCCTCAAGGTCCCCTTGGACTACGAGAAGCCGGACGGCGAGACGATCGACGTCGCGCTGATCCGCGCCCGGTCCACCGGCGAGGGCAAGCGCGTCGGCTCGCTCCTGTTCAACTTCGGCGGACCCGGCGGCTCGGGCGTCTCCATGCTGCCGTCGTTCGCCGACATGTATGGAAATCTGCGCGAGCGGTACGACCTGGTGAGCTTCGACCCGCGCGGGGTCGCGGGCAGCGAGGGCGTGCGCTGCCGCAGCGACAAGGAGACGCAGGCCGCGGAGGCCGTCGACCTCACCCCGGACACCCCGGCCGAGGAAGCGGCGTACTTCAAGGACGCGGCCGACTTCGGCGCGGGCTGCGCGAAGGACGCGGGCAAGCTCCTCAGCCATGTCTCGACGGTCGAGGCCGCCCAGGACATGGACGTGATGCGCCAGGTCCTCGGCGACGAGAAGCTGCACTACATGGGCATTTCATACGGCACCGAACTGGGCGGCGTCTACGCGCACTTGTTCCCCAAGAAGGTGGGACGCCTCACCCTGGATGCCGTCGTCGACCCCAGCGCGGACTCGGTGGGCCATGCCAAGAACCAGGCGCGGGGCTTCCAGCGCGCCCTGGAGAACTATCTGAAGTCCTCGGGCCAGGACCCGAAGGAGGGCTCGCAGAAGATAGTGCGCCTCCTGAAGCGCCTCGACGCGAAGGCGCTGCCCGCATCGGACGACCGCAGGCTCACCCAGTCCCTGGCGCTCACCGGCATCACGGTCACGCTGTACAGCAAGCAGAGCTGGCCCGCCCTGACCCGCGGCCTGGAGGAGGCGGAGAAGGGCGACGGATCGGCGCTGCTCCAGCTGGCCGACGCGTACAACGAGCGGGATCCGTCCGGCGGTTACAGCACACAGAGCCACTCGCAGCGCTCGATATCCTGCCGCGACGCCAAGGCGCGGACGACTCCCGCGCAGGCGAAGGAGCAGCTCGGCGAGTTCCGCGGGATATCGCCGGTCTTCGGCGAGTTCATGGGCTGGGACACGGCGGGCTGGTGCCACGAGTGGCCGGTGGCGGGGCTGCACGACTCCCCCGACGTGAGCGCTCCGGGCGCGCCCCCGATCCTGGTCGTCGGCAACACGGGAGACCCGGCGACGCCCTACGAGGGTGCGCAGAAGATGGCCGACGAGCTCGGCAAGGGCGTGGGCACGATGCTGACCTGGAAGGGCGAGGGCCACGGGGCGTACGGCAGCGGGAGCGACTGCGTGGACGGCACGGTCAACGACTACTTGCTCGACGGAAAGGCTCCGAAGGACGGCAAGGTCTGCGAGAGCTGAGGGGACGATTCAGCCCGTCCGGCGTTTGAGGACGAGCCGTCAAGGCGATGTCTTGAGCCGCCCCGCCAACGGAGAGGGGCCCGCACCACAAGGTGCGGGCCCCTCTCCGTTCAAGCGCTACGCCTAGTAGACCGGCTTCGAGGGCTCGATCTGGTTGACCCAGCCGATGACGCCGCCGCCCACGTGCACCGCGTCCGAGAAGCCCGCGGACTTCAGCACGGCGAGGACTTCCGCGGACCGGACACCCGTCTTGCAGTGCAAGACGATCTTCTTGTCCTGCGGGAGGCTCTCCAGGGCGGTGCCCATGAGGAACTCGTTCTTCGGGATCAGCTTGGCGCCGGGGATCGAGACGATCTCCCACTCGTTCTGCTCGCGCACGTCGATGATCTCGATCTTCTCGTCCCCGTCGATCCACTCCTTGAGCTGCTTGGGAGTGATCGTCGAGCCGAGCGCCGCCTCCTGGGCCTCGTCCGACACGACGCCGCAGAAGGCTTCGTAGTCGATGAGCTCGGTGACGGTGGCGTTCGGGCCGCAGACCGCGCAGTCCGGGTCCTTGCGGACCTTGACCTGGCGGTACTGCATCTCCAGGGCGTCGTAGATCATCAGGCGCCCGACCAGCGGGTCGCCCACGCCGGCCAGGACCTTGATCGCCTCGGTGACCTGGATGGAGCCGATGGACGCGCAGAGCACGCCCAGGACGCCGCCCTCGGCGCAGGACGGGACCATGCCGGGGGGCGGGGGCTCCGGGTAGAGGCAGCGGTAGCACGGGCCGTGCTCGCTCCAGAAGACGGACGCCTGGCCGTCGAAGCGATAGATCGAACCCCATACGTACGGCTTGTTCAGCAGGACGCACGCGTCGTTGACCAGGTACCGCGTGGCGAAGTTGTCCGTGCCGTCGACGATCAGGTCGTACTGGCTGAAGATGTCCATCACGTTCTCGGCCTCGAGCCGCTCTTCGTGGAGGATCACGTTCACGTACGGGTTGATGCCGAGGACGGAGTCCTTCGCGGACGCCGCCTTGGAACGGCCGATGTCGGCCTGGCTGTGGATGATCTGGCGCTGCAGGTTCGACTCGTCGACCTCGTCGAACTCCACGATGCCGAGCGTGCCGACGCCCGCCGCCGCGAGGTACATCAGCGCCGGTGACCCGAGGCCGCCGGCGCCGACACACAGCACCTTGGCGTTCTTCAGCCGCTTCTGCCCGTCCATCCCGACGTCGGGAATGATCAGGTGGCGGGAGTACCTGCGAACCTCGTCGACGGTGAGCTCAGATGCTGGCTCGACCAGGGGTGGCAGCGACACGGGGACTCCGTTGGTCGGTGTTTCGGTGGGCCCCCCGCTCGAGTGGGATTCGAGAGTGGGGGAGGTTGTTCTCTCCGTAACACTGCCACGCCCTTCTTCATTCCGAGACGCCCGTTCCGATGCGCGAGACGATTTCGTCCCAGTACCCGGGCATCGACTCCCACGGGTCGTCCGCTCCACCGCTGTCCACCCGGTCGGTGAAGTAGATCGTCGACGCGCCCTGCCAGCGTGCGATGCGCAGCGCCTCGTCGAGATGGCCGCGCGGCATGCCGTGCACGAAGTGGCAGAAGCGCTCGGGCGGGTAGTCGGCGGTCCACTCGGCCACCTGTGACCAGCGGTAGTCGCTCCACGGACCCGAGAAGGTCACCAACTGGTCGCCGGATTCGGCGTATCCGGGATACGGGTGGGTCCCGTGCCCCAGGACGATGTGGGCGTCGTCGCAGAGCGCGCGCAGCGTCGTCACCGTCCTGCGCACCTCCGGGAGCGCCGCCCGCTCCGTGGGACAGCGGTCCAGGGAGAAGCCGTCGACCTGGTACCAGTCGAGGTAGCGGTGGGCGTCCGAGACGAGCTCCCCGAAGCCGCGGGCGCCGTACATCACGTCGAGGTGACCGAGAACACGCACGCCCGCGTTCCGCAGCCGCCCCGCCGCCTCCAGGCAGTGCGGGTCGGGCCGTTCCCCCGGCCCTCTGCTCACATTCAGGACGACCCAGTGCAAAGGGGTGGCGGGGCGGGTGAGTTCGGACCATTCGGCGGGGGCTACGAGGGGGTGCGCGAAGCCCGGGATGCCGAAGCCGAGACGTGTGTCGGTGTGCGCGGTGCCTGTGGCTGTGCTGGTCAGATGCGGCATGCCGCCTCCATCCAGATGTCGGCGAGTGATTCTTCGAGGTTGATCCGGGGGCGCCAGCCGAGCCGGTCGCGTGCGGTGCGCACGTCGGCCTGCTGCCAGCTGCCGCACCCGTCGGGGTAGGGATAGGCGGCCGGGCTCCCGTGGTCGGATTCGGTGCGGGGGTGCCCGATGGATTGCCGCATGACGCCTTGGTCGAGCTCGTGCAGGGCTCCGCCGTACCCGGCGACCCGCGCCAGGACGGCCGCCGCGTCACGCAGCCGCACGGCGCGGCCCGCGCCGATGTTCACGATCCCCTGGGCGGCGGAGAGCGAGGCGGCGTGCACGGCGCGCGCCACATCGCGTACGTCGATGAAGTCCCGCTGCACGCCGAGACCCCCGAGCTTGAGCTCGCCGTCACCGGCCTGCATGGCCCGCCGCATGGCCTCGGCGAGCCGCCCGAGCGGCGATCCGGCCGGGGTGCCGGGCCCGGCGGGCGAGAACACCCGCAGGACGACGGCGTCGAGCCCGGCCCCCAGAACCAGCTCGGTGGCGGCGAGCTTGCTGACTCCGTACGGTCCGCCGGGCCGGGGCACGGCGTCCTCGGCGGTGGACGATCCCGGCTGGCTCGGCCCGTACTCGGCGCCGCAGCCCAGCTGCACGAGCCGCGCCCCGCATCCGCTGCGGCGCAGGGCCTCGCAGATCGTGGCGACGGCGACGGTGTTGTGCCGGGTCAGCTCGCGGGCACCGCCCCGCGTCGCGCCCGCGCAGTTGATGACGACTCCCGGGTGCACGGCGTCCAGGAAGCGGGTGAGCGCGCCGGGGCTGCCGCTCGCGAGGTCGAACCGTACGTCCGAGTCGTCGCCGCGTCCGAGCGCGGTGAGCTGCACCGCCGGGTCGGCGAGCAGGCGGTCGGCGACGAACCGGCCGAGATATCCGTTGGCTCCGATCAGCAGCACCCTCATCGGGCGGCTCCCGGGTCGGATTCTCGGATGCTGAGGGTGCTCATCTGGCGTTCTCCTTCAGGGGTTTGCCGTGGTTCACGGGGTAAGGCCCGCGGTGTCGGCCCCGCGGGAGAGAAGGTCTTCGAGTGGAGCGTTTTCCCGTGCGGCCGGGAGGACCCGGCGGGGGCGGCGCGCATGCTCAAGCCCCGTCCGCATGCGCGGAGGCCCGGCTGAGCACCCGCGAGGAGTGGAGCAGCAGTACGCCCGCGGCGGCGCCGCACGCGACGACGGGTACGACGCCGGGCCCCCAGGCAAGGACCGCCTCGTCCACCGGAGCGGCCAGCCACCCGAACCCGGGCAGCCGCCCCCCGAACACCGAGGCGAGCGAGGCCGCCTCCACGGCACCCGCGGCCCCCAGCATCAGCAGGGGCGCCCGCGTGAACCCGTACGAGGAGAGCAGCCGGGAGAGCATCAGCAGCGCGCCGAGCGCCCCGGCCCCGGCGGACGCAGACACTCCGTAGACGGCACCGGCCCCTACGAGCAGGGCCCCCAGGGCGCACAGGTACAGCGCGACCACGCCGAGCAGCAACGGCCGCACGGAGGCGGTGAATTCAGCGAGCCCCCGGCTGAGCGCGAGTCGTCCCCGCGCCCCCACGGCGAACAGCCGCACGCACCACGCGGCGGGCGCCACAGCGAGCGAGAGCCCCAGCGCGGCGGCGGTCGGCGGCGCCCATGGGCCGTCGGAGCCGCCCGAGACGGCGGCCCGCAGCAGCCCGTCGCCGAAGAGGGCGTACGCGACGAGAAGGCACACCCACGCGTGCGTGGCGGGGGCGACAGGGTGGGCGGAGCGCAGCGGACCGTACCGAAGAGCCACGCGCAGCGCGACGGCTACGGCGAGCGATCCGCCGAGCCCCACCGCGAGCCGCGCACGCCCCTCGCTCAGGTCGAGCCCTGCGGCGGCGAGCCCGCACGCCACCCCCGGAAGGAGCGCGAACAGCGCCCATCCCGCGGGCACTTCGGGCGTCCCGCGCGAGGGAAGCGCCACAGGGACGCCGCGCTCCTCGTCATCGCGAGGCACGCGCGCGTACATCTCCTCGGCGAGCGCGAACACGTCCCGGTGCCGGAACCGCGCGGCGGTCCGGTCGGTCACTCCGTGCGCCTCGAGACCCGCGGCGATCTCCAGCGGGTCGACGGCTCGCTCGCACAGCTCCCGGTGCCGGTGCATCAGGGCCTTCACCGGGTCGACGCCACCGCGCCGGGCGGGCCTGGCACCGGCCGACGCCCCGACGCCGGTCCCGTCCCCGGCACCCCGCCAGGCCGCGGGCTCGCGCACCAGTGCCGCGTCGGCGACCAGCTCCTCCGACCGCATGTCCCAGCCGCCGGGGCTCTCCGGTGCCCGTGGCGCGTCCACCTTCTGTTCCTGGCTCATACGCCCGCCCCCTTCAACTGCTCCGGCTTCTCCGTCTCCTGCGCCCAGCTGGGCGCGCCGCCCGCACCCGTGCCCGCGTCGCCGCAGCCCGCGGCCACCGCCCACCGCCCCGGCATGTACGCCTCCGCCGGATTGCCGAACGGCACCGGCTCGCCCGCGTCGTCGAGCGCCTCCCTGCGCACCGGGCAGTGCGAGACGATCTCCAGGTAAATGCCGCGAAACGCCTCGATGTTCTGTTCCACGGTGAACAGTTCGAGCGCCCGCGCATGCGCCGCGGCCCCGAGCCGTTCGCGCCGCCCGGTGTCACGCAGCAACGCCACGCACGCCTCGGCGAGCGCCCGCGGATTGCGCGGCGGCACCACGAGCCCGGTGCCGCCGATGACCTCGACGACCGCGCCGACGTCCGTGGAGACCGTCGCGCGCCCGCAGAACATCGCCTCGACGAGGCTGATCGGGAAGCCCTCGACGACGCTCGACAGGACGACGACACTGCCCGCGGCGTACGCGTCCTCCAGCTCCGGCGTCTCGGGGGCGCCGATCTCCTCGAAGGACACGGGGTTGTCGCCGACCGCGTGCGCGCCGTCCGCCTCGTCCGGGAAGAGCTGCGCGGCGAGCGCCCTGCAGTGCGCGAGGTACGCGGCCGCCTCCTCGCCCTCCGCGGGCGCACCGACGATGCGCAGCCGCGCCTTCGGCTCGTCCTTGCGGACCTCCGCGAAGGCGTGGAGCAGGGAGATCAGGTCCTTGGCGGGCTCGATGCGTCCGACCCACAGGAGGGTGTCGGGGTCGCCCGGGTCCTCGCGCTCGCCGACCTCCGCGAAGCGGGAGGTCTCCATGCCCGGATAGACCGTGCGCAGCTTCGCCCGCTCGGCTCCGCACCGCTCCTGCCAGCGGCGGGCGTGCGTGTTGCCGGGCGTGATGATCTGGGCCTGGCGGTACACCTCGGCGGCGAGCCTGCCGTGGAAGGAGGTGAGCAGCGCCCGCGCCGGCGCGCTCAGCGCCTCTTCGCCGGTCGCGAGGTAGTGCGCCCGCAGCTGCACGCCGTACTCGGTGACCAGGAGCGGGACTCCGGAGAAGTGCTGGGCGAGGAGGCCGGGGAGTGCCGCGGGGCCGCCGGACGTGGCGTGGCACAGGTCCACCGCGCCGAGGCCGTCGTCGCCGTACCAGTCGAGGGAGAGCGGTCGCAGCGCGCGCTCCAGGTGGCCCGCCACGACGAGCAGGTCGGGCACCCGTGCGGTGCGTGCGGTGCGAAGTGCGCCCGGCGCGCGGCACGCGCCCTCCAGGGCGCGCACGGCGGCTTCGGAGCGCAGTGCGCCGACGAGTCCGCCCTGGTCGCGGGCGAGTTCGGCGAGGCCGTAGAGCGCACTGCCGAAACGGTCCGCCAACGCTTCGGAAGCGCCTGGGCCTTCACCGGCTCCGGCCGCCGTCCCGGCGTCGCACACCGCCGATGCCAGCGCGCCGAAGCACTCCGCGAAGCGCCGCCGCGCCCGCCGTCCGTACCCTGCCCCGAAGGCGACGCCGTCGTCGACCGTCCACAGAGGCGCCGTCCGCACGCGGTTCACCTGGGGCGGCAGCTCGATCCAGCCCTGCGCCTCCTGCCGCTCGCTGCGGCTGAGGGCGTAGACGTCGAATTCGTGCTGCTCGAGCCCGCGCACGAGCCGGTCACACCAGAGCCTGGCGTCACCGCTCACATACGGATAGCCACCCTCCGTAAGCAGTCCGATGCGCACGCGTACACCCCCGATCTCCCATGTAGAGAGCCGCCGTTGGACCGGAGGCTCGCAGCGGGACGAACGTATGCGGACATGCCAGTGGCGTGATGGACGGTTGTCCATCACGCCACCAAAAGGGGTGAACGGCAGTAACTTTCCTGCCCCGGTAGCGTTCCGTCGCGCTATGGCACGAGAGAGCGCTCTTTGACTACGGACCGTTAAGCTGCGGCCAGTTCCCTGCGGGCCGTGCGGCGCCGGTCACTTCACTTCCGTCTCAACTCTTGGGAAAAGCCCAGGGGTTGGCCTTGCACTTGATTCCGTCGTGATCGATGAACTTCGTCTGCTGCTGCATGACGGGCGCGAGTTGGCCGTCCTTCGTGCAGTCCGTGTGGTTGAAGCCGAGCCGGTGGCCGACCTCGTGGTTGATCAGCATCTGCCGGTACGGGTGGATGCGGTCGCCGTAGGTCTTGGCGCCCTGCGCCCAGCGGTAGGCATTGATCATGACGCGTTCCGTGGCCGCCGAGTCACAGGAGACGTTCTGCTCCATGGTGTCGAGCCCGGACTTCGCGCACCACTTCGCCGTCGTCCCGGGGCTGGCGAGCGTGATGACGAAATCGGGCTTCCCCGAAGAGATCCGCTCGAAGGTGCGGCCTCCGCCGTGCGCCCAGCTCCGTTCGTCGTTCAGGGTCTTCTGCACGGCCGACGCGAACAGCTCGCCGTCCAGGCCCATCCCCTTCTCGACGTCGACGCGGTAGCGGAACAACTGCCCCTTGCCGGGCGCCTTGTCGAACCCCGCCATCGCGTCGAAGTCGCCGGACGCCGTGAGCTTGGCGTCGAGCGGGTACTTCTCGGCCATCTTCGTCTCGTACGTCGCCGGGGCGGACTCAGGAGGCGTGGGACGGTCGTCCGAGCGGGACGCATCATCGCCGGCCTCGCGGCTGTCCTGGCCCTTGGCGGCCTGCGCCTGCGGGGCAGAATCCTTTGGCCCGTCCGTCACTTGGCCGGCCACCACGACCGCGAGGACGGTGGTGACAGCGGCGGCGGCTATCCCGGTGAAGGTGCGGCCCTTGCCGCCGCCCTTGCCGTCCGTGGCTTCGTCGTCCGCGGGGTCGCCGGGACCGTCGGCATCGGCGGACCACAGCTCTCCGTGGGCCTGCTCGTCCTCGTCGACCGCGCGGTCCCAGTCGGTGACGGAGGCGTACGGGTCGCGGGGCGGGGCTCCGGCCTGCATGGGCGAGGGGCGGCTCGCGCCGCCCCCGAAGAGGTCTTCGTCGGCGAACTCGTCGCCGAAGGCGTCCACGTAGTCACGCCGTGGCCCCGGGACGCGGGGCGGCGCACCCGGTACGCCGTAGGCGGCGCCCATCCGCGGCCCCGCTCCCCATGCCCCGCCCGGCTCGCGCTGCTCGGGGTGCCCACCACGGACGTGCGGCATGCCGTGCGCAGGAGTGGCCCGGGGCGTGCCCTGCGGCGGTGTGGCCTGCGGGAATCCGTGCGCGGGCGTGCCGCCGTCGCCCGGGGCGCGCCTGCGGCGTCCCGTACCGGCACCCGGCGGGCGTGCGCCCTGGGGCGGCGGTATGTCCGCGGTGTTCGTACTGCCCGTGTCGTCTGTGAGGTCCGCTGAACCCCGGCGGCTATGACGTCCCACTCGCCGCCTCAGCTCCTCGCGCCCGAACGGCCGGATCCAGGCAGGTCGTCTGTGTCCGCGAGGAGTTCGCGGACGGCCGTGGCCACCGTATCGGGATACTCCATCATCGCCACATGCCCCGCGTCCGGCAGCGTGAGCAGCCGTGAGTCACGGAACGCCGCGGCGGCCTTGCGGGCCATGCGGAACGAGACGAGCAGATCCCGGCCGCCGTAGATCAGCAGCGTCGGCGCGAGCACCCGCTCCGCCTGCCGCCACAGACCCTGCTGCCCGCCCAGTGTGTACGCGTTCACGATGCCGCGCGCCGAGCGGGCCATCGCGTCCCACATGTACGGAAGGGCGAGCCTGCGCTCCATCTCCCGCACGGCCGCGCTGTACCCCTCGGGCGAGACCCGGCCCGGGTCGCCGTAGCAGAGCCCCATGACGCCGCTGACGCGCTGCTCGGCCGACCAGTCCCTGGTGAGCCGGGTGAAGAGCTTCGCGACGCCGGGCACCGCGAGGAGCCCGGTCGGCAGGGCCGTGCGCTGCACCCGCAGCTCCGGGAGCGCGGGCGAGATCAGCGTGAGGGTGCGGACCAGGTCGGGGCGGACGGCGGCGACGCGGGTGCTGACCGCGCCGCCCATCGAATTGGCGATCAGATGGACGGGCCCGTCCTCGCGCGCGTCCAGATATCTGATGACCGCGCGCGCGTGACCGGTGATCGAGTAGTTGCCGTCGTCCGGCGGCGGCGAATCGCCGAACCCCGGCAGGTCGATCGCCGCACAGTCGACGACGTCCTCGAGCAGCGGCATCAGGGCCGACCAGTTCTGCGAGGATCCGCCGAGCCCGTGGACGTACAGCGCGGGGGGCAGCCCCTCGCGCACGGACGGTCTCGAACGCACCGAGAGCGTGAGCCCGGGGAGGGTGACCGAGCCGAGCTTCTCGCCCGGCGCGACCCCGACGGAGCCCGGTTTGGGCGCGACGGAGGCAGCGATCAGGTCCGGCAGCTCGGTCGAAGACATGCGGCAATGTTACGAGACGATCACACCGTGGTTCATGTGTTCGCCGTCACAGATCCGGCCGATGTCGCCCCGAGATCGCGTAGCGCCTGGTTCGGCAGTCTCCTAGGCTCATAGATGAGGGCGAACAGGGCACTCGCACCACTAGTCCGCTAGGGAAGAGAGCCACGATGACCGTCGACCCGTCCGACCCCGAGACCTTCGAGGCCGAAGAGACCGCCGACACCAGCGCCGAGGCGCCCGAGGCCGATGCCGCGGAGCAGCACACCGACCTCGCGCCGCGCGAGGACGACTCCTTGCAGGACGCGGACAAGGACTCGGCCAACGAGGCCGACCTGGCCGAACAGGCCCGCGTCGTCACGATCGACGAGGACGACTATCGCTGAGCTGCCCGTGTTTGCCCTGCTACGCACGGCTTTCACGGTCATCCAGTCCGTGAAATTCTCCGGCCGTACCGCGCACATCACGGTTACCGAAAAGTACGATGGCCGCGCGGCGCACACCGCACATTCACGATCATGGGAGGCGGCGTGACAGCCATCGAGCAGACAGAGGCGGCGCGCCCGCGGGGCACACGCCTGCCGCGTCGTGCCCGACGCAATCAGTTGCTGGGCGCGGCGCAAGAGGTCTTCGTCGCGCAGGGTTACCACGCGGCCGCGATGGACGACATCGCCGAGCGGGCCGGAGTCAGCAAGCCGGTGCTCTACCAGCACTTCCCCGGCAAGCTCGACCTGTATCTCGCGCTGCTCGACCAGCACTGCGAATCACTGCTGCAGTCCGTGCGTACGGCACTTGCCTCCACGTCGGACAACAAACTGCGCGTCGCGGCCACGATGGACGCCTACTTCGCGTACGTGGAGGACGAGGGCGGCGCCTTCCGCCTCGTCTTCGAGTCCGACCTGACGAACGAGGCCGCGGTCCGCGAGCGCGTGGACCGCGTCACGCTCCAGTGCGCGGAAGCGATCTGCGAGGTCATCGCCGAGGACACGGGCCTGCCCCGTGACGAGGCGATGCTGCTCGCCGTGGGCCTCGGCGGCTACTCACAGGTGGTCGCCCGGTACTGGCTCGCCAGCGGAAGCACGGTCCCGCGCGACAAGGCGGTGGAGCTGCTCACCTCGCTGGCCTGGCGCGGTATCGCGGGCTTCCCGCTGCACGGCGTGGACGGCCACTGACCCCCGGATTCGGTTGCCTGCGTTCTGTTCCCGATCTCTGTTCGCTACTGGCGTGCAGCGGCGGAAGCATACGCGTCGCTTCACCGGGCTAATGTGTGCTGAGTACGGCGCGGACGGCCGCGCACATCACTGACCGTCGGAGGGACAAAGCCGTGGAGGTCAAGATCGGCGTGCAGTACGCGCCCCGCGAGATCGTGCTGGAGAGCGGCCAGAGTGCCGAGGAAGTCGAGCACGCGGTGTCCGAGGCGCTGACCGGCAAGTCGCCGCTGCTGAGCCTCGTGGACGACCACGGCCGCAAGGTCCTGGTTCCGGCCGACCGTCTTGCGTACGTCGAGCTCGGTGAGCCGACCGCACGCAAGGTGGGCTTCAGCGCCCTGTAGTCCAGGACGCAGCACACAGCTCAACGAAAGAGAACGGCCCGGTGGTTGCGACTGCGCGACCACCGGGCCGTTCTTGTTTGCCGCACCGCCTCGCGCACAGAAGGTCTGGAGGGTTGTATTCCGGCCGCCACGGGTAAGACCGGCTACGACCGTTTTGCACCTGGCCGCGAGGGAGGGACACCCTGTGATTCTGGAAGCACTTGGATCCGCACTGCTCGGTTTCGCCCTGGCGTGGGCAGCGGCCCACCGACTGCCCCACCGGCTGCCCGCCCGCAACCTGGTCCTTTCGACCGGGGCGGCGGGAGCCGTGATCGGCGCATTCGTCACGCACATGGCCCTGGGCGCGGGCCACGCCCCCGCCACGATCGCCGGCGCGGTGGCCGTGGCAGCGGCCCTGCTCTCACTCCTGCTCCGCCCCAGCCGTGGCCGCCTACGCCGTCGCTCGGCGACGGCGTAGGGGCGGGGCGCCCCCACAGGGGCGCGAGCAACCACGATGCACCCGCAGGCACAAACGGCAAATCCGTGCCCCAAAGGGGCGCGGGGAACGGTGCGACAAGCCCCCACCCGCAGACGCAGGCGCAGGCGCAGGCACACCCGCAGGCCAAGACGAAATCCGCGCCCCGGAGCCCCAGCGACTACGCCGCGAGGCCCAGCGCAGCCATCCGCTTCGTGTGCGCCTCAGTGATCCGGGAGAACATCCGCCCGACCTCGGCAAGGTCGAACCCATCGGCCACGCCCCCGACCAGCATGGTCGACAGCGCGTCCCGGTCGGCAACGACCCGCTGCGACTGCGAGAGCGCCTCGCCCATCAGGCGACGGGCCCACAGCGCGAGCCGCCCACCCAGACGGGGATCCGCGTCGATCGCGGCCCGCACCTTCTCCACGGCGAAACTCGCGTGCCCCGTGTCGTCGAGCACGCCCAGGACGAGACGACGGGTGTCGCCGTCGAGCCGCGCCGCGACCTCGCGGTAGAAGTCACTGGCGATCGAGTCGCCCACGTACGCCTTGACCAGGCCCTCCAGCCAGTCGGACGGCGCCGTCTGGCGGTGGAAGCCGTCGAGGGCCGCCACGAAGGGCTCCATCGCCTCCGTCGCGTCCGCGCCGATCGCCGTGAGCCGGTCCCGCAACTGCTCGAAGTGGTGGAATTCGGCCGACGCCATCTTCGCCAGCTCCGCCTTGTCGCCGAGCGTCGGCGCAAGCTTCGCGTCCTCCGCGAGCCGCTCGAACGCCGCGAGCTCTCCGTAGGCGAGCGCTCCGAGCAGATCCACCACGGCGGCGCGGTAATGCGGCTCGTCGGCAGCGGTCTTCCAGTCCTGGGCGGCGATTCCCGTGGGTTCGTCAGGTGTGTCAGCGGCGGTGTCAGGCGTCTCCATAAACCGCACAATAGCCCGCTCGCAGCAACGTGTAAGGGCCTGGTCAGTGACTGTGACGACGACTACGTGACCAATTCGCCAGACACGGCTGCGAGATTCCGGGGTACAGTGGTAATGCGCCCGCCGAATATTCGTCGGGCCGTACGAATGAGGATGCCCGGTCGGAGGCCCGATCGGCTCCGAACCGACAGCCCTCCATGCGGCCCGCACAGTGCGGACGGCACGAGGAGGGAACCTCAGCGGTACGAGCGCTCGAGCGCAGGCAGTGGTCCCGCGCCCCCGGCCCCGCCCCCCAAGCAGCCGGCGGTAGTGGCACGGTCACGACCCCCAGCGTTCGCCTCGGACTGCGTCCACAGAAGAGGCAATGCCCTGACTACGACTTTCCGCGATCTCGGAATTCTCCCCGAGACGGCCGAGGCCCTTGAGGCCGTCGGCATCATCAGCCCTTTCCCCATCCAAGAGATGACGCTGCCCGTAGCGCTCTCCGGCACCGACGTCATCGGCCAGGCCAAGACCGGCACCGGCAAGACGCTCGGCTTCGGACTCCCGCTCCTGGAGCGCGTCACCGTCCCCGCGGACGTCGAGGCGGGCCGGGCCAAGCCCGAGCAGCTGACCGACGCCCCGCAGGCGCTCATCGTCGTCCCCACCCGTGAGCTGTGCCAGCAGGTCACGAACGACCTCCTGACCGCCGGCAAGGCGCGCAACGTCCGCGTCCTCGCCATATACGGCGGCCGTGCCTACGAACCGCAGGTCGAAGCCCTCAAGAAGGGCATCGACATCGTCGTCGGCACGCCGGGTCGTCTGCTCGACCTCGCGGGCCAGAAGAAGCTCAACCTCAAGCACATCAAGTGCCTGGTCCTCGACGAGGCCGACGAGATGCTTGACCTGGGCTTCCTGCCCGACGTCGAGCGGATCATCAACATGCTGCCGCCGAAGCGTCAGACGATGCTGTTCTCGGCGACCATGCCGGGCGCGGTCATCGGCCTGGCCCGTCGCTACATGTCGCAGCCCACACACATCCGCGCCACCGCGCCGGACGACGAGGGCCAGACCGTCGCGAACACGAAGCAGCACGTGTACCGCGCGCACAACATGGACAAGCCCGAGATGGTCTCGCGCATCCTGCAGGCCGACGGCCGCGGGCTCGCGATGATCTTCTGCCGTACGAAGCGGACCGCCGCGGACATCGCCGAGCAGCTCGAGAAGCGCGGCTTCGCCTCGGGCGCCGTGCACGGCGACCTCGGGCAGGGCGCCCGCGAGCAGGCGCTGCGCGCGTTCCGCAACGGCAAGGTGGACGTGCTCGTCTGCACGGACGTGGCCGCACGCGGCATCGACGTCGGCGGCGTCACGCACGTCATCAACTACCAGTCCCCCGAGGACGAGAAGACCTACCTGCACCGCATCGGCCGCACCGGCCGCGCGGGCGCCAAGGGCATCGCGATCACGCTGGTCGACTGGGACGACATCCCGCGCTGGCAGCTGATCAACAAGGCGCTGAACCTCGGTCTCAGCGACCCGGTCGAGACGTACTCAAGCTCTCCTCACCTGTACGAGGAGCTGAACATCCCGGCAGGCACGAAGGGTGTGCTGCCGCGCGCCGAGCGGACCCGTGCCGGGCTCCGCGCCGAGGAGGTCGAAGACCTCGGCGAGACGGGCGGCAAGGGCGGCTCGCGCGGTCGGGACCGTGGCGGCCGTGACGCGGGCCGTGACGCCGGCCGTGACCGTGACCGTGGGCGCGCTCCCGAGCCGGAGCGCGAGCCGCGTGAGGCACGTACGCCGCGTCGCCGCCGCCGGACACGTTCGGGTACGCCGCTGGAGGCACCCGCGGTGGCTGAGGCTACGGCGACTGCGACTGCGACTGCTGTGTCCGCCCCGGAGGCCGAACTGACGGAGCCGCGTACACCGCGCCGCCGCCGGCGGACGCGGAGCGGCTCGGAGGAGCCGGAGGCCGCGGAGGCAGTGGCGAACACGGTCGAGGCCGTGGAGCCCGCGGAGACGAAGCCGCGCCGCAGGACCCGCAAGACGGCCGAGCCCGTGGCCGAGGCTGCGGTGGACACGGTGGAGCCCACGGAGACCAAGCCCCGCCGCCGCACCCGCAAGGCAGCGGAGCCCGCAGTGGACACGGCCGAGACGGTCGAGCCGGCAGAGCCCGTCGAGACCAAGCCCCGCCGCAGGACCCGCAAGACGGCAGAGGCAGCAGAGGACGCGGTGGACACGGCGGAGGCCGTGGAGCCCGCGGAGACCAAGCCCCGCCGCCGCACCCGCAAGACGGCCGAGCCCGTGGCCGAGGCTGCGGTGGACACGGTGGAGGCCGTGGAACCCGCGGAGACGAAGCCCCGCCGCCGCACCCGCAAGACGGCCGAGCCCGTGGCCGAGGCTGCGGAAACGGTGGAGCCCACGGAGACCAAGCCCCGCCGCCGCACCCGCAAGGCAGCGGAGCCCGCAGTGGACACGGCCAAGTCGGTCGAGCCGGCAGAGCCCGTCGAGACCAAGCCCCGCCGCAGGACCCGCAAGACGGCAGAGGCAGCGGTGGACACCGTCGAGGCGGAGATCCCCGCTCAGCCGACGGAGGAGACCAAGCCCCGTCGCCGCACGCGCAAGGCTGCGGAGGCCCCGGCGGCCACCGAGGAAGCAGCGGTCGCAAAGCCGCGCCGCCGCACCCGCAAGGCGGTGGCCGCGCCGGTCGAGGCACCGGAGGGCTGAGCGGACGCTCCGCCAAGCCTGAACGCTTGAAGGCCCGGCCCCCTACGGGGCGCCGGGCCTTCGGCATACCACCCGCCAACTCCCGTCCCCCACTGCCCAGTTACAGGGCGCCTGCCCGGCGCCAGGCAACCCCGACCAGGCGAGTTGCGGTCCGCCCCCACCTACCCCGGCGCTCCGCGCCGGACCTCTCCCGCCCACCTACCCGATTACCCCGCAGCCGCAGCCGCAGCCGCAGCCGCAGGACCACGATCACCGTGCGATTGCGGAGCAACGGGTGAGCGGCCGGGAAAGATCCGCGCGCAGCACGGGAAAGCCGGCCAGCTAGCCTCAGTGCATGAGCAGGCCCCCGACCTTCACCCCGCCCCCGGGCGTCGACGCCCCCCGTCTCCAGACCGTGCGCGGCGAGTTCGCCGCGCTCGACGCGCGGCCACCGGCCGGCCAGGCCAAGGGCACCGTCCTGTTGCTCCCCGGATTCACCGGGAGCAAGGAGGACTTCATCGCCCTGCTCAGGCCCATCGCAGATGCCGGGTACCGAGCCGTCTCCGTCGACGGTCGCGGACAGTACGAGAGTCAGGGTCCCGCGGACGACGAATCCCCGTACGCGCAGGACCAGTTGGCCCTGGACGTCCTCGCCCAGGCCGAAGCCGTCGGCGGCGCACCGCACCCTCAGCCGCGCCTCCACCTCCTCGGGCACTCCCTCGGAGGGCAGATCGCCCGCGCCGCGGTCCTCCGCGCCCCCGCGGACACCTTCGCCTCGCTCACCCTGGTGGCATCCGGACCCGCCCAGATCTCGGCATCCCAGCAGGCCCGCGCCAAGATGCTGACCGACGCCCTCGGCGTCCTGTCCATGGCCGAGGCATGGGCGGCGATCCAGGCCATGGACCCGCCCGAGGACACCGACGTCGACGGCGACGCCCTGCGCGAGCGCTGGCTGCGGCACAGCCCCGCCCAGCTCATCGCCACCGGCAAGCAGCTCTGCGCCGAGCCCGACCGTGTCTCGGAGCTCGCCGCCACGCCTCTGCCCAAGCACGTCGTATCGGGAGAGCGCGACGACACCTGGCCCATCCCCTGGATCGACGACATGGCGGAGCGGCTACGGGCCCACCGCACCGTCATCGCGGGCGCCGAGCACTCCCCCAACACCGACCGCCCGACGGAGACCGCCGCCGCTCTCATCGCCTTCTGGGACGGGATCGCCGCCCGGCAGTAGCGAAGGCGACCCGCAGCCGCGAGTACTGCGCCAGCACGGCGCTAGTACTGCCTCTGCACTGCGCTAGTACCGCGTCTGCAAGTGCTCCCAGAAGCCGTCCCGCAACGCCCGCCGCAAGTCGGACTGCCCCCGCAGCGAGTACGCGAGCAGCTTCTCGGCCTCCACCAGGAGCTCCTGGTCCACCGACCCCGGCAGATACGGATGGCCGGGCAGCAGGTCCACCAACGCCGCGCGCCCCCGCGCCGCAAGCCACTTCGCGGCGATCTGCGCGCCCACGAAGCGCACGTCCTCGCGCGAAGGCCGCGGCGTGCCCGCCATCTCGTACGTCGCCGCGGCGCTGCGCCGGGACACGTACGGCTTGAAGAACTCGAGGTCGAACGTGCGCTGACTGTCGACCTCCCACAGCAGCGGCTCCGCCTGGTTGCGGCCGTCGGACGCCTCGATGCCCCACAGATGCACCCGGGCGCCGTACCCCTGCGCCGCCTCCACCGCCGAGACCAGGTCCTCGTCGCCCCCGATCAGGGCCGCGTCACTGATCGCTCGGTGCCGGGCCAGTGACTCCAGATCCGTCCGGATGAGGGAGTCCACGCCCTTCTGCTGGTTGTTCGCGTTGAGGTTGCCCAGGCGGACCTTGACGTCCGGGAGCTCCGCGATCGACTGCTGCTCCACGGTGTGGATGCGGCGCCGCGCACCGTCGTACCAGTAGACGCGCAGCAGACGGCTGTCCGCGAAGATCGTGCGCGCCTTGTCGATGAACGCCTCGATCAGACCCTCCGCGTCCAGGTCGAAGGCCCGCCGGTCCTCCGTGCCGACCGCGAGCCGTCCCGCCGCCGCGTACACATACCCGGCATCGACGAAGATCGCGTGCGTGGACGGCGTCTTCGCCACCTCGGCGAGCATGCGCTCGAGGAGTCCGTTGGTGCGCTCCAGCTGGGCGCTGATGTCGATCTCGTCGTTCATTGGGATCATTGTCCCGTTGGTCACGCAGCGAACACAACCGGTCTCGCTACTCGCGGGTAATTAGTCTGTCGAAAAATTTCCTTAGCGTAGGGAATGTTTGCTGGGGGCAACTCGTTGTACCCGTAGGAACCGCAGGACACAGCTGTCCCGGGGGACCACAACACCAGTAGTTCTCCTTCAGGAGGATGACCAGACGAAGGGAGAAGCCATATGCGCTTCGAAATCATGCGACTCGACGACGTCGACGGCGCCGCCGTGGACCGGACCGTCGTAGACGCCGCCTCCGTCAATCGGATCGTGCAGCAGGCCGCAGCGATCGGCCAGCGCATCTATATCCGCCCGGCCGAATCCCCGGCCTCGTAACGCACACGTTGCACTGACAGGTTGAAGGGCCCCCGTACACCTTTGGTACGGGGGCCCTTGGCATGCCCGGTCGGCTGCCCGCGCCAGGGGCGCGCTACCCGCCCTTGATCACCTGCGTCACGCCGTTGATGATCTGCTGCACCGCGATCGCGGAGAGCATCATGCCCGCGAGCCGCGTCACCAGGACCACGCCGCCGTCCTTGATGACCCGGATGATCAGCAGCGAGTAGCGCATCACGAGCCACAGCACGACGTGCATCGCCACGATCGCCGCCCACACGGAGACCTGCCCGCCGACACTGTCGGCGTCCTGGACGGCCAGGATGACCGAGACGATCGCGCCGGGCCCCGCGAGCAGCGGCATGCCCAGCGGCACGAGGGCGACGTTCACGTCCTTGGTCTGCTTCGGCTCGTCCGTCTTGCCGGTGAGCAGGTCGAGTGCGATCAGCAGGAGCAGCAGCCCGCCCGCGATCATCAGCGCGGGGACGGAGACATGCAGGTAGTCGAGGATCTGGTGGCCCAGGAGCCCGAAGACCGCGATCACGCCGAAGGCGACGCACACGGCCTGGAAGGCCATCTTCTTCTGCACCTTGGCGGGACGGCCCGAGGTGAGCCCGAGGAAGATCGGCGTGATCCCAGGGGGATCCATGATGACAAAAAGGGTGAGAAAGAGGGATCCGAAGACGGCGACGTCGAACACAGTGATGGCCTTGCAGTGAGTCGTACGAAAGTGCCGCGCGAGGGCGGCGGGAAGGGTGGGGCAGGTGGAGCCGGCGGGCCGGTGGCGCAGCGAGCGCTATGCGCCCGCGTGTCCGCCCGCGCCCGGCACCGGGAACGCCCCGGTCGCGCGGCGCGTGATCTCCCCGTAGATCTCGGGGTCGGTGGTGAACTCCCCGAGCACACAGGTCTTGCGGCTGCCGTGGTAGTCGCTCGACCCCGTGGCCAGCAGGCCGAGGTCCGTCGCGAGGCCGTGCAGCTTGGTGCGGGTGGCCGGATCGTGGTCCATGTGGTCGGCCTCAATGCCGTCGAGACCCGCTGCGGCCAGCGCAGCTATCGCGGCCTCGGGCACGACCTGCCCGCGCTTGACGGCCGCCGGGTGTGCGAAGACGGTGACGCCGCCCGCCGCCTTGACCAGACGGATCGCGTCGAAGGGGTCGAGCTCGTGCTTCTCGGCGTACGCACGGCCGCCGTCGGCGAGCCAGTCGGCCGTGAAGGCGTCCGAGACGGTGGGCACGACGCCCAGTTCCACCAGCGCCTCGGCGATGTGCGGGCGGCCGACCGAGCCGTCGCCCGCGATGCGCGCGACCTGCTCCCACGTGACGGCCACGCCCAGCTCCTGGAGCTTGCCGATCATCGCCTTCGCGCGGGGCACCCGGTCGTCGCGCACGAGCTCGCGCTCGCGTGCGAGCTCGGGCTCCTCGGGATCGAAGAGGTAGGCCAGCATGTGCAGGCCCACGCCGTCGAGGCGGCAGGAGAGTTCGGCACCGGTGACGAGGGTGAGGCCGACGGGGAGTGCCGCGACGGCCTCCCCGTACCCGCGGGTGGTGTCGTGGTCCGTGAGCGCGACGACGTCGAGCCCGGCGGCGGCAGCGTTGCGCACCAGCTGCGCCGGGGTGTCCGTGCCGTCGGAAGCGGTGGAGTGGGTGTGCAGGTCGATGCGCACGACGCGGACTCCAGGCTCTGACGGGGCGGACGAGGGGACGCTCAAGGATAACGGGACCCGAACGTTCCACCGGCCGCCACGGAGGAGACTCCCCTCACTACCCCAACGCCCCACCACCCACGAAGCTCACGCGGACCGCCCCCACCTCACGGCATCAGGATCCGCGGCGAAAGCGCCCCGCACGGCAGCAGGTCCACCTCGGCCCCCGCGTCCCGCAGGTCGGTGAGCACCAGCTCGTCGTACATCAGAAGCCCCGACTGCTCCGGCCACGCGATCGCCCACAGCCACATGCCGCGCGCCTCGCCCGCGAAGACCGCGCGGTCGTCCGGCGTGCCCGCCACGTGCCACATCGGGGTCGGCCTGCCCGCCGCGAGGAGCTTGGCCTGCGGCGGCTTCTCGACGTTCAGATACGGGCCGGGGTCCGGGCCGTCGACGCCCGCGTACCGCGCGCCGAGACCGACGCCGAGCTCCTCGGCGACCAGGACGAGCTCGCCCATGCCGCCGAGCGGCGCGGGTCCCGAGCAGGCCACGGCGGTCGCACGGCCGCCGCTGCGGTCGTCGCCCGCGCAGGCAACGCCCGTGAACAGCCAGCCGACCGGCAGCGGCCAGGGCATCCACACCGGTACCTGAGCGCGATGCACCACGACCTGGAGGGCCTCGACGCTGGGCGGGAGCACAGGCTGCAGCGGATGCACCGTCCCGTGCACATCGCACTGCCAGGAGTCGGCAAAGAGGCCGGGAGCCCTGACCCGGCCACCACACTTCGGGCAACTGGGTTCGCCCCTCATAGCGCCCAACGGTCCTCCCCGGTCGTCGCCCCGTCAAGGACGATCACCCGTCCGGTGGCCCTGTCACCAGGCAAAACTAGATGTAGCTTGCACCCTTTAGGCTGACTAACTAATATGTGTATACGTCAACGATCTCGACGGAAGCCGCTGACGGACCGCAACGGAACCCGCACGCAGCCCGCACGGAAGCCGCTAAGGAGCAGGCATGAACAGCAGCACAGGAGGAGGCCCCGCCGAAGGGGATCCGTTCGACGAGGGAGCGACGAGCCTTCTGCGTCAGCCGAAGGCAGTCTGGGCCACGGCAGGCGCTTCGGTCGTCGCCTTCATGGGCATCGGGCTCGTCGACCCGATCCTCCCCTCCATCGCCAAGGGCCTCGACGCATCCGCGAGCCAGGTCTCCCTGCTCTTCACCTCGTACTTCCTGATCACCGCCGTCGCGATGCTGGTGACCGGATTCGTCTCCAGCCGGATCGGCGGCAAGAAGACCCTGCTCCTCGGGCTCGCGCTCGTCGTGGTCTTCGCGGGGCTCGCCGGCACGTCGGGGTCGGTCGCCGAGCTCGTCGGGTTCCGCGCGGGATGGGGGCTCGGCAACGCGCTCTTCGTGTCGACCGCACTGGCGGTCATCGTCGGTGCGGCGGCCGGCGGCAGCGCCGCCGCGATCCTGCTCTACGAGTCGGCGCTCGGCCTCGGCATGGCGTGCGGGCCACTGCTCGGCGCGGTGCTCGGCAACGCCAGCTGGCGCTACCCGTTCTTCGGCACCGCGGCCTTGATGGCGGTCGGCTTCCTCTGCATCACGGCGTTCCTGAAGGAACAGCCGAAGCCCGCGCAGAAGACCTCACTGCTCGCCCCGATCAAGGCACTGGGTCACGGCGGGCTCGCGTCCGCCGCCGCCTCCGCGTTCTTCTACAACTACACGTTCTTCACGGTCCTGGCCTTCACGCCGTTCGTGCTGAACATGACCCCGTACAAGTCGGGTGCGATCTTCTTCGCATGGGGACTGCTGCTCGCGGTCTTCTCGGTGCTCGTGGCGCCCCGGCTGCAGGCGCGGTTCGGCTCGCTGAAGGTGCTCGGCGGTTCGCTCGTACTGCTCGCGGCGGACGTGCTCGTGCTCGGGTACGGCAACCACGCCACGGCCATCGTCTGCACGATCCTGTCCGGCGCCTTCATCGGCGTGAACAACACCGTCTACACCGAACTCGCGCTCGGCGTCTCGGACGCGCCGCGGCCGGTGGCAAGCGCCGGCTACAACTTCGTCCGCTGGTTCGCGGCCGCCGCCGCGCCGTTCTTCGCGCCGAAGATCGAGGAGTGGAGCAACATCCACGTCCCGTTCGTGGTCGCGGCCGTCACGGCGGTGCTCGGAGCGGTCGTGGTCTGGGTCCGCAAGGACGCGCTGACCCACGAGGCGGAGGAGCTCGAACCGAAGCACGCCACAGAGGACGGCGTCACCGTCTTCGCCAACTGAGAGTCTCCGTACGGGATTTCAGTCCAGGGACACGGACTTGCGCAGCGGATCGCGCAGGTCCGTCCCGCTGCTCAGCCAGCGCTCCTGCAGGGCCTGCGCGCCGTGCACGCGCTTCCACGCGGCCTCGTTCGGCGTCATGGGCAGCACCGGCAGGAAACGTACGGGCTCCATCGGTTCGTCGAGCTCCAGGTCCTCCACCAAGCCGCCCGGCTCCGCGACGAGCACCGACGTGAACTGCGCGCCGGGCCACAGCGGTTCACCCACGTCGAGCGAGGCGCCGGGGGCCACGATGAGGCCCTCGACCTGCGGCGAGGCCGCAAGCACTGCGAGGGGGCGCAGCACCTTGTCCGTGTCGGCGACGCCACCTCGCACCGACAGGATCAGCTCCGCCCGCGGGCCCTTGACCGGGTCGGCCAGAGCGGCAGTGGGATCGGCCATCGGCTGGGCCGACATGCCGAGGGTGGCGTACCTGACCACGTCCCCGTCCGTGAAACGCAGTACTTCTACGCGGTCGGTGCCGAGGAAGGTCACCGCGGCGCGGGCGCCCGGTTCACCGAGGCCGGTACGGAGACGGGCCTCGACCAGAGCAAGAACATCAGCCATGAACCGAGCATAGAACTCGTCAGAGACGGGTAAAGGCGGGGCTTGACACTTCAGTCGGCTGATAGTGTTGGCCGCTGGTTCCGGGCAGCACGCAGAGCGCGCTTTCAAGCCCCGGGCAGACGACTTCGCGCGCTACGCGCTTGGGACTCCCCTACGGGGGACCGGCCGGAGGAGGTGGGGCTGCCATGGATCGAAGTCGACCGTGCAGTACCACCCGTTCTTCCGTCTGACACCTCACGCAGCTCTGTAGCTGCCACTGTGCGCCTGCACTCCCCGTGCTCGCGTGCGACGGAAGAGCACTTCGTTTCCACCTGATCTCTCTGAGTTCTCCGATCTGAGTCAGTAGCGAAGCTGCCGCCGCGATGGTGCGGTGCTCCCCGCTTTGTGGACGTGCCAAACATCCTCAGCAGGACGTCCCCATTCCGGGTAGTTCCAACCGTTCGCCGGTCGCCTCCGTCGAAGGAGTCTGCCCATGTCGATGATCCGTGACCTTCGCGCCGCCGTCCGCCCCTCGCTCCGCAAGGACGGCAGCCCCTACAGCTCGTACGACACCACGCGCGACCCCACCGCCGCCTCCGCCGTCGTCGACTGCGCCGTCTACCGCGACGGCCGCCGCGCGGCCTGCGACGACACGCTCACGCCGCACGAGGCGATGCTCCAGGTGCGGCGTGACGGCGGCTTCGCCTGGATCGGCCTGCACGAGCCGACCGAGGCCGAATTCGCCGGTATCGCCGCCGAGTTCGGGCTGCACCCGCTCGCCGTCGAGGACGCGGTGCACGCGCACCAGCGTCCCAAGCTGGAGCGCTACGACGACACGCTCTTCACGGTCTTCAAGACCATCCACTACGTCGAGCACGCCGAACTCACCGCCACCAGCGAGATCGTGGAGACCGGCGAGGTGATGTGCTTCACCGGGCGGGACTTCTTCATCACCGTGCGGCACGGCGGCCACGGCTCGTTGCGCGCCCTCCGGCGCAGGCTCCAGGAGGAGCCCGAGCTGCTCTCCAAGGGCCCGTCCGCCGTCCTGCACACGATCGCCGACCACGTCGTCGACGGCTATCTCGCGGTCGCCGACGCGATGCAGGACGACATCGACGAGGTGGAGACCGAGGTGTTCTCCGCCCCGAGCAAGGGCAAGGGCTCCGCGCGCGGTGTCGACGCCGGGCGGATCTACCAGCTCAAGCGTGAGGTCCTGGAGTTCAAGCGGGCCGTGTCGCCGCTGCTTCGCCCCATGCTGCTGCTGAGCGAGCGGCCGATGCGCCTGGTCGACCCGGACATCCAGAAGTACTTCCGTGACGTCGCCGACCACTTGGCCCGCGTACAGGAGCAGGTCGTCGGCTTCGATGAACTGCTCAACTCGATCCTCCAGGCCAACCTCGCGCAGGCCGCGGTCGCGCAGAACGAGGACATGCGCAAGATCACCTCCTGGGCGGCGATCATCGCCGTGCCCACGGCGGTCTGCGGTGTCTACGGCATGAACTTCGACCACATGCCCGAGCTGCACTGGCGGTTCGGCTACCCGATGGTCCTCGGCCTCATCGGCGTGGTCTGCTACGCGATCCACCGCACCCTGAAGCGCAACGGCTGGCTCTAGAACCCCACAGCACCCCACTCGGTAGGCTGCGCGCATGACAGACACGCTGCTCGCCCAGGCCCTCCTCGAGGAGGCCACCAAGAAGTCGGGCCTCATCTGGGTGCGCGGCGAAGAGCCGGCCCGCGCCCTGTGGCACGTATGGCACGAGGGCGCGGCGCACCTCGTCGGCGACGGCCCCGACGAGCAGCCGCTGCCGGGTCTCGTGGACGGCGGCACCGCCGAAGTGACCGTACGCAGCAAGGACAAGGGCGGTCGGCTCATCGCCTGGACGGCCCTGGTGACCGAGCTCGCGCCGCGCTCCGAGGCGTGGGAGGCCGCCGTCGCCGAGCTCAAGGGCAAGCGCCTGAACGCGCCCGACGGCGAGCGGATGCCGCAGCGCTGGGCGGACGAGTGCCGGGTCGTGCGGCTCACCCCGCAGGACACGATCACCGACCTGCCCGACGGCTCCCTGGCGGCCCCGCCGCTGCCGACCGGGGCGATCACCCGGCAGCCGGTGCCCGAGGCGCTGCCCCGGCTGCTCTTCAAGCGGAAGAAGCGGCGCGCCTAGCTCGTCCGCGCGCCCTCAGGACTGCGGCAGCTGCTCGCCGTAGTCCACCATCTCGTCCTTGCCGGGCTCGTTCAGCGTGAAGTCCTTGCCCCAGTCGCCGAGTCGGAGCGTGCCCGCGTCGCCCGCGCGCTCCAGGCGCAGCGGGTAGGGCTTGCCCTTGAGGGAGACGTCCAGGGTGCCGCCCGCGCCCTTGTCGCCGTTGATCTCGATGGTGGGGTTGCCGGCCGTCGTGCCGCGGTCGCCGGTGGCGAGCTTGCCGTGCAGGGTGAGCATGCCCGCCAGGAGGACGTCCTTGTCCGTGAAGCCGCTCAGCTGCTGGTAGGACGCGTCTTCCTGGGGGACCTTCACGTACTTGCCGTCGAGCTTGGCCGCGGCGTCCTCGTCCGCCTTTCCGGGCTTCTCGCCGCCCTTGGCGTCCTGGTGGGTCCAGAAGGCGGAGTCGGCCTTCAGGAAGAGCTGCTTGCCGACGCGCAGCAGCTGGAAGGTCTCCCCCTTCGAGGTCACGGAGCCGGTGCCGCCCTCGTCCTTCAGCCGCATGTCGAGCTTGTACGTGTGGCCCTTGCTGACCAGCGTGCCCGACAGGCGCACCGCGGGGGCCGCGTCGGCCGCCGCGCGTGACTTGCTCTGGATCTTCGCGGCGGAGAGCTTGCCGATGCCGTTCGTGCCCGCGTCCGGATCCTCTTCGCTGCTGCACCCGGTGAGACCGGTGACCCCCAGGACGAGACCCGCGCACATCGCGCTCACGAGTGCCGTCTTGCGGGCGCGGCGGGCCGGGGGAATCGGTGACACAGGGGGCGCTGCCTCTCGTGGGGACGACGGCTACGGCTGGGGCAGTACGGCAGCGTACCCGTGCTGACCAGTTGAATCCGCGCCAGTCCTGCCGGACGCTCCGCCGGGGCGTATCCGACCGGGACGGGCTAGCCTGAAGCCCGCATTACCTGACAGAACGGCACAAAACGCTACGAGTGAGGGAGGCACGTGTGATGGCGGCAACCGCCTCCCGCGTCTTCGTCTCGCATCTGGCCGGTACCGCCGTCTTCGACCCGAACGGCGACCAGGTGGGCCGGGTGCGCGACCTGGTGGCGATGCTCCGTGTGCAGCGCAGACCGCCCCGGCTGCTCGGCCTCGTCGTCGAGCTGTCCACGCGGCGCCGCATCTTCCTGCCCATGACCCGCGTGACGGGCATCGAGTCGGGTCAGGTCATCACGACCGGCGTACTGAACGTGCGGCGCTTCGAGCAGCGGCCCACCGAGCGTCTGGTGCTCGGCGAGATGCTCGACCGGCGGGTCAGGCTCGTCGAGACGGACGAGGAGGTGACCGTCCTCGACGTGGCGGTGCAGCAGCTGCCGGCCCGCCGTGACTGGGAGATCGACCGGGTCTTCGTACGCAAGGGGAAGGGCGGCACCTTCCGGCGCAAGGGCGAGACCCTCACCGTCGAGTGGTCGGCCGTCGACGGCTTCTCCCTGGAGGAGCACGGCCAGGGCGCCGAGAGCCTGCTCGCCACCTTCGAACAACTGCGCCCAGCCGACCTCGCCAACGTCCTGCACCACCTCTCGCCGAAGCGGCGGGCGGAAGTCGCCGCGGCGCTCGACGACGACCGGCTCGCCGACGTCCTCGAAGAGCTCCCCGAGGACGACCAGATCGAGATCCTCGGCAAGCTCAAGGAGGAGCGCGCCGCCGACGTCCTGGAGGCGATGGACCCGGACGACGCCGCCGACCTGCTCGCCGAACTGCCCGAGGACGACAAGGAGCGGCTGCTCACCCTGATGCAGCCGGACGACGCGGCCGACGTGCGGCGTCTGATGGCGTACGAGGAGCGCACCGCCGGCGGTCTGATGACGACCGAGCCGATCGTGCTGAGGCCCGACGCGACGGTCGCCGACGCCCTCGCGAGGGTGCGCCAGCAGGACCTGTCCCCCGCGCTGGCCGCGCAGGTGTACGTGTGCCGCCCGCCGGACGAGACGCCGACGGGCAAGTACCTGGGCACCGTGCACTTCCAGCGGCTCCTGCGCGATCCGCCGTACACGCTGGTCAGCTCGGTCCTGGACGACGACCTGCAGACGCTGGCCCCGGAGACGGCGCTCCCTCAGGTCGCCGGGTTCTTCGCCACGTACGACATGGTGGCGGCCCCCGTCGTCGACGAGGGCGGCTCGCTGCTCGGCGCGGTCACCGTCGACGACGTGCTCGACCACATGCTGCCGGACGACTGGCGCGAGACCGAGTTCCTCCCCCAAACTCTCGACTCCGCTCGAGCAGGGTGGTACCCCCAGGGAAGAGGGGTGCCCCGTGCCGCCGACTGACCGGGAGCGGGAGACCCGCGTCGAGCCGCGGACCGCGCCCCGCTTCCGGCTCGACCAGCCGCGGCCGCCGCGCCGCAAGTTCCTGCCGGAGTACGACCCCGAGGCCTTCGGACGGCTCTCGGAGCGGATCGCGCGATTCCTGGGCACGGGGCGCTTCATCGTCTGGATGACGGTCACCATCATCGTGTGGGTCGGCTGGAACGTCTGGGCGCCCGAGATCCTGCGCTTCGACCCGTTCCCCTTCCTGTTCCTGACCCTCGCGCTCTCCCTCCAGGCGTCCTACGCGGCTCCCCTGATCCTGCTCGCGCAGAACCGGCAGGACGACCGCGACCGGGTCAACCTCGAACAGGACCGCAAACAGAACGAGCGCTCCATCGCGGACACCGAGTATCTGAGCCGCGAGATCGCCTCGCTGCGCATGGGTCTGGGCGAGGTGGCCACCCGCGACTGGATCCGTTCCGAACTCCAGGACCTGGTCAGGGAGCTGGAGGAGCAGCGCAGGGGCCATCGCGTCGTATTCCCGGCCGAGGAGAGCGGCGGGCGTGACGTAGGCGACCGTTGACGGCTCTTTCCGGGGCACGGTTACCGCGCCGTACTATCGGACGTATGGCTACGGAAGACGCGGTGCGTGAAGCACTGGCGACGGTGAACGACCCCGAGATCCACCGACCGATCACCGAGTTGGGGATGGTCAAATCGGTAGATATCTCCCCTGATGGAGCGGTAGCGGTCACCGTGTACCTCACGGTCTCCGGATGCCCGATGCGCGAGACCATCACGAAGAACGTGACCGACGCGGTCGCCGCCGTCGAAGGCGTCACGCACGTGGACGTCACCCTCGACGTGATGAGCGACGAGCAGCGCAAGGAGCTGGCGAGCGCGCTGCGCGGCGGCACCGCCGAGCGCGAGGTCCCCTTCGCCAAGCCCGGCTCGCTGACCCGTGTCTACGCGGTCGCGTCCGGCAAGGGCGGCGTCGGCAAGTCCTCGGTGACGGTGAACCTCGCGGCCTCGATGGCGGCGGACGGCCTGAAGGTCGGCGTCGTGGACGCGGACATCTACGGCCACTCCGTGCCCCGGATGCTGGGCGCCGACGGCAAGCCCACGCAGGTCGAGGACATGATCATGCCGCCGTCGGCGCACGGCGTGAAGGTCATCTCCATCGGCATGTTCACCCCGGGCAACGCCCCGGTCGTGTGGCGCGGCCCGATGCTCCACCGCGCACTCCAGCAGTTCCTCGCGGACGTCTTCTGGGGCGACCTGGACGTCCTCCTGCTCGACCTGCCGCCGGGAACCGGCGACATCGCGATCTCCGTGGCCCAGCTGGTCCCGAACGCCGAGATCCTGGTCGTCACGACGCCCCAGCAGGCGGCGGCCGAGGTCGCCGAGCGCGCGGGCTCGATCGCGGTGCAGACCCACCAGAAGATCGTCGGCGTCGTCGAGAACATGTCGGGGCTGCCCTGCCCGCACTGCGGCGAGATGGTCGACGTCTTCGGCACGGGCGGCGGCCAGCGCGTCGCCGAGGGCCTCACGAAGACCACGGGCGCGAACGTCCCGGTCCTCGGCTCCATCCCGATCGACGTCCGCCTGCGCGAGGGCGGCGACGAGGGCAAGCCGGTCGTCCTCACGGACCCGGAGTCCCCGGCGGGCTCGGCGCTGCGCACGATCGCGGGCAAGCTGGGCGGCCGCCAGCGCGGCCTGGCGGGCATGACGCTCGGCATCACGCCGCGCAACAAGTTCTGAGGCCTTTCAAGGCTCCTTCCGTATGCCGATGGGGGCGCCGCTCGTCATGAGCGGCGCCCCCATCGGCGTACGTGCGTGTGCGAGGCCCTAGGCGGCGTACTCGTGGATGTCCTTGACCACCGAGAAGCCCAGGCCGTACGCGCTCATGCCGCGCCCGTACGCGCCCAGGTGGACGCCCTCCTTGGTGGACCCGGCGAGCACCCAGCCGAACTCGGACTCGCGGTAGTGGAACGAGGTCGGCACCCCGTCCACCGGGAGCGAGAGCGTCGACCAGTCCTCGCCCTGCAGATCGTCCGCGAGGACCCACGCCGTCTCGGTCTGCTGGTCGAGCCAGTCGTCGCGCAAGCTGTGGTCCATCTGGTTGGGCCAAGTGAAGGACAGCAGCCCCACTCCGGCCAGCCAGGCAGCGGACGACACCGACGTCGCCTCGAGCAGACCCGTGCCGTCCGGGCTGCGGCGCACCGGGTTGGCCGCGACGGTCACCACGACCGCGAAGCGCTCCTTGTCGCTGTTCCCGAAGGGTCCGTCGCTCCGCACCGACGGCTCATCGCCGTGCCCGATGGAGCCGTGCTCCACCGCGCCGTCCGCGGCCGTGCCGACCTGCATCAGCCAGCGCTCGCCCGTGAAGGCCTCGTCGAGGCCGTACCAGGGGAAGGGCGCCAGCAGATAACTGTCGACCGTGCGCCGGGCGGAGGGCATCGCCTGTGCGGTGCCGTCCGCGGCCGGCGCCTGTGCGCCTACGCGACTTGTCGTCTCCATGTACCCGGCCGCCTCCTCGTTCTCATCGGTCCGCAGGGCCCGCCCCCCTCGGGCGTCCTCAGCCGGACAACAAGGCAGGATAGCCACACCCGTTCCGGAAGCTGGGACACCGGTAGGCGGCCGGGTGTCTCGAAGGGAGCGTCCGGGGGCGTGCCCAGGGGCGTACCGCGGGTGACGCGCAGGAGGTCAGGTGGCGTCCGCGTCGTACGGCGGATGCTCGGCGGGAGCGGCCTTCTCGGGCTTCTTGTCCATGTCGATACGGCCGTCCTTCTTGGCCATGTCGACACGGCCGCCGGGGGCGGCGCCGGACCCGCTGTCCGAGCTCTCGCCCTCGGCAGATTCACTCTCCCGCCCGTGCACGGCGTCCGTGACCTCGGCCATCTCCTTCTTGAGGTCGAAGCCGTTGCGGATTTCCTTCAGGCCAAGCTCGTCGTTGTCGAGCTGCTTGCGGATGAAGGTCTTCGGATTCAGGTCCTCGAACTCGAAGTCCTTGAATTCCGGGCCGAGTTCGCTGCGTATATCCGCCTTGGCGCTGTCCGAGAATTCACGGATCTTACGGATGGTGCGCGAGGCGTCCTGAATCAGCTTGGGCAGCTTGTCCGGGCCGAAAACGAGCACGGCGAGGATGATCAGCGCCACTACCTCGAGCGGGCCAATGTCTGAGAACACCTTGAGCTCCTTGCGATCCGGACCGGGTCCACGGTACCCGGCGTTCCTGTCCGTCCGGTAGCCGCTGGGCGACGGACGTGGATCAGTTGCCGCCCGCCGCACCGAGCACGAGCGTCACTTTCCGGTCCTTTCCCTCACGCTGGACGGTCAATTCGAGGCGGTCCTTGGGGCGGTGGGCGCGGATCTTGACGATGAGCTCGTCGCCGGAGTGGATGCGCTGGCCGTCCACTTCGGTGATGACGTCACCCGGCTCGATTCCGGCGCGGTCGCCGGGGCCGCCTTCGTTCACGGCGGGGCCGCCGTCCTTGCCCTTCTCGCCGACGCGGGCGCCGTCGCCGGTGTACTCCATGTCGAGCGTGACACCAATCACAGGGTGCGTGGCCTTGCCGGTGTTGATCAGCTCTTCGGCGACGCGCTTGCCCTGGTTGATGGGGATGGCGAAGCCGAGCCCTATCGAACCGGCCTGACCGCCGCCGGGCGCCGAGCTGTCGTCGGCGGAGCGGATGGCGCTGTTGATGCCGATGACGCGGGCATCGGCATCGACCAGCGGGCCGCCGGAGTTGCCCGGGTTGATGGGCGCGTCGGTCTGCAACGCGTCGACGTAACTGACGTCGCTGCCGTCGCCCTTCTCGCCACCGGCGGTGATGGGGCGCTCCTTGGCGCTGATGATGCCGGAGGTGACGGTGTTGGCAAGGTCGAAGGGGGCGCCGATGGCCACGACGGGATCGCCCACCTGCACGTTCTCGGAGTTGCCGAGGGGCAGCGGCTTCAGCCCGCGCACGCCGGAGACCTTGACCACGGCCAGGTCGTACCCGGCGTCGCGGCCGATGACCTCCGCCTTGGCACTCTCGCCGCCGCTGAAGGTCACCGATATCTCGCCGCCCGTCCCGGCGGGCTCGACCACGTGGTTGTTGGTGAGGATGTGGCCCTTGCCGTCGAGCACGAAGCCAGTGCCTGTGCCCTGCGCCTCGTCGCCGCTGACGTGCAGGGTCACGACGCCGGGCAGCGAACTGGCCGCGATCCCGGCGACGCTGTCCTTGGCCCGGTCCTTGCCCTGCGCGTCCGCCTGCGGCAGCTCGATGTCCGAGACCCCGCCGTTCCGCTCCAGGTAAGCGCCGATGGCTCCGCCGATGCCGCCGGCCACGAGGGTGATGACGGCAATCCCGATGAGGATGATCCGGTGCGCCCGCTTCGTCTGCTTCGCCTTGTCGACGGGAACGGCACCGCTCTGCTGGAGGGGCGCGTTCCAGGGGTCGTAGGGCCGGCGGGGAGGGGCGGGGGCCGGGGTGGGAGCCGGGGTGGGAGCCGGGACGGCTTGGGGGTGCGGCTGGGCCTGGGGGTGCGGCTGCGGCTGCGGCTGCGGCTGCGGGGGGACGCCTTGCGGGGGCGTGGGATGCGGGGTGCCGTGCGGCGGAGTGGTGCCGTGGGCGGGGGCTGGGGCCGGGGCTGGGCCCGGGGTTCCGTGGGGCGGGGTTCCGCTGTGCGCCGCCGTGGGCGCCGCCGGGAGCCGCGTGCCGTGGGTGGGGGTCGCCGCCGGGTGCTGCACCGGCGGGGCGGGGGCCCAGGGTCCGGGCTCGCCGTACGGCGGCGTGCTGTACGGATCGGGGTCATGCAGGGGGCGGGGACGCTCGGCGGGCGCCGCGTCGGCGGGAGCCGCCTGGGTCGAGCCGGGGGCAGAGGGGACGGCGGGGGCGGCAGGGGCCGTGGACGCGGAGCCGGAACCCGGCACCGCAGCAGGCGGAGTCGGCTCGGGCGTCGCCGGTGGAGCCGCCGCGGCCAGCGTGAAGTCGCCGGACGCGTCCTCCGCTCGTCCGGCGGCTGCGCCCGCCGCCTCGTCCCCCGCGGCGCCTATCGCACCGTCGGGGCCGCCCCGCTCCGCGCCCGTTCCGTCAGGTGCGGACGCCGACCTGGGGCGGCTCCACCATTTCGCCTTCGTGGGCTTGCCCTCGTCCATGCTCTCCCCACACCTGGCCTCACGGCGGACGCCGATCACGTGCTCAACTCCGCGCCCGCCACAGACCTCGGGCAGGCACGGCCCACCGAGGATTCAACCAGGTTCCCGCGCCGAAGCGCAGAGCACGTCAGCGGATCTGCGAAGTGCCCTGCAGTGCGCCGTCGATGGGCGGTGACGCCTCGGTGCGCGTCGGGTCCGCCCCGCCGCCCGAAGCCACGCCCCCCAGATTCGGCACGGCGCCAGCAGGAGACGTACCGCCCGGTGTCACGGGTGAGACCGGACGGATCAGAGGGGACATGATCGCCGCGCCGGTCAGCATCGGCGCCGTCACCTCATGCCCGGCGGGCACGGGCTCCGGCTGTTGGATGCGCGGGCCCCGCGCGGGCACCCCGGGCAGCAGTGGCCCGGTCGCCTGTGTCGGCGCGACCGGAGCAGCGAGCACTCCAGGGCGCTGGCCCTGCACGGACAGCGGTCCACTGCCACGGCGGCGGGTGGAATCCGGAGCCGTGGCGGCACCCGTGCCCTGCGAACGCAGGGGCGAGGCGTTGCTGTTGCCGCTCCCCGAGCCGTTGCCACTGCCCGAGTTGCTGCTCCCCGAGCTGTTGCTGCCCGCGCGCGGTTCGCCGGGGTCGGCGGGAACGCCCGTCGTGACGCCGCCCAGCGCTATCGCGGCGAGCGACACCGCACCGGCGGCGGCGAAGGCGAACCTGCGCCCGCGCCACAGCGACCGCTCGGCCTCGTGACGACCGACGTCGCGCCGGTCGACGTCATGGATGCGGAAACCGCGCCCCGTGCCCGGCAGCACCGCGGCATGCGCGCCCGAGGGCGCATAGCCGAAGCTCTCCGGCTGCACGCCGAAGATTCCGGTGGGAGGCAGCCCTGACTCCGTGTCCGCCGTGGCGAAGCCACCGCTTCCAGGGGGCCTGGGACCTGAGGGGGGCTCGCTGCCGCCGCCGGGAAGGCCTTGGAGGCGGGCGAGGAAACTCTCGGAGGGAGGCGGCGGTGCCACCTCCGCGAAAACGCTCTTGAGACGCCGCTGCGAGTCGGCCTCGGTCTTGCACTTCGGACAGGTCGCGAGATGAGCGAGGACCCGCTCACGCGCGTCATGGCCCAACTCACCGTCCACCAGGGCGGCGAGTCGGTCCCCCAGATGCTGCTCGGCCAGATGCCGCTCGGCAGGATTCGACCGTGATCCACTCACGCGGTCGCGCCCCCTCCTCCCAGCGCCACGGCTCCTGCGAGCGAGCGGCGCTCGGCGCGGGCTTCGGGCGACCGGTGCTGAAGGGCCTTGCGCAGCTGCGAGCGGCCACGGTGGATACGGCTGCGGACCGTGCCCAGCTTGACGCCCAGGGTCGCGGCGATCTCCTCGTACGAGAGGCCTTCGATGTCGCACAGGACCACTGCGGCACGGAACTCGGGAGCAAGGGTGTCGAGCGCCTGCTGCACGTCCGCGTCGAAATGCGTGTCGTTGAAGACCTGCTGCGGCGACGGCTCACGGCTGGGGAGGCGCTCTGCCGCGTCGTCCCCGAGGGCGTCGAAACGGATGCGCTGCTTGCGGCGCACCATGTCCAGGAAGAGGTTCGTGGTGATGCGGTGCAGCCAGCCCTCGAACGTGCCGGGGGTGTAGGTCGACAGGGACCGGAAGACACGGACGAAGACCTCTTGCGTGAGATCCTCGGCGTCGTGCTGGTTGCCGGTCAGGCGGTACGCCAGGCGATAGACCCGTCCGCTGTGCGTGCTGACGATCTCCTCCCAGGTGGGCGGAGTCCACGCCTGCGATTCCGCGTCAGCGGCAAAGGTCGCGGTCTGAGCGGAGTGGGCGGTGTGGAATCGGTCAGCGGTGTCGGTCACGGATTTCGGCTCACCCGCCAACCCGAGAAAGCGCCTCAGCGCTCCTCCCCGATCCGCGGACGCAGCCGCACCTCCCCTGTCGGCTCTGGTGGTGTCCAGTGGAGCCCCTACCATAACCACCTCGCCCGTTAGCTCCGGATAAGCGTTTTTACTGGAATTTGGTACGGGCTTCCTGCCGACCGTCCTGCCTGGTCGCAGTGCCCGCAGCCAGTCTTGATCCATTCGTTACCCCCGGGGTCCGCCTACCCCTACTAAACGCCCGGTCCCATCTGCGGGTTCCCGCCCCTTACGGATACAGTCACGGCCAGGCATCCACGGGGACAGGAGAGGGCCATTACCGGCAACCGGCAGACGAGCTGGGCGTTCGCCGACGCCTTTGTCGCCGAGGACGAGGCAGCGCGCTGGGCCCGTGACCGGGCCCAGGAGGCAGGGCTGCCCTCGGTGTCTCCCGGTACCGGCGCCGCGCTGCGCATGCTGGCCGCCACGGCGGACGCCAAGGCCGTCGCCGAGATCGGCACGGGCACGGGCGTGTCCGGGCTCCATCTGCTGCACGGCATGCGCCCCGACGGCGTCCTGACCACCGTCGACCCCGAGCCCGACCGCCAGCAGTTCGCGCGTGAGGCCTTCCGCGCCGCCGGATTCGCCGGCAACCGCGCGCGGTTCATCCCCGGCCGCGCGCTCGACGTACTGCCGCGGCTCGCTGACGGCGGGTACGACCTCGTCTTCTGCGACGGCGACCGCACGGAGTACCTGGACTACCTCGCTGAATCGTTGCGCCTGCTGCGGCCCGGCGGGCTCGTCTGCTTCGAGGGGGCCTTCTCCGACGGCCGCACCGTGGACTCCGGCCCGCAGCCCGCCGAGGTGCTGCGCATCCGCGAGCTCCTGCGGACCGTGCGGGAGAGCCAGGACCTGATGCCGGCGTTGCTGCCGGTCGGCGACGGGCTTCTCTGCGCGGTCAAGCGCTGAGCGTTCCCCTCGGCGAGCGGTTCTGTCGCCCCTGACGGGGCCCTCCTGCGAGGCCCCAGCACCCCGGACATAGCACTGCCCCGGCATGTCTTTACGATGCCGGGGCAGTGAAAAGTGTGAGCGCTTCCGCGTCAGCCGACGACCTTCTTCAGGGCGTCGCCGAGTGCATCGGCCTCGTCCGGAGTCAGTTCGACGACAAGTCGTCCGCCGCCTTCGAGCGGAACGCGCATGACGATGCCCCGCCCCTCCTTGGTCACCTCGAGCGGGCCGTCGCCCGTCCGCGGCTTCATGGCCGCCATGCTCGTTCCCCTTCCTGAAACCAGCTCATCGCAGCCGACAACCCAGGTGTCACCGGCATCGAACACATTGCTTCCAGGCCATTATCCCGCATGGCAGGACCCGATGACCAACATCGGTCTGCATCGCTTGCGCAACGCGCGCCCGCAAAACCACTCAATTCGGCGATGTGGCTGCGATACTGCGCCGCCCCTGACGCCTCCGCGGCCAGGAATTCTTTGACGCAGGTCACATATCTCCCCTCATGTCGGAGCCCGATGATCTCCGTCATGCTGTGCTCGGACAAAGATGACCGGCGCAGGACCACTGGAGGGGATTCACCATGGCCGACACCGTGCTCTACGAGGTGAGCGACGGGCTCGCGACCATCACGCTCAACCGCCCCGAGGCGATGAACGCGATGAACATCGAGGCCAAGGTCGCCCTGCGGGAGGCGGTGCAGTCGGCCGAGGCGGACCCCGCGGTCCGCGCCGTACTGCTCACCGCGACCGGGCGCGCCTTCTGTGTGGGGCAGGACCTGAAAGAACACGTGGGTTCCCTCATGGCGGACCGCGCGGCGGGCACCGGGCAGACGATGAGCACGGTGAAGGAGCACTACAACCCCGTCCTGCGCGCCCTGACCGGGATGGCCAAGCCGGTCGTCGCGGGCGTCAACGGCGTCGCGGCCGGTGCGGGGTTCGGCTTCGCGCTCGCCGCCGACTACCGGATCGTCGCCGACACCGCGCGGTTCAACACGTCCTTCGCCGGGGTCGCGCTGACCGCCGACTCGGGCGTCTCCTGGACCCTGCAGCGCCTGATCGGTCCCGGCCGTGCCGCGGATCTCCTGCTCTTCCCGCGCAACATCAGCGCCCAGGACGCGTACGAACTCGGCATCGCCAACAAGGTGGTCCCCGAGGCCGAGTTGGCGGCCGAGGCGGAGAAGCTGGCCCGCACCCTGGCCGAGGGCCCGACCCTCGCGTACGGGGCCCTCAAGGAGTCGCTCGCCTATGCGGCGGGCCACACCCTGGAGGAGTCCCTGGAGAAGGAGGACGAACTCCAGGCGAAGGCGGGCGCGTCCGAGGACCACGCGATCGCCGTCCAGGCGTTCCTGGACAAGGCGAAGCCCAAGTACCTGGGTCGCTAGGCCGCTCTAGCCGTCCTGGGGGACACGGATCACGCAGTCCTCCAGGTGGTCGTTCACCAGGCCGCAGGCCTGCATCAGGGCGTACGCCGTGGTGGGGCCGACGAACCGGATGCCGCGCTTCTTCAGGGCCTTGGACAGGGCCGTGGACTCGGGCGTGATCGCCGGTACGTCGGCCAGGGCGCTCGGGGCCTTGCGCGAGGCCGGGTCCGGCGCGTGCGACCAGATGAGCTCGTCGAGCTCTCCCGCCGACCAGCCGGCGAGTACGCGCGCGTTGGCGAGGGTCGCGTCGACCTTGGCGCGGTTGCGGATGATGCCGGGATCGGCGAGGAGCCGCTCACGGTCGGCGTCCGTGAACCGGGCGACCTCGTCGATCTTGAAGCCGGCGAAGGCGGCGCGGAAGCCCTCCCTGCGGCGCAGGATCGTGATCCAGGAGAGGCCCGACTGGAAGGCCTCCAGGCACAGCCTTTCGTAGAGCGCGTCGTCCCCGTGGACCGGGCGGCCCCACTCCTCGTCGTGGTACGTCACGTAGTCCTCGGTGGACAGTCCCCAAGGGCAGCGCAGTCTGCCGTCCGGGCCCGCCATCGCGTCGCCGCTCACTGGTCGTTCTCCTCTTCGGCCGCGTCCCTCGGGGCGTCCTGGTCCTGGGTCATCGTCGGTGGGGCGTGCGTCTTGAGGAGGCCGGGGCCGCCGACCGCGGTGGCCTGGGCGCCGGCGAGCGCCGACTCCAGCTCCGCGATGTGGGCGTCGCGCTCGGCCAGTTCGGCGGCGAGGCGGCCGAGGGCGTCGTCCACGTCCGCCATGCGGTAGCCGCGCAGGGTCAGCGGGAAGCGCAGCGCCTCCACGTCCGCGCGGCGCAGGGCGCGGTCCGGGGGCAGCGGGTCGGCGAACCGCTCGGCCGCCACGTCCGGCAGCGCGGCGCGCTCGCCGCCGCCGATCACGGCCAGCGTCACCGCGCCGACCACCACGACGAGGGCGATGACCAGGAACAAGAACAAGACCATCTCTTCAGGCCCCCACGCTCGACTGCCGTGCTCAAACTGTCAGGGTCTGATCGTGCCATGCGCCTGTGACAGTTAAGGTCGCAGGCGGCCGAACCACGGCACCGACAGAGGAGGCTCACCGGGGATGCTCAGGCTTGGCAGGCGTGAATTCGACGCGCACGAGCCGGTGATCATGGCGATCGTGAACCGGACCCCTGACTCCTTCTACGACCAGGGGGCCACGTTCCGCGACGAGCCCGCGCTCGCCCGCGTCGAGCAGGCGGTGTCCGAGGGCGCGGCCATCATCGACATCGGTGGGGTCAAGGCCGGTCCCGGTGAGGAAGTCACCGCCGAGGAGGAGGCGCGGCGGACGGTCGGCTTCGTCGCCGAGGTGCGGGCGCGGTTCCCCGATGTGGTCATCAGCGTCGACACGTGGCGGCACGACGTCGGCGAGGCGGTCTGCGAGGCGGGGGCCGACCTCCTGAACGACGCGTGGGGCGGTGTCGACCCGCGGCTCGCGGAGGTGGCCGCGCGCTATGGCGTGGGCCTGGTGTGCACGCACGCGGGAGGCGCAGAGCCGCGGACCCGCCCTCATCGCGTGACGTACGAGGACGTCATGGCCGACATCCTCTCGATCACCCTCGGCCTTGCCGAGCGCGCGGTCGCGCTCGGGGTGCCGCGTGAGTCCGTGATGATCGATCCCGGGCACGACTTCGGGAAGAACACACGGCATTCGCTCGAGGCGACGCGGCGGCTCGGGGAGATGGTGGAGACCGGGTGGCCCGTCCTTGTGTCCCTGTCCAACAAGGACTTCGTCGGGGAGACGCTCGACAAGCCGGTCAAGGAGCGCGTGGTGGGGACGCTGGCCACGACCGCGGTGTCGGCGTGGCTGGGGGCGCAGGTGTACCGGGTGCACGAGGTCGCGGAGACCCGGCAGGTCCTCGACATGGTGACCACGATCGCCGGCCACCGGGAGCCTGCGGTGGCACGGCGAGGGCTGGCGTGAGGAGCAAGACCTCAAACGCCTGACGCGCTGAATGGGGCGAGCCGCGGGGTGATTCGGATGGGCGGGCGGGGAAGATCCGCCGCGAAGCGGCGGTACTGGAATCGCCGCGGCGAGGCGGTGCCGGACGGCCGGCCCGAAGTAGCTCGCCCCGCCCGGTCGCCCGCCCGCCCGGCCAGGGCCTAGCGGCCGACCTCCTTGGTCACCAAGGAGACCGCCTCGTCCACGTCGTCCGTGATGTGGAAGAGGTGCAGGTCGTGCTCCGACGCCTTGCCGCCCGCCACCACGGTGTCGCGCAGCCAGTCGACGAGTCCGCCCCAGTACGCCGAGCCGAAGAGGACGATCGGGAAGCGGGTCACCTTGCGGGTCTGGACGAGGGTGAGGGCCTCGAAGAGCTCGTCCAGGGTGCCGAGGCCGCCCGGCAGGACCACGAAGCCCTGGGCGTACTTCACGAACATGGTCTTCCGCACGAAGAAGTAGCGGAAGTTCACGCCGATGTCGACGTGCTCGTTCAGGCCCTGCTCGAAGGGCAGCTCGATGCCCAGGCCCACGGAGACGCCCTTGGCCTCGCGCGCGCCCCTGTTGGCCGCCTCCATGGCTCCGGGGCCACCCCCGGTGATCACGGCGAAGCCCGCGTCGACCAGGGCCTTGCCGATGCGGACGCCCGCCTCGTACTCGGGCGTGCCGGGCGGTGTGCGCGCCGAGCCGAAGACGCTGATGGCGCTGGGGAGTTCGGCCAGCGCGCCGAAGCCTTCGACGAACTCCGACTGGATGCGCATGACCCGCCAGGGGTCGGTGTGCACCCATTCCGACTCGCCCTCGGCGTCGGTGTCGAGGAGCCGCTGGTCCGTCGTGCCGGGGGTGATCTGCTGGCGCCGTCGCACCACAGGCCCCAAGTGCTGCTCCTCCGGCGGGCCCTGACCTTCTGGACTACCCATGATCGTCCCCTTCCGCTGGCGGTCTTGCTCGACGTGCTGGTTCAGCGTAGGTCTACGGGCGTTACAGGCGACGCATCCTTACCGGAACTCACGATGTCAGCCAGGCGCTCAGCCGCTTCTCGGCCTCCGGGATCAGCGAGACCTTCACGCGCTCGTCGATCTTGTGGGCGAGCAGCGGGTCGCCGGGGCTGTAGTTCACGGCGGGCACCCCGAGCGCGCTGAAGCGGGATACGTCGGTCCAGCCGAACTTGGGCTTCGCCTCGCCGCCGACCGCCGCCATGAAGGCCGCGGCGGCGGGGTGGTTCAGGCCGGGGCGCGCCCCGCCGGTGTGGTCATCGACGATGAACTCGTCGATCTCGCAGTCCGCGAAGTAGTCGCGCACGAAGGCGAGCGCCTCGTCCTCGGAGCGGTCCGGGGCGTAACGGAAGTTGACGACGACGGTGCACTCGTCGGGGATGACGTTGGTGGCGACGCCGCCCTCGACGCGTACGGCGTTGAGGCCCTCGTGGAACTGCAGGCCGTCGACCACCGGCTTGCGCGGCTCGTACGCGGCGAGCTTCGCGAGGATCGGCGCGGCCTTGTGGATGGCGTTCGAGCCCATCCACGCGCGCGCGGAGTGCGCGCGCGTGCCCTTCGTCTTCAGGAGGACCCGCAGGGTGCCCTGGCAGCCGCCCTCGACCTGGTTGTCGGTCGGCTCCAGGAGGATCGCGAAGTCGCCGACGAGCCAGTCGGGGTGGGCCTCGGCGACGTGGCCGAGGCCGTTCAGATGGGCGGCGACCTCTTCGTTGTCGTAGAAGACGAAGGTGAGGTCGCGGTTCGGCTCGGTCACGGTCTGGGCGATGCGCAGCTGGATGGCGACGCCCGACTTCATGTCGCAGGTGCCGCAGCCCCACAGGACGCCGTCCTCGTCCAGGCGCGACGGTACGTTGTCGGCGATCGGGACGGTGTCGATGTGTCCGGCCAGGATCACGCGCTCGGAGCGGCCCAGGTTCGTGCGTGCCACCACGTTGTTGCCGTGCCGGTCGACCGTGAGGTGCGGCAGGCGGCGCAGGGCCGTCTCGATGGCGTCGGCGAGTGCTTTCTCCTCGCCGCTCGGCGACGGGAAATCGACCAGCTGGGCGGTGAGCGCGGCAGCGTCGAGCGTGAGGTCGAGCGACGTGTCGTGTGAGGTCTGGGCCATGGCTTCGACCCTAACGCCCCTCGGCCCGCCGCCCTCTCGGTGGCCTCCAGTACCTTGGTCGCGTGCCTGAGCCCCCCACCCTCGCCCGGCGCGGTCGCCTCATCCGTATCGGGGCCGCCGTCGCGATCCTGCTCGCGCTCGTGGGCTATGTGGTCGTGCAGTACGTCTTCGGGGGCAAGGCCGCTCCACGCTGCCAGGTCGTGTCGGGCAACGGCGACGGGGCATCGTACGAATTCGGTGCGGAGCAGGCTCAGAACGCGGCGACGGTGGCCGCCGTGGGCACCTCCCGCGGCATGCCGGAGCGCGCGGTCACCATCGCCCTGGCGACGGCCCTTCAGGAGTCGGGGCTCCGCAACATCAGCCATGGCGACCGTGACTCGCTCGGCCTCTTCCAGCAGCGGCCCTCACAGGGCTGGGGGAACGAGAAGCAGATCATGGACCCCGCGTACTCGGCCGCGCGCTTCTACGCCCACCTGAAGGACGTCCCGGGCTATTCACGGCTCCCCCTGACCGTTGCCGCGCAGCGCGTGCAGCGCAGCGGCTATCCGCAGGCGTACGCGAAGCACGAGCCGGACGCCGCGCTCCTCGCCGCCGCGCTGACCGGCCGCGCCCCCGCCACGCTCACCTGCGAGAGCGACGCGGCGTCCGACGAGCCGGGCGACCCGAAGAAGGTGCGGGAGGCCCTGGTCCGCGACTTCGGCCGCGACGTGGCGCCCCGGAGCGGCGGCGGCACGGTCACCGTGCCGGTCGATGCCGCGGCGGGCAGTGCGGCCGGCGGCGAGCAGCGGGGCTGGGAGCTCGCGCACTGGGCGGTGGCCCAGGCGTCCACGCTCGGCATCGAGCGCGTCTCGTACGGCGGGCGGGAGTGGAGCGCCACGGATTCCGGGAAGGAATGGCGCAAGTCGGGCAAGGCAGGCAAGGAGGCGCGGCGTCAGGACGCCGGTTCCGGCGCGGGCGACGTCCTGATCGTCATGGGGCAGTAGTACGGAGTGTCACCCGATCGAGCCACATTGATCACTCACGGGCGACGCGCCGTCCAGACATTCGCGCCCTTCACCCCGCGCCCGCCAAACCCCCTGTGAACACAGGGGATTGACGATTCAGCAGGCTCTCGCGCGCCGGACCCTTTGCCCGTTTTTATCCACAGCCGATTATGCGATGCATTGCCAACTCTTTACGTTGGCCCACCGCAACCTTCGAGGACTTCGAGCGGTAGTCACTGCGTCCGAGCGCCGGGCCCCATCCGGCCGGACACACCAACGTCCTCTCCCGTCTGAAGGAGCATCATGTCCCTCCCCCTGACCCGCCGGATCGCCCGCGCCGCGCTGCTCATCGCAGCGGGGGCGGCTCCCGTGGTCGGTGCGGCCGGCTCCGCAAGCGCCGCCGAGCTTCCGGCCACGCCCGACCTGGGCGGTGTGACCGCCCTGGACGGTGCCGGTCTGGGCAACACCGTCGACGGCGCGGCTCAGAACACCACCGGTCTCGCGGGTGAGACCGGCAGCAAGGCCGTGAAGAAGGGCGTCCCGACCGCGGGCAAGGTCGTCGGCTCGGGCGCGAAGACCACGACCCCCGTGGCGCAGAAGGCCGCGGGCGACCTCGCGGGCAACGCCGGTGACGTCGTCGGCGAGACCACGGGCACGGCCACCAAGGACGGTCTGCCGACCGACGCCGTCGGCGAGGGCCTGCCGACGGACACGGTCACCAAGGGCGGACTGCCCACCGACCAGCTGCCGGTCAAGAGCCTGCCGCTCGGCTGACCCGCGCACCTGAGAGGAGGGCCCGGAGCCACTGGCTCCGGGCCCTCCTCGCGTGCCGGCTCGCCTCACCTCACCCGTGCCCCTGCGCGTCGACGAGGACCTCCCCCGCCGCCGTACGGAAATACAGCACCGACCGCCCCGTACGCCGCCTGCGCACGAGCCCCGCGTCGAGCAGCACCCGCAGATGGCGGCCCACCGAGCCGAGCCCCTGCCCCGTCAGCGTCACCAGCTGCGAGGTGGTCTTCGGCGCCGCGAGCAGCACCAGGACCGCTGCCCGCCCCGGACCCAGGAGCCTGCCGAGCGGCTCGGGCACCGACGCCGTACGGTCCGCGTCGGCGAGCACCCCCGAGCACGGGTACACGACCGCGTACCGGTCCGCCGCGTCCCACGACACCCAGCTCTGCCACGGCGTCACCGGCACGAAGAGGAGGCGCGCCCCGGAGATCTCGCGCGGCGGGTAGTCGTGGGTATTGATCTGGAGCCTGCTCTCCCCCAGCCAGCGCATCCCCGGCCGCATGCCGTTCAGCGCCTCGATCCAGCCGCCCTGGCTCAACTGGGCGGTGCGCGCGATGACATCGGCCTCGATGACCGTACGGATGCGGGGCCAGCGCGGCAGTACCGTCCGCGTCCACACCCACTCCAGGAGACCGGCCATCCGGTCCGCGGGAGCCGGCCGGAGCAGCGTGGCGGTCAGCGGGCCACCGAAGGACCGGGTCAGGTGCTCGCGGGCCACGCCGTCGGAGGTCTCGCGGACCCGCGCCACCTCCTCGTCGAAGGACGCCTCCGGCTCCCCGGTGGGAGTCGGCGTGAGGAAGTCCGCGATCCAACGCGTCCGGTCGCCGAGCGCGGCCCGCGCCAGCTCCGCGAGGCCGGGGTCGGCGGCCAGGCGCTCGCCGTAGGCGGGCAGATGGGCGTCGAGCCAGGCCCGCTCCCCCGGATGCCGGGCCGTGCGCCGCTCCAGCGAGAAGAGGCTCGCGGTCGCCTCGGCCAGCGGTGAGACGACGAAGCGGCTGCCCGCGAGCGTGTCCGCGTTGACCTGCCACCAGCCCATGCCGCACCCCGCCCCGTCGACCACGTTTCGCCGCTCCGCGCAACGTTAACGCCTGTGTTCCCGGCGCCCCGAGACTCCGGGGCATGCGTACCTACCGCGAGCTCTTCCGCACCCCGGAGTTCACGCCGTTCTTCCTGGGCGCCTCCTTCCAGGCGGCGGCCCAGACGGTGAGCGGCCTGGCACTCGGCACGCTGATCTACGACAGGACCGGCTCTCCGCTGCTCTCCGCACTCGGCATGTTCGGGCCATCGCTGGCCCACGTCCTGGGCGCCACCGCCCTGTTGTCGGCGGCCGACCGGCTGCCGCCGCGCGGCGCGACGGCGGGCCTCGCGCTGGTCTTCGGCGCCGCCACCGCCGCGCAGGCCATCCCCGGGCTTCCCCTGTGGGTCGCGTTCGCACTCCTCCTGGGCCTGGGGACGCTGGCCGCGCTCGGCGGCGGTGTGCGCTACGGGCTGCTCAACGACATCCTCTCCAGGGAGGGATATCTGCTCGGCCGCTCCGTGCTCAACATGTCCAACGGCACGATGCAGATCTGCGGCTTCGGGCTCGGCGGCGTCCTGGTCGCCACGCTCTCGCCGCGCGGAACCCTGCTCGTCGGTGCCGGGTTCTACGTCGCGGCGGCGGTCGTCGCGCGCTGCGGCCTCGTGCGCAGGGCACCGCGCGCCGCGGGCCGCCCCTCGGTGGCCGAGACCTGGCGCACGAACGTGTTGCTGTGGTCGTCGAAGCCACGGCGTGCCGTGTATCTCGCGCTCTGGTTGCCCAACGGCCTGATCGTGGGCTGCGAGTCGCTCTACGTCCCGTACGCGCCGGGCCACGCGGGGCTGCTCTTCGCCTTCGCCGCGTTCGGGATGCTCGTCGGGGACGTGCTGACCGGACGCCTGCTGCCGCCCCGGTGGCGCGAGCGGCTCGCCGCGCCGCTGCGGCTGCTGCTCGCCGTCCCGTACCTGGTCTTCGCGCTGCGGCCTGGGCTGCCCTTCGCGCTGACGGCGGTCGTGCTCGCCTCGATCGGGTTCTCGGCGAGCCTGCTGCTCCAGGAGCAGCTGATGGCCCTGACGCCGGACGAGTTGAGCGGGCACGCCCTTGGCCTGCACGCGTCCGGGATGCTCACGATGCAGGGCGTAGCCGCCGCGCTCGCGGGCGGCCTCGCCCAGCTGACATCGCCCGCGGACGCCATGACCGTCCTGGCCACGGCGTCCGTCGCCGTCACGCTCTCCCTCGCTCCGGGGCTGCGGTCAGCGGCTTCAGCGGCTTCAGCGGTTCAGGAGGCGAGCCGCTCGACCGCCGCCGCCACGCGCTCGTCCGTCGCGGTCAACGCCACGCGGACGAAACGGTCGCCCGCCGGGCCGTAGAAGTCGCCCGGGGCCACCAGGATGCCGAGCCGCGCGAGGTGCCCGACCGTGTCCCAGCAGGACTCGTCCCGGGTGACCCAGAGGTAGAGGCTCGCCTCGCTGTGCTCGACGCGGAAGCCGTGCTTGAGCAGGGCGTCGCGCAGGGCGGTACGGCGAGCGAGATATCGCTCGCGCTGTACGCGCACGTGCTCGTCGTCCCCGAGCGCCGCGACGACCGCGGCCTGCGTCGGCGCGGACGTCATCATGCCGCCGTGCTTGCGGATCTGGAGCAGCTCGCCGAGGACGTCCGCGTCACCGGCGAGGAAGGCCGCGCGGTAGCCCGCGAGGTTCGACCGCTTGGAGAGCGAGTGGACGGCGACGATCCCCTCGTACGAACCACCGCACACGTCCGGGTGCAGGACCGAGACCGGCTCCGCCTCCCAGCCGAGCTCCAGGTAGCACTCGTCGCTCACGAGGAGCACCCCGTGCTCACGCGCCCAGGCGACCGTGCGGATCAGCTCTTCCTTGGAAAGGACGCGACCTGTGGGGTTCGAGGGCGAGTTGAGCCAGAGGAGCCCCAGGCCCGTGGGGTCGAGCTCGGTGGGGTCGTCGTACGCGACGTACTCCGCGCGAGCCAGGCGCGCGCCCACCTCGTACGTCGGGTAGGCGAGGCGCGGGTAGGCGACGACGTCGCCGGGGCCCAGGCCCAGCTGCGTCGGCAGCCAGGCCACCAGCTCCTTGGAGCCCACGATCGGCAGTACGTTCCGGTGCGTCACGTCGCGCGCGCCCAGGCGGCGCTCGCACCAGCCGGTGATCGCGTCACGCAGCTCGGGCGTGCCCCAGACCGTCGGATAGCCGGGCGAGTCCGCCGCCGCGATCAGCGCTTTCTGGATCAGCTCGGGCACCGGGTCGACCGGGGTGCCCACCGACAGGTCGACGATGCCGCCGGGATGGGCGGCCGCCGTGGCCTTGTACGGCTCCAGCTTGTCCCAGGGGAAGGTGGGAAGGCGGCCGGAAAGACCTGCGACTACGGACACGTGCTGACTCCCGTACTGCGTGTGTGGACAAATGCCTCGGCCCCGTACAGCGATGTGTGCCGTACGGGACCGGGGCGGCGCTTCAAGCTGCCGTTACTGGTTCTGCGGCGGCAATGCGGCGATGAAGGCGTGGTCGCGCTCGATCAGGCCGAGCTTGCTGGCACCACCGGGCGATCCGAGCTCGTCGAAGAACTCGACGTTCGCCTTGTAGTAGTCCTTCCACTCTTCCGGAGTGTCGTCTTCATAGAAGATCGCCTCGACCGGGCAGACCGGTTCACAGGCTCCACAGTCGACGCATTCGTCCGGGTGGATGTACAAGGACCGGGAGCCCTCGTAAATGCAGTCGACCGGGCACTCCTCGATGCACGCCTTGTCCTTGACGTCGACACAAGGCTGCGCGATGACGTAGGTCACGCTGTCGTTCCTCCTCGATACGGGCGTTGGCGGGCCGTCTTCAGGCTCCGCTCGCCTGGCGCGCGGGAGCGCGGCGTCGTCGATGCCCACCTCTAGTATCTCCGTTCCCGGGCATGATCCGAACAGGAGGGGCGTACAGAGCTGTGGAATTCACTGCGGGCGGACGGCTCGAGGTCCGAATTACCCCTGCTGACGTGGGCAAACGGGTCTCTGTAAGGCGCCTTGACGACGGGTCGAGGACGGGCGGTAAGTTCACTGACACGGTGGGTGTTCTCACATCGTGGAACGATGGTGTGGTACTGATCACACGACGCGACGGTGAGCGTGTCCCCATCGTGGAGAGCTCCCTCGTCGCGGGCAAGGTGGTCCCCCCGGCCCCGGCCCGCAGGCGCGGCCCCGCCGCGTCCTACGTGGAGCTGGCCCGGGTCGCCGCGCGTGCCTGGCCACCGGTGGAGAGCGAGCGGCTCGGTGAGTGGGAGCTGCGGGCGGCCGCTCAGGAGGAGTCGCGCGAAGCGCGTCGTGGAGGGGCGGTGGCCGGGCGACGGGTGGGCTTCACCCGGCGGGCCAATTCGGTGTTGCCGCTGGGCGATCCGGGACGACCGCTGGACGAGGCCCTCGCGTACGTACGCCAGTGGTACGAGCAGCGGGGGCTGCCCGCGTACATCCAGACCGCGACCGGGGCCGAAGGCACCCAGGAGCTGCTCTGCGCGGAGCTCGACGAGCGGGGCTGGGAGCGCGAGGTGAGTTCGGAGATCCACGTCGGGGCCCTCGCGCCGCTCGGTGATCTCGACCTGCCCGACGCGACCGTGGAACGGGTGCGTCTTTCGCGCTCCTTCGACGAGGCGTGGCTGCGGCCGTACAAGCGATTCGGGGTCGCTGGACCTCATGTGCTCCAGGTGCTGGCGGGCGGCCCCTCGGTGTGGTTCGCTTCCGTGCCCGGGGCCTCTCGTGACGCGGGGCCCGCGGCGATCGGGCGCTGTGTCGTGGACGGGCGCTGGGCGGGATTCATGGCGGTCGAGGTGGATCCGGCGCACCGCAGGCAGGGACTTGCGTCCGCGGTGATGGCCGCACTGTCCCGGCAGGCGCTCGCCGAAGGCGCTTCGGCGGCGTGGCTGCAGGTCGAGGACGACAACGAGGGTGCGCGGGCGCTGTACGGCGGTCTTGGGTTCGCCGCGCACCACACGTACCACCACTATCGATACCCGTCGGCTCGGTAGCTCCTACCGGTCGGCTCGGTAAGTAAGGCACGAGGCACGCATGCACGAGGAGTCAAGGACCGCCGCGTCCCGGCGGCGGTTCGCTGAGGAGGCCAGGTCCGAGCGGCCCGACCTGTCCCTGCTGTGCCTCCTGCTGAGCGCGGAGGCCGATCCCGACCTTGCCGACGACGGCATCGACGCGGCGCAGATCGAGCTGGACCGGCTCGCCGGTCAGCTGCCCTACCGGCCCGGCGGCGCGCGGGAGTGGGCGGCGGCGCTCGCCGAGCTCCTGGGGGCGCGGTACGGGTTCATGGGAACGCCCGCGGACTACCAGCGCCTGGAGTCCTCGCTGCTGCACGAGGTACTGGAGCGCCGCCGGGGGCTGCCGATCCTGCTCTCGGTGGTGTGGATCGAGGTGGCGCGCCGGGCGGGCGCTCCCGTCTACGGCGTCGCGCTGCCCGGTCACTTCGTGGTCGGCTTCGGCGCACGCGACGAGCAGGTGCTCACCGACCCGTTCGCGGGCGGGCGGCTCCTGACGGGTGAGGACGCGGAGCTGCTCGTCGCCGGTTCGTCGGGCGGCACGGTGAGCTCCTCGATGCTGACGCCCGCCGATCCGCTGAACATCGTGCTGCGCATCCTCAACAACATCCGCGCGTGGGCGGCGGCCCGCCCCGAGCGCTCGGACGTCGCGCTCTGGGCGGTCGAACTCTCCCTGCTGCTGCCCGCGCACTCCGACCAGTTGCACTATGACCGGGCCCAACTCCTCGTCCAGCGCGGCGACTTCCTGACCGGTGCCATGGAGATCGAGACGTACGCCGACGCACTGGCCGCCACCGACGAGGCGGCGGCGGGGCGACTGCGTCAGGAGGCACGCGGGGCGCGGGCGATGCTGAACTGATGCTCAGCACAAGGCAGTTCGGGGCTTCAGAGCCAGCCCTTGTCCCTGGCCGCCTTGACCGCCTCGGCGCGGTTGCGCACGGCCAGCTTCTGGATGGCCGTCGAGAGGTAGTTGCGGACCGTGCCCGCCGAGAGGTGCAGGGCCGCGGCGAGTTCAGCGTTTCCGGCGCCGTCGGCCGCCGCGCGCAGGACCTCGCGCTCGCGGTCGGTCAGCGGGTTCGCGCCCCCGGCCAGTGCCGCCGCCGCGAGCGTGGGGTCGATGACCCGCTCCCCGGCGAGGACCTTGCGGACCGCGTCGGCGAGCTGGGCCGCGGGCGCGTCCTTGACCAGGAAGGCGTCGGCGCCCGCCTCCATGGCGCTGCGCAGGTATCCGGGGCGGCCGAAGGTGGTGAGCACCACGATCTTCAACTCCGGCAACTCGGCGTGGAGTTCGGCCGCCGCCTCGATGCCCGTGCTGCCCGGCATCTCGATGTCGAGCAGCGCCACGTCCACCGCGTGCTCGCGCGCCGCCGCCAGGACCTCGTCGCCGCGGGCCACCTGCGCGACCACCTCGATGTCCGGCTCGAGGCCGAGCAGCGCCGCGAGGGCCTCGCGGACCATCGACTGGTCCTCGGCGAGCAGCACCCTGACGGTGGGGCCCGCGCTGTACGTACTCATGCGGAGGATCCTAGAGCCGAAGATCCCGTGGCGGAGCCGCCGCTGTCGTCGGCCGCACCCCCGCCGAGCGGCACCCTGGCCGTGAGCCGGAAGCCCCTGCGGGCGCCGGGTCCCACGTCCAGGGCGCCGCCGACCGCCTCCACGCGCTCGGTCAGGCCCGTCAGTCCGTTGCCCGCCCCGGAGCTCGCGCTCGCCGCGGAGGCGCCCCTGCCGTCGTCCTCCACGGACAGTTCGACGACCGGCCCGTCCAGGGTGTGCCGCGACGTGAACGCCACCGTGCAGCGGCGCGCACCGCTGTGCCGCACCACGTTCGTCACCGCCTCGCGCAGCGCCCAGGCCAGCGCCGTCTCGCCGTCCTCTGCGGGCAGCACGTCGGGCGCCTCAAGCGGTACGTCGGCCTCGACACCGGCGGCGGTGAGCGCCGTGCGGGCGCCCGCGAGCTCGCCGGCGAGGGTGCGCCTGCGGTAGCCGGAGACCGCCTCGCGCACGTCCACCAGGGCCTGGCGGCTGACCTGCTCGATGTCGGCCACCTGCTGCGCGGCCTTGTCGGGGTGGGCCGGGAGCATCCGCCCGGCCAGTTCGCTCTTCAGCGTGATCAGGGAGAGCGAGTGGCCGAGCAGGTCGTGGAGGTCGCGGGCGAGCCGCAGCCGCTCTTCGTTGGCGGCCAGTTGGGCGACGGTGGCCCGTGCCTGGCGCAGCTCGATCGTCGTACGGACCAGCTCGCGCACCCCGGTCATCGCGAAGCCGACCAGGACGGTCAGCACGGCGAGGCTGCCGAGCAGGTCCGCGACGCTGTCGGTGCGCACGCCGATCAGGATCATGACGCCGGTGACGCCCGGGATGACCCACGCCGCGTGGCGCAGCGGCAGCACGGCACCCGCGGACACGGAGACGTACACGAAGAGCCCGAGCCAGGGCTTGCCGAAGGAGAACGACAGGATCACGGCCAGCGCGAGCAGCCCCACCAAGGACACCTGCACCGGGCGCCAGTCGAGCACCCGGGCGGTGTACCGGAAGACCAGGGACAGATAGCACACCACGAACGCGGCAAGACCGAGGCCGCCGAGCACGGTGGCGGTGCCGCCGTGCTCGCCGCCCACCAGGTCCTGCACCGGACTGGCCAGGAAGACCAGCCAGATGCCGATCCACAGCGCCTTCGTCAGCCACTGGCGGCGGTCGCGCCCCGGCCGCGCGAAGCTGTCCAGGGGGTGGTCACGCTCGGTGCAACCGTCGGTGTCACTCACGCCTTCGATGTGTCCTTCCGGTACAGCCATGCCGCACCGCCCGCGAAGAGGACGAAGTACCCGACGAGGAGCGCGATGTCCTTCGCGTGTGGAGCGTCGCCCAGTTCGATGGCCTGTCCGAGGGCAGCGTACGCATGGGTCGGCAGCCAGGTCGCGATGTCGCTCAGCCACCGCGGGAAGGTGGCCGTGGGCATCCACAGACCGCCGAGTACCGAGAGCCCGAAGTACACGATCATCGTGATCGGTCGGACGGCGTCACCTGTCGCGAGATAGCCGATGGCCACGCCGAGCGCGGCGAAGCAGAGGCTGCCCGCCCAGATCGCGGCGGTGAGCGCCAGCCACTGCCAGGCGTCGAGGCGCACGTCCTTGACGGCCGCGGCGACCACGAACACCACGACGATCGACGGCAGGCTGACGACAGCGGCACTCGCCGTCTTCGCGATCACATAGCCGCGCCCCGGCAGGCTCGTCAGGCGAAGTTGGCGCACCCAGCCGCTCTCGCGCTCCTTGGCTATGCGCTCGCTGTTGCCCATGAGGACGGCGGTGAGGGCACCGAAGGACGCCATCGACACCATGAAGAAGGCGGGGAGCGCGAGCCCCGTGTCGCCGACCATGTCCGTGCTGTCCTGGCCGCCCGCGATGATCACGAAGAGCATCGACGGGTAGATGACGGAGAAGAAGAGGAACTTCTTGTTGCGCAGGGCGCGGACGATCTCCAGCTTGATCAGCATGACCTGGCCTCCTCTTTGGCCTCCTCTTTGGTCTCCTTCTTGGTCTCCTTTTTGGTCTCCTCGGCCGCGGTGATCGCCACGAAGGCCTGCTCCAGGCCGAGGCCGGCGACTTCGAGATTGCGGGGGTAAAGACCGAGCCCGTACAGCGCGTGCACGGTGGCGTCTGCGTCCGTCGACTGGAGCCGCACGGTGTGGCCGGACACGTCGACGGCGGTGAGGAACGGCAGGGCGCCGAGCTTCTCCGCGAGCGCGGCGTCAAGCTCGGGGAGGTCGGGCCGGTCGGGCAGGTCGGGCCGGTCGGGCAGGTCGAAGGAGACCTTCCGCGCCCCCGCCTTCGCCTTGATCTCGGCGGCCGTGCCGTCGGCGACGAGACGGCCGCGGTGCAGGACGAGGACCCGGTCCGCGATGGCGTCGGCCTCTTCCAGATAGTGCGTGGCGAAAAGGACCGTGCGGCCCTGGCCCGCCTGCTCGCGCATGGTGGCCCAGAAGGCCTGGCGCACGGTGACGTCCATGCCGGTGGTCGGCTCGTCCAGGACGATCAGGTCGTTCGCCCCGGCGGTCGCGAGTGCGAAGCGGACGCGCTGTTCCTGGCCGCCGGAGAGCTTGTCGACCTTGCGGTCGGCGAGTTGGGTGAGGCCCGCGGCGGCGAGCACGTCGTCCGGCCGGTACGGCCTGGGATGTAGATCACAGGCGAGCCGTACCAGCTCGCGGACGGTGACCTCCGCCATCAGACCGCCGCTCTGCAGCATCGCGCCGACCCGGCCCGCCGTGATCGCCTCGCGCGGACTCGTGCCGAAGACCCGCACGGTGCCGCTGTCCGCGTGCCGCAGGCCGAGCAGCAGGTCGAGCGTGGAGGACTTGCCCGCGCCGTTGGGCCCGAGGAGGGCGACCGTCTCGCCGGGGTGGAGATCGAGCGTGAGGTCGTCGACGGCGCGTACGTCCCCGTAGGCCTTGGTCACCTGCTGGAAGCTCACTGCCGTGGAGCTCCCTGCTGTGGGGCTCCCTGCTGTGGGGCTCGCTGCTCTGGGGCTCGCTGCGTTCATGTGATCCATCGTCGCCAAGAGGCGGCCGACGGCGGCAGTGTCGTGTGTGCCGACTCCGGGATGACAGATGTCATGCCGCCGCACAGGAAGAGGCCGGACGGTTCACTCGCGTGAGCCGTCCGGCCTCCCGGTGCGTACGGGGATCAGGTGCCGTTCGTCTCGATCACACCGACCCGCTCGGCGGGCGTCTTGCCGATCAGCGCCTTGTTCATCGCGGCGGCCACGTCCGTCGGCTGGACCGGAGTCTTGTCGCCGTTGCCGCGCTGGATCAGGATGCCGTCGAAGACGTTGCCGTAGAGCTTCTTGAGCTCGGCGAGGTTGTAGTGCGGCTGCAGCGTGCCGTTCTTGAGCACCTGCGTCTCGAGCACCTTCGGCAGCGACTTCGCCGGGCCGAACGGGATCGACGCGCTGCCCGCCTTGATCGTGACGTTGGCGGACATGGCGGGCTTCGCGAAGCGCGTCATGAACTTGTCGACCTCGGCGTTCGCGACGGTCGGCTTGCGGGTCGTGACGGGCAGTTCGACGTTGCCCGCGCTGCCGGTCTCGACCTGCTTCCTGTACGCCTCGGTGACGGCCTTCGTCGAGGCGTCGACGTCGAGGCCGTTGCCCGCCTTGCCGTACACGGGGACGGCCTTGCCGGGCACGAACTTGACCGAGCCCTCCTTGGCCGAGCCCGAGCCGCCGGCGGCGCGCTCCAGGGCGGCCGCGAGCTTCTCCTCGTCCACGGGCATGACCGGCTCGGCGACGCGCTCGCCGCCGAAGAGCGAGCCGATCACCGATACGGGGTTGTAGTCGCTGCCCGCCGCCTCCCGGACAGTGGCCTGGCTGTCCAGGGTCAGGCCCGCCTGGTCCGGCTTGAGCGTGACCGTTTCGCCGTCGACCGACAGCTTCAAGGGCTTGGCGACGCGCTCACCGATCGCCGCGTCGAGCTTCTTGACGGCCTCGTCGCGCGTGCCGCCGCCGATGTCGACGCCGAGCGCGGTGGTGCCCTTCGGCACGTCGGCGTGGTTCATCAAGAGACCGGCGCCATAGGCCCCGCAGGCCACGACGACCACGGCGACGGCCACGAGAACGAGCTTGTTGCGCCCCTTCTTCTTCGGCGCGGCCGCGGCGGCGGGCACGTTCGGCTGCACCGGCTCGGGCAGCTTGGGCGGGGTGTGCGGCAGGGGTCCGTCGGACTGCGGGCCCGTGGCGAACGGCGAGTTCTGCGCGGGCGGCACGACGGGGATGCCGCTGGTCAGGGTGTCGCCGGAGACGTTCGTCCCGGGCGAGGGCGCGCTCGGGCCGCCCGGGATCGAGCCGGGGCCGCCGTGCACGGGGCCGCCGGAGGCGGGGGGCCGGGGGCCGCCGGGAGGGCCTTGGACGGGGCCCCCCTTCTGCGGCGTGAGGATGGCGGTGTCGTCGCCCATGGCGGCCGGGCCCGCGCCTGAACGGGCGGCGGGGTTGGCCGGGTTGGGGCGGCTGCCGGGGCCGCCCGCGTGGGGACGCCCGCCCGGATTGCCCGGGTTGCCGGGGCCGCCCTGGTTCGGCGGGGCCAGTGGGTTCGCGCGGCCCGCCGGGTTGGCCTGGTTCGCCGGGTGGGACGGGTCGGCGGGGTTCGGCGCCATCGGGCCGTCACCGGTCACCGGTCCGCCGGTCGGGCCCGAAGGACCGCGGCCGCCGTCACCGGCGCCGCCTCCGGAGAAGTACGGCAGGTCCCCGCGCTGGGGGTCGCCGCCCTGCGGCCCACCCGTGCCGAGCGGACCCGACGCCACGGCACCGGACACGTCGAAGGAGCCCGTACCGGAGCCGCCCGGCCCCGGACGGGAGCCGCCCGACCCCGGACCGGAGGGTCCGGCCGAACCGTTCCCGCTACTGCTCGCGCTGCTCTTGCGCGGCGCGAACCAGTCGCTCGTCTTCTCCTCCGCCGGAGCGGGAGGCGACGAGGGCGCGGCCGCTGAAGGCCCGGAGGGCGCAGAGCCCGGAGCGGACATCCCGGCGGAACCGGGGCCGCCCGCGCCGGTCGCGGACCCCGGACGCCCGGCGCCGTCCTCGGCATCGGCTCCGTCCGCCGCACGGTTCGGGCCTGCGCTCAGCGGACGTGAAGCACCCGCGTCGCTGTCGCCGACGGGCGTGCGCATGACCACCGGTGGGATGGGGCGCGACCCGGGGATGTTGATCCGGATGCGCGTGGTCAGCGTGGTCTCGGTCTTGGGCTCGTCGGGCCGCTCATCGGCGGCCTGCCGCTGCGCGCCGTCCACGGCGCCGTCCGACGCGGCACCCTGCGCGGGGGAGCCGTACGGCGGCGTCCCCGAGGGGTAAGCGGCTCCACCGCGCCCCTGGGGCCCGGAGGACGAACTGTCAGTTTCACGACTCAAGGCAGGTTCTCCCGGTTGGCTCCGCCGCCCGTGCTCCCCGCGCGGAGGGGCGTTCCCCCCGGCCGGAAGCTGGGGAGGCTCGACGGCGCGCACCACCATACTGGCCGCCGTCGGCACTCATCCTGTGACCGCCGTCAATCCCGTACGGCACAAGGGCTGAAGTGGTACGTCACTTGCCAAGTCGGGCGGCGGGCCCGCCTGGTTGCGGCCGCTGCCCGAGCGTGGCACACATCACAGCGACTGCCATGCCGCCCAGCAGGAAGGCGTACGAGCCGAGCCCCGCACCGAAGAGGAAGTCCCCCTCGGGCCGGCTGGTCGTGAGCAGCATGACGGCGACGAGCCAGCCCGCCGCCGGCGCCACCGCCCCCGCTCTGCTGCCGATCGCACGCGCCCCTCCGTAGAAGAGCCCCGCCGCCCCGAGGAGCGCGAGCAGCAACCCGCCCGGGGCCCAGCCCCCTTGGACGAGCGCACCGGCGGTCCCGATGATCGCGCCGAGGACGAACAGGCCGCCGTACGAGGCGATCCGGCCGAAGTTCAGCGGCTGGGCCAGCGCGCTGCCGCCCGGCGGAGCGGCGGCGGAACCGGAGGCGGAACCACGCGGGCCGGAGGCCGGAGCAGATGTCGCACGCGAACGAGTACTCACGGCGCCGTCACCCCTTCGGGCCCCGGGCCCGCGAGCCCCGCGAGCCCCGCGAACAGATCCGTCTCACGTTCGCCGTCCACCGCACCGGCTTCTCCTCGCACCAACTCGTAGTACTCCACATCAAAGATCGGCTGCGCGAGCCCGTTCGACAGGACGAAGAGCGGACCCTGCACCTCGATCTGCGTGGCGTGCGCGCGCATCGCCGCCGCCTTCGACCGGGCGAAAGCCGTCCCGTCGATCTCCGCCGTGATCCGTTCGTCCTCCGTCACACCGGGGACGTCCGCGACCACGCCGGGGGTCGTGAACGGCGAGTGCCGCAGGGCGCCCGCCATCCACCGGAACCGCTCTTCGACGACCGAACGCGGCGCACGGTTCCAGTAGATCTTGGCGATGGTGTGCGGTTCGCCCAGATCCGCGCGGAAGGCGCCCTCGGCCGCGAGGTCCGCGGCACGCATCGCGACCCGGTGGGCCTGGATGTGATCGGGGTGGCCGTACCCGCCGTCGGGGTCGTACGTCACGAGCACCTGGGGCCGCACCTCGCGGATCACCTCGACGAGGTGCGCGGCGGCTTCGTCGAGATCGGCGGACCAGAAGGCGCCCGCCCGGTGGTTCTGCTCGATGCCCATCATCCCGGAGTCGCGGTAGCGTCCCGTACCGCCGAGGAACCGGTGGTCGGTGACGCCGAGCTCCTTCATCGCGGCGGCGAGCTCGCCGATGCGCTGCGGCCCGAGCGCGTCCTCGCGGTCGGGCGCAAGATGGGCGAGCTCGGGCGGGATGACCTCGCCCTCCTCGCCCAGCGTGCAGGTCACCAACGTGACATGGGCACCCTCGGCCGCGTACTTGGCCATCGTCGCGCCATTGTTGATCGACTCGTCGTCGGGGTGCGCGTGCACGAGCAGCAGACGCCGGGCGGGCAGTTCCGTCATGGGACCACCCTACGAGCACCCCGCGCAATGATCAGAACGCGATGCGAACGAGTCAGTGCGAACGGATCAGAACTTGATGTCGCCGATCATCCCCGCCACGTTCGTCGTCAGCTCGTTGATCGTCGGTGCGACGGAGGAGCTCGCCAGGTAGAAGCCGAGAAGCACGCAGACGATCATGTGGCCCGTCTTCAACCCTGACTTCTTGACCAGCAAGAAGACGATGATCGCCAGTAGCACCACCGCCGAAATCGAGAGTGCCACGGCGGCTCACCTCCAAGTCCAAGACCCTGCACCAGTGCGAACGCCAGCAGGTACCTACCCACTAAGCGCTACGGATCATAACTATCCGTGGGTCCGCATGACTCGGAGCACTGCAGCACGAGGGGGCGCATGCCCCATAGGCTCGGAGGATGACCACCGAGATGCCCGGGACCGCCGGGCCCACCGAGAGTCAGACGCAGCGGCTCTCCTTCCCCCGCCTGCACGCCCGCACGCAACGCTTCACTCTCGGTGCGCCCCGCGCGTTCACGGTGGCGCCGGACGGGTCCCGCGTCGCCTTCCTCCGCTCGTCGTCCGGCACCGACCGGGCGAACCAACTCTGGGTCATGGACCTGACGGACGGCACGGCCGAGCGCGTCGCGGCCGATCCCCGGGCCCTGTTGGAGGGCGCGGCCGAGCGGCTCTCCGCCCAGGAGCGGGCCCGCCGCGAGCGCAGCCGCGAGGGCGGCGCGGGCATCGTGGGGTACGCGACGGACGCGGCGGTGGAACTCGCCGCCTTCACCCTCTCCGGGCGGCTGTTCGTGGCGGAGCTGCGCGTGGGCACGGCCCGCGAACTGCCCGCCCCCGCCCCGGTGATCGACCCGCGCCCCTCGCCCGACGGCCGCCACATCGCGTACGTCGCCGGGGGCGCCCTGCGGGTGACGGGCGCCGACGGCGAGGGCGACCGGGCCCTTGCGGCGCCGGAGCCGGACTCCGCCGAGAAGGCGACCGTGACGTACGGCCTCGCGGAGTTCATCGCGGCCGAGGAGATGGGGCGTTCGCGAGGCTACTGGTGGTCGCCCGACTCGGACCGCCTCCTGGTCGCGCGCGCCGACGACGCCCCGGTCCGGCGCTGGTGGATCGCCGACCCCGCGCACCCGGAGACGGAGCCCACGCGGGTCGCGTACCCGGCGGCGGGCACGGCCAACGCGGACGTACGCCTCTTCGTGGTGAACCTCGACGGCGAGCGCACCGAGGTGGTGTGGGACCGCGCCCGCTACCCGTACCTGGCGCGGGTGCACTGGTCGTCCGCCGGGGCGCCGCTGCTCCTCGTCCAGTCCCGTGACCAGCTCAGCCAGCTCTACCTGGCGGTGGACCCGGACGACGGCTCGACCCGGATGGTGCACGCGGAAGAGGATCCGCAGTGGCTCGAGCTCTTCCCCGGAGCCCCGTCCTGGTCCCCCAGCGGGAGGCTGGTGCGGATCGTGGACGAGGGCGGCGCGCGGGTCCTGGCGGTGGGCGAACGCCCGTTGACCGGGCCGCAGTTGCACGTCCGCGCGGTCCTTGACGTGGCGGACGACGACGTACTGATCTCGGCGTCGGCGGGCGAGGCCGCGGCCGTACCGGAGACGGGCGAGGTGCACGTCTACCGCGTCAACGAACTGGGCGTCGAGCGCGTCTCCACCGACGCCGGGGTGCACTCGGCGGTGCGCTCCGGCGGCCTCACGGTCCTCGTGTCGGCCACCCTCGACCAGCCGGGCTCCCGTGTCCAGGTACTGCGCGACGGCAAGCAGGTGGCGACCGTCGCCTCGTACGCGCAGCATCCGGGGCTCACGCCGCGCGTGACCCTCACCGAAGGGGGCGCACGCAAGATCCCGTGCGCCGTCCTGCTCCCCACGGATTACAAGGAGGGCTCGGGCCCTCTCCCCGTGCTCCTCGACCCGTACGGCGGCCCGCACGGACAGCGGGTCCTCGCCGCCCACAATCCGTACCTCACGTCCCAGTGGTTCGCCGACCAGGGCTTCGCGGTGATCGTCGCGGACGGCCGCGGCACGCCGGGCCGCTCCCCGGCCTGGGAGAAGGAGATCCGCCGCGACTTCACCCTGACCCTGGACGACCAGGTGGACGCCTTGCAGGGCCTGGCCCCCTCGTTCCCCCTGGACCTGGACCGGGTCGCCATCCGCGGCTGGTCGTACGGCGGTTACCTGGCGGGGCTCGCGGTCCTTCGCCGCCCCGATGTCTTCCACGCGGGGGTGGCGGGGGCGCCGGTGACGGACTGGCGACTGTACGACACGCACTACACGGAGCGGTACTTGGGGAACCCGGGTGAGGACCCGGCGCCGTACGCCCTGAGTTCGCTGGTCACCGAGGAGGGTCTGGTCGCGCCGGAGGTGCCGAACCGCCCGCTGATGATCGTGCACGGTCTTGCGGACGACAACGTAGTGGTGGCGCATGCCCTGCGGTTGTCATCGGCGCTGCTTGCCGCGGGGCGGCCCCATGAGGTCCTTCCGCTCTCCGGGGTCACGCACATGACTCCGCAGGAGCAGGTGGCGGAGAACTTGCTGCTGCTCCAGGTGGACTTCCTGAAGCGTTCGTTGGGCCTGCCCTAAGCGCAGGCGACCGGCCGGGGCGACATGGCGAACCCCGGCCGGTCTACGGCACCCGCACGGCCGTACGTCCGTAAGCCTGCCGTGTGCTTGTGGCAATGCCGGGTCGGCCGGGTTGCCCGCACGTTTCTTTCCCCGACCCCGCCCCCTCCCGAAAACCCGCTCGGCGCGGGGGCCTTGGTCGCCCGCCATCACCGGCTCCGCCGAGTTCATCCTCAAACGCCGGACGGGCTGGATACTTCCAGCCCGTCCGGCCGCAGGGACCGCCCCTACGGAACCACCTGCTTCTCCTCCGCGAAGTGGCACGCCGAATCGTGGGCCGCGGGGCCCGAAACCCCGCGAAACTCCGCCGGAACGGCAAGCGCAGGCACCTCCAAGGCACACCGCTCCCGCGCCTTCCAGCACCGCGTGCGGAAACGGCACCCCGATGGCGGGTTGGCCGGCGACGGCACGTCGCCCGCCAGAATGATCCGCTCCCGATGTTCCCGCGCCTCGGGATCAGGCACCGGCACAGCCGACAGCAGCGCCTGCGTGTACGGATGCGTCGGGTGCTCGTAGATCTCGTCCTCGGAGCCGATCTCCACGATCCGCCCCAGGTACATCACACCCACTCGATCGGAGATGTGCCGCACGATCGACAGGTCGTGGGCGATGAACACGTACGACAGATCGAAGTCGTTCTGCAGCTGGTCCAGGAGGTTCACCACCTGCGCCTGCACGGAAACATCCAGCGCCGACACCGGCTCGTCCGCCACGATGATCTCGGGCCGCAGCGCCAACCCCCGCGCGATGCCGATCCGTTGGCGCTGGCCGCCGGAGAACTGGTGCGGATAGCGGTTGATGTACTCGGGGTTCAGGCCGACCACGTCAAGGAGCTCCTGCACCCTCTGCCGCCTCGAGCCCTTCGGCGCGACCTCGGGATGGATCTCGTACGGCTCACCGATGATGTCGCCCACCGTCATACGGGGATTCAGCGACGTGTACGGGTCCTGGAACACCATCTGGATGTTGCGGCGCACCGCCTTCAGCGCACGCCCCGAGAGCTTGCTGATGTCCTCGCCCTTGTAGTGGATCTCGCCCGCCGTCGGCCGCTCCAGATTCACCAGCATCTTCGCGACCGTCGACTTGCCGCAGCCGGACTCCCCCACGATGCCGAGTGTCTCGCCCCTGCCGAGGTCGAAGTCGACGCCGTCGACGGCCTTGACCGCGCCGATCTGCTTGCGGATGACGATGCCCTGGGTGAGCGGGTAGTGCTTGACCAGGCCCCGCACCTGGAGGATCGGCTCGCGTCCCGACGCCGAGCCGTTCGCGGCGTACTCGTGCTCCGCCTGCGCCTTGTGCAGCAACTGCCGCGCGGTCTCGCCCTCGTCCTCCAGTTGCTTCTTGCTGATGTGCTCACCACGAGGCATGGAGCGTCTCCTTCCAGAAGTGGCAGGCGCTCCGGCGGTCGGCGGTCAGGCCTTCGTACGCCACGTCGTAGAGGGGCGGCACATCGGTCCTGCAGACGTCCTGCGCCATCGGGCAGCGGGGGTTGAAGGCGCAGCCGGGCGGGATGTTCATGAGGTTGGGCGGCAGGCCCTTGATCGCGTAGAGCTCCTGGCCCTTCTGGTCGAGCCGGGGGATCGACTCAAGGAGGCCGCGTGTGTACGGGTGCGCGGGGGCCTTGTAGATCTCGTGGACGGGGGCCTTCTCGACGATGCGCCCCGCGTACATCACGGCGATGTTGTCGGCGACGTCCGCCACGACGCCCAGGTCGTGGGTGATGAGGATCAGGCCCATGTGCAGCTCGCGCTGGAGCTCGGCGAGCAGGTCCATCACCTGGGCCTGGACCGTCACGTCGAGGGCGGTGGTCGGTTCGTCGGCGATGATCAGCGAGGGTTCGAGCGCCATCGCCATGGCGATCATGATGCGCTGGCGCATGCCGCCGCTGAACTGGTGCGGGTACTGCCCGACCCGTTCCTTCGCGGCCGGGATGCGCACCCGGTCCATCAGCTCGACGGCCTTGGTCCTGGCGTCCTTTCGGGACATCCCCTGGTGGACGACGTACATCTCACCGAGCTGCTGGCCGACGCTGACCACCGGGTTCAGGGACGACAGGGCGTCCTGGAAGATCATCGCCATTCCGGCGCCGCGCGTCTTGCGCCGCTCCTCCTCCTTGAGCTTCAGGAGGTCCTGGCCCTTGAAGAGGATCTCTCCCCCGGTGATCTTGCCGGGCGGCATGTCGAGGATGCCCATGATGGCCTGCGCGGTCACGGACTTGCCGGAGCCCGACTCGCCGAGCACGGCGAGCGTCTCGCCCTCGCTGACGGTGTAATCGACGCCGTTGACGGCCTTGGCCACACCGTCCCTGGTCCTGAATTCCACGTGCAGATCGCGCACTTCGAGGAGCTTGGACTTTTGCGTCCCCGTGGTGGACGCCTCGGATGCCACGGTTGCCATGGGCGCCTACCTCAGCTTCGGGTCGAGGGCGTCGCGCACGGCGTCGCCGAGCATGATGAACGCGAGCACGGTGATCGCGAGCGCTCCGGCGGGCCAGAGCAGCATGTGCGGGGCGTTGCGGATGTACTGGGACGCGGCCGAGATGTCGATGCCCCAGCTCACGGTGGGCGGCTTCAGGCCGACGCCGAGGTACGAGAGCGTCGCCTCCAGGGCGATGTACGTGCCGAGCGCGATGGTGGCGACCACGATCACCGGGGCGATCGCGTTCGGCGCGATGTGCCGAAGGAGCATCCGCGAGTTGGAGGCGCCGAGCGCCCGAGCCGCCTGGACGTAGTCGTTCTGCTTGGCCGTGATCACGGAGCCGCGGGCGATGCGCGAGAGCTGCGGCCAGCCGAGCAGGACCATGAAGCCGATCACCGGCCAGACGGTGTTGCTGGTGACGACCGACAGGAGCACCAGGCCGCCGAGTACGACGGGGATGGCGAAGAAGACGTCGGTGATCCGGGAGAGGATCGCGTCCCAGAACCCGCCGAAGAACCCCGCGAGCCCGCCGAGCACGCTGCCCAGGATCGCGACGCCGAGCGTGGCGCAGACGCCGACGGTGACCGAGGCGCGGGCCCCGTACACGGTCCGCGTGTAGACGTCGCAGCCCTGGCCGTCGAAGCCGAAGGGGTGGCCGGCCGTGGAGCTCTTCTGGGCGTTGGCGAGGTCGCAGTCGAGCGGGTTGCCGGAGGCGATCGCGGACGGCCAGAGGGAGATGAAGACGAGGAAGAGAATGATGAGGCCCGAGATGATGAAGATCGGGTTCCGCCGCAGCTCGCGCCAGGCGTCGGACCACAGGCTGCGGGCCGGACCGGTGCCGCTGGGCCCGCCCGGTGTCGTCTCCAGTGTGGTCCCCTCGGTCGCCGCGAGGTCCATCGCGCCCCCGGCACCGGTCGGGGCGATGGCTCCGTCTGGCTCTCGGGGTTCAGGCATAGCGGATCCTCGGGTCGAGTACGGCGTAAAGGAGGTCGACGATCAGGTTGGCCACCAGGAAGACCAGGACGAGGACGGTCACGAAGCCGACGACGGTCTGGGTGCTCTGCCGGATGATTCCTTGGTAGAGCTGGAAGCCGACGCCGTGGATGTTGAAGATCCGCTCGGTGACGATCGCACCGCCCATCAGGGCGCCGATGTCCGTGCCGATGAAGGTGACCACCGGGATGAGTGAATTGCGCAGCAGATGCCGGGTGATGACGCGGTGCCTGGGCAGCCCCTTCGCGATGGCCGTGCGGACGTAGTCGGCGCGGCGGTTCTCGGCGATGGAGGTCCGGGTGAGCCGGGTGACGTAGGCCAGGGAGACCGAGGCGAGGACGAGTCCCGGCACGATGAGTTCGTTGATGGGCGCCTCCGACGAGACGGAGGGTTTCATCACGCCCCATTCGACGCCGAGCAGCAGCTGGAGCAGCAGGCCGGTGACGAAGGTGGGGATGGCGATGACGACGAGCGTCAGGAGCAGGACGACGGTGTCGATGGGACGCCCGCGCCGCAGCCCCGTGACGACGCCCAGCGAGATCCCGATGACGATCTCGAAGACGATCGCGACGAGCGTCAGGCGGATCGTGAGCGGGAAGGCCGTCGACATCAGCTCGGTGACCTTCTGCCCGTTGAAGGCGGTACCGAAGTCACCGGTGAAGACATTGCCCATGTAGGTCGCGTACTGCTGCCACACGGGCTTATCGAGGCCGAATTCCTTCTTCAGCTGATCGGCCGTCGCGGGGTCGCACTTTCGGTCCCCGCACAGGCCCGCGATGGGGTCGCCCATCACGTTCACCATCAGGAAGATGAGCAGCGTGGCGCCGAAGAAGACCGGGATCATCTGCAGCAGACGCCGGATCACATAACGTCCCATGAGGGGCTCCGGAAGTAACGGGAGCGGTCGTCCGGCGCGACTGCGAACCGCCGGACGACCGCTCCCTGGGCCTCAGTTGACCGTGATCTCGTTGTAGACCGGGACGCTGAACTGGTTCAGCGACACGTCGGAGACCTTGTCCGAGTAGCCGGCGCTGCCGTTCTGGTACCAGAGCGGAATGACCGCCATCTGTTCGGCGAGCACCTTCTCGGCGTCCTGGAAGGTGGAGACGGCCTTTGCGGTGTCGGTCTCGGAGTTGGCCTTGTCGACGAGCTTGTCGAATTCCTCGTCGGACCACTTTCCGTCGTTGGACGGGGCATCCGTGTAATACAGCGGCTGCAGGAAGTTCTGGATCAGCGGGTAGTCCATCTGCCAGCCCGCGCGCCAGGCGCCGTCCAGCTTCTGCTGGGAGGCCTGGCTGCGGAAGTCGGCGAAGGTCCCGACCGGACTGCCGACACAGGACTTGTCGTTTCCGAGGGCCTTGTTGATGGAGTTGCAGACCGCGTCGACCCATTCCTTGTGCGAGCCGGTGTCCGCGTTGTACGTGATCTTCAGCGTCCCGCCGGGGATTCCGCCACCGTCCTCGACCAGCTTCTTCGCCTTGTCCGCGTCGTACTTGCAGGGGTCGCCGCAGAGGCCTTCCTTGTACCCGCCGTCCTTGCCGAGCACCGGGGAGGTCCAGTCCGTGGCGGGGGTTCGGGTCTGCTGGAAGATGGTCTCGGTGATCTGCTCACGGTTGATGGCCATGGAGAGCCCCTGCCGGACCTTCTCCATCCCAGGCTTCGACCATTTGCTGTCGTAGAACGGGAAAGCGAGGGTCTGGATGATGCCCGCGGGGGTGTTGATGTAGCGGTCACCCAGATCGCTCTTGGCGTTCTTGAGCTGCGAGGCGGGAACGTCGTCGACGAGGTCGAGGTTCCCCGCCATCAGGTCCGTGTAGGCGGTGTTGTTGTCGGTGTAGACCTTGAGATCCACACCGCCGTTCTTCGCCTTGTCGTCGCCCGTGTAGCCATCCCACTTGCGCAGGGCCATCTTGGAGCCCTTGGCGTACGAGTCCACGGTGTACGGGCCGTTACCGACAGGCTTGGCGAGCCACGCGTCGTGGTCGTCGTAGAACGCCTTGGGCAGCGGCGCGAAGGCCGGATAGCCGAGGGTCTTGGGCCAGGTGGAGAACTTCTGCGTGAGCTTGACGGTGAAGGTGGTGTCGTCGACGACCTTCAGTCCGGAGAGGGTGTCGGCACTGGCGTCGCCCTTCTCCGGGTGGACCTTGTCGTAGCCCTCGATGTAGCCGAAGAAGTAGGCGTTCTTCTGGTTGTTCTTGAGGTGGGCGCCGTAATTCCAGGCATCGACGAAGGACTTCGCGGTGACGGCTTCGCCGTTGCTGAACTTCCATCCGTTCTTGATCTTCACGGTGAAATTCTGCGAGTCCTTGGTGTCGATCTTTTCGGCGACCATGTTCTTGGCCTCGCCGGTCTTCGGGTCGTACCGCATGAGACCCCGGAAGATCATGTCGAGAACCTTGCCGCCCTGCACCTCATTGGTGTTCGCAGGCTCCAGAGGATTCTGCGGATCACCCCAGGAGGAGCCCACGATCCCGGAGCCGTCACCGCCACCGCCGCTGTCCCCGCCTCCACCACAGGCGGTCGCCGCGAGCGCGACGGTCACCGCACATGCGGCCCATTTGGCGTGCGTGGCTCCACGCATGGAGAGCCTCCCTTTCAGGCCTAAGTCAGACTTAGGCCCAAATACACCCTAATGCGGGGTGTCGCGCATCTTTGTGGGGTCTTTCCGGGGCCAGTAGGACCGGGAAAACCCCCGGATGTCCCACCCGTGCGCGGCCGCTGCGGGAACAAGGAGCCGTACAAGCAGGGAAACGTCGAGAACTGACAAGGCGCCCGGAACCTCTCGGTTCCGGGCGCCCCATCACGTACAGGCCATACACACGCTCACGCCGCGTGCACGACGTCCTTCTCCTCCGCGAAGTGGCACGCCGACTCGTGTGCCGCCGGAGTGTCCTGGCCCGCGAACCGCTGCGGGATCGCGAGCAGCGGGGTCTCCTCCGCGCACTTCGCCTCCGCCTTCCAGCAGCGGGTGCGGAAGCGGCAGCCCGAGGGCGGGTTCGCCGGGGACGGGACGTCGCCGGTGAGGATGATCCGCTCGCGGCCCTCGCGCGCCTCCGGGTCCGGCACCGGCACCGCGGAGAGCAGCGCCTGCGTGTACGGGTGCGTCGGGTGCTCGTAGATCTGCTCGTCCGAGCCGATCTCCGCCATCTTGCCGAGGTACATCACGCCCACGCGGTCCGAGATGTGCCGGACGATCGACAGGTCGTGCGCGATGAAGAGGTAGGAGAGGTTGAACTCGTCCTGGAGCTTCTCCATCAGGTTGATGACCTGGGCCTGGACGGAGACGTCCAGGGCCGAGACCGGCTCGTCGCAGATGATGATCTCGGGGTTCAGTGCCAGGCCTCGGGCGATGCCGATGCGCTGGCGCTGGCCGCCCGAGAACTGGTGCGGGTAGCGGTTGATGTACTCCGGGTTCAGGCCCACCACGTCCAGGAGGTCCTGGACCTTCTGGCGGCGCGAGCCCTTGGGAGCCACCTCGGGGTGGATCTCGAAGGGCTCCCCGATGATGTCGCCCACCGTCATACGGGGGTTGAGCGAGGTGTACGGGTCCTGGAACACCATCTGGATGTTGCGACGGACCGCCTTCAGCGCGCGCCCGGACAGCTTGGTGATGTCCTGGCCCTTGTAGAAGACCTCACCCGCCGTGGCGCTCTCCAGGGTCATCAGAAGCTTGGCGACCGTGGACTTGCCACAGCCGGACTCGCCCACGATGCCAAGGGTCTCGCCCTGGAAGAGGTCGAACGAGATGCCGTCGACCGCCTTGACCGCTCCGATCTGCTTCTTGATCAGGATTCCCTGGGTGAGAGGGAAGTGCTTGACCAGGTTGCGGACCTGGAGGATCGGCTCGCCGCGCTCGGCCGGCGCCTCGATCACGGCCACGGCCTCCTCGGGGGTGGCCGCGTCGACCTTCTCCACCTCGGAGACGCTCGGGGTCGCGTCCTGAGACTCGTCAGTCTTTTTGAGCTCAGCCATGGATCGTCTCCTTCCAGAAGTGGCACGCGCTGCCGCGGCCGGGCAGCTCAGTGCCGTCCTGCTCGCTCACCGGCACCAGGGCCGGGACGTCCGTCCGGCAGATGTCCTGCGCCTTGGGGCAGCGCGGGTTGAAGGCGCAACCGGTCGGGATGTGGAGCAGGTTGGGCGGGAGGCCCTTGATCGCGTAGAGCTCCTGGCCCTTCTGGTCGAGACGGGGAATCGAATCGAGCAGACCGCGCGTGTACGGGTGCGCGGGGCGTTTGTAGAGCTCGTGGACCGGGGCCGTCTCGACGATCCGGCCCGCGTACATCACCGCGATCTTGTCGGCGACGTCCGCGACCACACCCAGGTCGTGGGTGATGAGGATCAGGCCCATGTTGTACTCGCGCTGCAACTCGGCGAGCAGGTCCATGACCTGGGCCTGGACCGTGACGTCGAGCGCCGTCGTCGGCTCGTCCGCGATGATCAGGTCCGGCTCCAGGGCGAGCGCCATCGCGATCATGATGCGCTGGCGCATACCGCCGGAGAACTGGTGCGGGTAGTCGTTCACCCGCTCCTTGGCGGCCGGGATCTTGACCTTGTCCATCAGCTCGACGGCCTTGGCCTTGGCCTGCTTGCGCGACATTCCCTCGTGCACCCGGAACATCTCGCCGAGCTGATAGCCCACCGAGAGCACGGGGTTGAGGGAGGAGAGCGCGTCCTGGAAGATCATGGCGATCTTGCGGCCGCGGATCTTCCTGCGCTCCTCGTTGGACATCTTCAGCATGTCCTGGCCGCGGAAGAGGATCTCGCCCTGCGGGATCTTGCCGGGCGGCATGTCGAGGATGCCCATGATGGCCTGGGCCGTCACGGACTTGCCGGAGCCGGACTCGCCGAGGACGGCGAGCGTTTCACCGGCGTCCACGCTGTAGTCGACTCCGTTGACCGCCTTGACCACACCATCACGGGTGTGGAACTCGACGTGCAGGTCCTTGACGTCAAGCAGCCTGCCGCTCTTTTCCTCGCCCGAGCGGGGGGCGGGAACCGAATTTTCCTTGATGTCGATGCTGGTCATTTACGCCTCCCTCAGCGCAGCTTCGGGTCGAGGGCTTCGCGTACGGCGTCACCCATCATGATGAACGCCAGCACCGTGATACTCAGCAGTCCCGCCGGGAAGATCAGCGTGTGCGGGTTGTTGCGGATGTCGTCCAGTGAGTCGGAGATGTCACTGCCCCAGGAGAACTCGTCGCCGCCGAAGCCAAGGCCGAGGAAGGACAGGGTCGACTCCGCGACGATGTACGTACCGAGGGCGATGGTCGCGATGACGATCACCGGAGCGAGGGCGTTCGGCAGGATGTGCCGGAACAGGATCCGCTTGGTGTCCGCTCCGAGCGCGCGTGCCGCCACCACGTAGTCCGCGTGCTTGGTCGTGATGACCGCGCCGCGCATCACGCGGGCGATCTGTGTCCAGCCGAGGAAGGCCAGAGCGCCGGTGATCACCCAGACGTTCGGGTTGTTGAAGGCGTTCAGGACAACCATCGCGCCGAGCAGGAACGGAATGCCGAAGAAGACGTCGATGATCCGCGAGAGCAGGCTGTCCCAGAAGCCGCCGAAGTAACCGGCGAGCATGCCGACCAGGCCACCGAAGAGCGTGATCAGAATCGTCACGCCGAGGCCGACCATGATCGAGTTCCGCGTGCCGTAGACCACCCGGGCGTAGATGCTGCGCCCCTGGCGGTCGTAGCCGAACCAGTCGGCCTGGAAGAAGTGGGTGAGGTTCGGCTTCTCCAGGAAGTGCTTGGTCAGATCGCCGTACCGGGGATCGGCGCTGGTGAACAGGCTGGGGAAGGCCGCCAGCATGAGCACCAGAATGATCAGTGCCGTCGCCGCGAGGAACATGGGCCTGCGGCGGAGGTCGCGCCAGGCGTCCCCCCACAGGCTGCGCGGCTTGCTGGGCGCGTCGGCGTCCACCACTTTGGCGTCGGCATCGGCGATGGCCACGGCCTGTGCCTCGTCCGTGGCCGGGGTCTTGGTGAGGTCAGGCATAACGGATCCTCGGGTCCAGGACCGCGTAAAGCAGGTCGACGAGCAGGCTGGCGAGGAGGTACACGAGCACCAGGCAGGTCACGATGCCGACGATGACGGCGCCCTCGCGCTGGCTCAGCGCCTTGAAGAGAAGGTTGCCGACGCCGGTCACGTTGAAGATGCCCTCGGTGATCACCGCACCACCCATGAGGGTGCCGATGTCCGTGCCCAGGTAAGTGACCACGGGAATCAGGGAGTTGCGCAGCAGGTGCCGGGAGATGATGCGCTGCCTCGGCAGCCCCTTGGCGACCGCCGTGCGGATGTAGTCCGCCTGCCGGTTCTCCGCGATGGACGTACGGGTCAGGCGCGCCACGTAGGCGAGGCCGACCAGACCGAGTACCAGGGCGGGCAGCAGGAGTTGGGTGAACTCCTCGGAGTCCTGGACCGTGGGCGTCACCCAGCCGAGTTCGTTGCCGAAGATCAGCTGGAGGAACAGTCCGAACACGAAGATCGGGACGGAGATCACGAGCAGGGTGAACAGGGTCACCGTGTTGTCGATGAACCGACCGCGCTTCACACCCGCCAGTACGCCGAGGCCGATACCGACGATGAGCTCGAAGGTCCACGCCATGGCGGCGAGGCGCATCGAGACCGGGAAAGCCTGCGTGATCTCGTCGAGAATGGGTCTGTTTCCGGCGATGGTGTTGCCGAAGTCTCCCTGCAGCAATCCCCACATGTAGTGCAGATACTGCTGCCACAGCGGTAGATCAAGCCCTCGGTCATGCTTGATCTGCGCGACCTGTGCCGGGTCCGGCGGCTTGTCGCCCCACAGCGCGGCGACCGGGTCGCCTGGGAGCACATTGACCATCAGGAAGATCAGCAGGGTTGTCCCGATGAAGACCGGGATCATCTGGAGCAGTCGCCTCGCGACGTAGCGCCCCATGGTGGTGCCTCCGTCCATTGCGGAGCCACCCGTGAGCGACGCCCGGGATCGCCGGGCGTCGCTCACGGGAAAGGGCTCCGACGACTACTACTTCTTCTCGAAGACCTGAACGTCAGTGAGGATCGGGTCGCCGGCCTGGTCGAACTCCATGCCCTTCACGTTGTTCGAGTACGCGGAGAGCGTCTTGTTGTACCAGAGCGGGATGCCCGGGAAGCTGTTCTGCAGTTCCTTCTCGGCCTGCCCGTACAGCTTGGCGGACTCCTCGATCGTCTTCGCCGCGTCGGCCTTCTTGGTCAGCGCGTCGAACTTCTTGTCCGAGAAGCCGCCCTTGTTGCCGTCGACGCCGGTGCCGTAGAGGTCGGCGAGGAAGTTGCCGTTGAACGGGTAGTCGAGCACCCATCCGGAGCGGTAGATCGACTTGACCTTCTTCTGGTCGCGGATCTCCGTGTCGGCCGCGAAGTCCGTCACCGCGTCGCCGACGCACTTGACGCCGGTCGAGTTGGTGATGCTGTTGCAGACCGCGACGACCCAGTCCTTGTGCGGCTGGTCGGCGTTGTACTGGATGGAGATCTTGTTGCCGGGAACACCGCCGCCCTCCTTGATGAGGGACTTGGCCTTCTTGGCGTCGAACTTGCAGTACTCGCCGCAGGCGTCCTTCTGGTAGCCCTTGACGCCCTTGGCGACCCAGCCGGTGGCGGACTCACGCGTGCCGTGGAACACGGTCTTGGCGATGGTGTCGCGGTCGATCGCCATCGAGAGGCCCTGGAGGACCTTGACGTCGATGTCCTTCCACTGCTTCGTGTAGAAGGCCGGGTTGATCGTGTTGATCGCCGAGAAGTCCTGCTCGATGGCGCGGTCGCCGAAGTCCTGCTTGAAGTTGGCGATCTCGCTGTTCGGCACGATCGGCATCGAGTCGACGTTGTCCGACTTCAGGTCGGCGTAGGCCGCCGTGTCCTTGGTGTAGGCCTTGAAGTCGATGCCGCCGTTCTTCGGCTTCTCGCCCTTGAAGCCGTCCCAGGCGCGGACCTGGATGATCTTCTTGTGGTCCCACTTCGAGAACTTGTACGGGCCGTTGCCGACCGGCGCCTCGCCGTACTTCTTCGGGTCCTTCAGGGCCGCCGAAGGCAGCGGGTAGAAGGGCGCGTAGACCAGCTTGTACGCGTAGTACGGGATGCCGTTGTTCAGCGTGATGGTGAAGGTGTTGTCGTCGACGACCTTCAGACCCTCCATCGCCTTGGCGGTGGCCTTCCCCTTCTCGGGGTGGACCTTGTCGTAGCCGACGATGTCGCGGTACCAGGAGCTGTTCTGCTGGCCGTTGGCCGGGTTGGCGGCCCAGTTCCAGGCGTCCACGTACGACTTGGCCGTGACGGCCTCGCCGTTGTGGAACTTCCAGCCCGGCTTCAGCTTGACGGTCCACACCTTGGAGTCCTTGTCGGGGGTGACCGACTCGGCGTTCTCGTAGGTGATGTTGCCCTGCTTGTCGTAGTGGACCAGGCCCGTGAAGAGCGAGTCGATGACGACGCTTCCGTATGCCTCCATGGTGTTGGAAGGCTGCAGGGCGTTCTGCGGCTCGCCGTTGGCATAGCTGACGATCCCCTTGGGGTCGACCTTGCCACTGTTGCCGCTGTCGCTGTCGCCGCCGCCGCAGGCCGTTGCCGTCAGCGCCACGACACCCGCTATCGCGACCCACTTGGCGCTCTTGGCACCACGCATGGGGTTCCTCCTCATGAGTCCACTTGTTCACTACAAGAGGGGGTACGAGAAACCGCGCCGACACCCCTGACGGCGCGTAGATCGAGTACCCCAGAGTGCTCGTGAGTCGGCGCTCCCCACAGCGCGTGACCCATTGACCCGAGCTATACGCGGTCAACTATTAGCCATGAGGTACCGCCCGACCACACTCTTTTGGTCTCGGTTCAATCACACCTGGTGCGTACAACTTCCAAAATCCGGACAAACCGATCCGAGATAGATGGTTGCGAAACGGACGTGTTACACATCTAACGGTCAACGACGTCCGCATTCCGGACAGATGGTCCATGAAAACCGGTTGCGGCGGGCCGCGTCGAAGACGGCTCGCGACGCCTTCGGAGGCGAATCCGTGGACGCGCGTAGATGCGCGGAGAGTCGCGAAGGCGGCGGGATGGTGGGGAACCGTCGCCTCCCGGGGCCTGGGCCAGCGTAGTGCCGCCGGGGTCCGTGCAGAGGGGTATCCCCCGCAGACGCGTAGAGGCCGGTCCCGCCTCTCCCGGTCGGGAGGGGCGGAAACCGGCCTCAGATGCCGAATTCTCCGAGCGTCAGCGGCAGTTGTGCCCGGGGCTCAGGTGCTCAGCCGTGCTTGGCGCGCGAGGCGCTGCGGCCACGCTGCTTGGCGTCCAGGACGACCTTGCGGATACGCACGGTCTCCGGAGTCACCTCGATGCACTCGTCGTCGCGGCAGAACTCCAGGGACTGCTCGAGCGAGAGCTTGCGGGCGGGCACGACGTTCTCGGTCGTGTCCGCGGAAGCCGCACGCATGTTGGTGAGCTTCTTCTCCTTGGTGATGTTCACGTCCATGTCGTCGGCGCGCGAGTTCTCGCCGACGATCATGCCCTCGTACACCTCGGTGCCGGCCTCGGTGAAGATGACACCGCGCTCCTGGAGGTTGACCATCGCGAACGGCGTGACCGAACCCGAACGGTCCGCGACGAGCGAGCCGTTGTGACGGGTGCGCAGGTCGCCGAACCACGGCTCGTGGCCCTCGAAGATCGAGTGCGCGATGCCGGTGCCGCGGGTCTGCGTCAGGAACTCCGTACGGAAGCCGATGAGGCCACGCGACGGGACGATCCACTCCATGCGGATCCAGCCGGAGCCGTGGTTGGTCATCGTCTCCATGCGGCCCTTGCGGGTCGCCATCAGCTGCGTGATGGCGCCGAGGTGCTCCTCGGGCGAGTCGATCGTCATGCGCTCGATCGGCTCGTACGTCTTGCCGTCGATCTGCTTGGTGACGACCTCGGGCTTGCCCACGGTCAGCTCGAAGCCCTCGCGGCGCATCTGCTCGACCAGGATGGCGAGCGCGAGCTCACCACGGCCCTGGACCTCCCAGGCGTCGGGACGCTCGGTGTCCAGGACACGGAGCGAGACGTTGCCGATGAGCTCCTTGTCCAGACGGTCCTTCACCTGGCGGGCGGTGACCTTGTGGCCCTTGCCGCCCTTGCCGACGAGCGGCGAGGTGTTGGTGCCGATGGTCATGGAGATCGCGGGCTCGTCGACCGTGATCAGCGGGAGCGCGATCGGGTTCTCGGGGTCGGCGAGGGTCTCGCCGATCATGATCTCCGGAATACCGGCGATGGCGCAGATGTCACCCGGGCCCGCCTTCTCGGCGGGCTTGCGCGTGAGCGCCTCGGTCATCATCAGCTCGGTGATGCGGACGTTGGACTGCGAGCCGTCACGCTTGATCCAGGTGACGGTCTGGCCCTTGCGCAGCTCGCCCTGCTCGACACGGCAGAGCGCGATACGGCCGAGGAAGTTGTCGGCGTCGAGGTTCGTGACGTGGGCCTGGAGCGGGGCGTCCTCGTCGTACTCCGGAGCCGGGACGGTGTCCAGGATCGTGGAGAAGAACGGCTCCAGGTTCTCGCTGTCGGCCGGGACGGTGCCGTCCTCCGGCTTGGTCAGCGAGGCGACGCCGTCACGGGCGCAGGCGTAGACGATCGGGAACTCGATCTGGTCCTCGTCCGCGTCCAGGTCCAGGAACAGGTCGTACGTCTCGTCGACGACCTCGGCGATCCGGGAGTCAGGGCGGTCCGTCTTGTTGATGCACAGGATGACCGGCATCTTGGCCGCGAGCGCCTTGCGGAGCACGAAGCGGGTCTGCGGCAGCGGGCCCTCGGAGGCGTCCACGAGGAGGACGACCGCGTCCACCATCGACAGGCCGCGCTCGACCTCACCACCGAAGTCGGCGTGACCGGGGGTGTCGATGATGTTGATGGTGATGACGTCGCCGCCATCCTTGGGGTGGTACTTGACGGCCGTGTTCTTGGCCAGGATCGTGATGCCCTTCTCACGCTCCAGGTCGTTCGAGTCCATCATGCGGTCGTCGAGGGACTCTGCGGCGTGCGCGGCGAAGGAGCCGGCCTGCTTGAGCATGGCGTCGACCAGGGTGGTCTTGCCGTGGTCGACGTGGGCGACGATGGCAACATTACGAATGTCATGGCGCGTGGGCATACGAGCTGCGCTTCTCCCGGGAAGAGTGGATGGCCGCGCGTACGGTCCGGCACGCGTGCCCTGCCGGGCAGAACACGCCACGGCCTCACCCCAGTCTACGTGCCTTGCGCGGAGGTGACCTCCGCGGGGCCCTGGTGGGGGTCTGACCAGGGGTTACTGGGGTTATGGGTGCTGCTGGGGAAGCGTACGGGTCAAGGACTGGGAACGACCTTGCCCGCCGGGGTGGCCGGCGGGCAAGGGAGTTGAGCTGAATCTGAGCGTGACCTGCGACGGAGCTACTTCTTCGGCTGCTTGCCCGCGGGCTTGGCGCCCGGCTTCAGGAAGCCCATGTCCTCGAAGTTCGGGGACTGGAAGCCGAAGGCACCCGCGTTCGCGAGGTTCGTGCGGGCCGCCATCAGCTGGGGGCGCTGATAGAGGGGGATGGATCCCGCCTCGGCCCAGATGCGGGCGTCGGCCTTCTTGACCAGAGCCCTGTTCTCGTCCTCGTCGAGCTCCCCCATCGCCTGATCGAACAACTGATCGATGTGGTCCGTGCCGACCCGCGTGTAGTTCTGCTCGACGTTCAGCGAGCCGTCCGCTGCCGGCACCGGCTTGGCGAAGATCGGGCGCGCGTCCGTGGCCGGGAAGGCCGACGCGGGCCAGGAGTAGAGGGCGAGGTCGTACTGACCGGACGCGATGTGGTCCTTGAAGTAGCTCTCGTCGGCGACCTTCGCCGTCTCCGTGCGGATCCCGATCTTCTCCAGCATCCGCGAGATCCGGTCCGCCACGGTCCGCAGCGACTCCGAACCCTCACCGGACGGCAGGACGAAGCGGAGGGTGAGGGGCTTGCCGTCCTTGGCCATCGGGCCCGCCGCCGCGGAGGTGGCGGCGGGTGCCGCGGTGCCCTTGGGGGCGTACGCGCCGGGCGCACCGCCCTTCGCGGCCTGCTTGTCCGTGTGCTTCTCGGCCTGCTGCTTGGTGTGCCCGCCGGGGTCCTTCTTCTTCTCCTTGTCCGCCTCGCGCGGCGTGAGGGACGCGGCCTGGCGGGTCAGCGCCGCCTGCTGGTAGGCCGCCGCCGGAGCGGGCGCGAGCACCGAGGTGCCGCTGTCGCCCGGCTTCTGGTCCTCCTCGCCGACGACGTACGTGCCGTCGCCACCCGAGTCCTCCCGGGAGCCCGATTCCTCCTTGGAGTCGGATTCCCCCGAGTCGGATCCCGCCTTCGCCTTCTTCGCGTCCGCCTCGCCCCCGGCCGTCTTCCCCTTCGGCTCCTTCACCGGACCGCCGGGCGTCCACCCCGCGTCGGCGAGCAGCGCCCGCGCCTCCGCGGTGTCCTGGTCGCCCAGGGCCCCGCTGTTGTCGGCGTACGCCTGCTGGCCGGCGAGCGCCAGGTGGCTGCCGACCGGCTCGGCGGGCAGGCCGAGCGGCGACAGGACCGCCTCGGCGATCTCGTCGCGGTCGAGGGCGCGGGCCACCGCACGGCGCACCCGGTCGTCCGCGAGCGGGCCCTCGGTGCCGTTGAGGGCGAGCTGGGTGTAGGCCGGTTCGAGGGACTTGCGGACGGTGTAGCCCCGCAGGCCCGTCTGTTCGGTGGCGTACTTCTTGATCGCCTTGTGGGTCTTCGCGCGGACCTGCTGCTCGGCGTCGGCCGCCTCCTCGTCCGAGCCGTTGGCGACCGCCCAGGAACGCAGCGCCTTGGCCGGGGTCAGCTGCGCCTCGGGGCCGTGGCCGAGCGGACCCTGGGCACCCTGGTCGCGGGCCGCGTTCGTGATGCGGCGAGCCTCCGGGGCGTCGATCTCGGCGAGGTCGATCTTCCCTTGCGCGAGGGCGGCGGCACGCTCCTCGCGCGGAACCTCGCGCAGGACGAGCTTGGAGAGCTTGGCGGGCCTGCCCCACCAGCGCGGATTGCGGGTCAGCGTGACCTCGTCCGCCTTGCTGCCGAACGCCTGCACCGAGAACGGTCCCGCGCTCACCTTGAGCCCCCGCCGCGCACCGTCGTTGAAGGCGTCAGGAGTGCCCATGACCTCCTTGGGGTACAGCGGCGAGAAGAGCGAACGCCAGTCCGCGTACGGCTTGTTGAAGGTGACGCGCACCTCCAGGTTGTCCGCGCCGCGCTCGATCTTCTCGATGCGGTCGTAGCCCGCGTTGCGCGCCGTCCAGTACGCGCTGTCCTTCCCGGACAGGGCGCGCTGCTGCGCGGCGAAGTCATCGGCCCCGATCTCCCGGCCGTCGCTCCACACCGCCTGCTGGTTGAGCTTGTAGAGCACGACCTGCTTGGGCTCGCGCTCGACGACCTCCGCCGACTCCAGGAAGTCGGTGTTCTGCTGCGCCCTGCCCTTGGCGTCGAGCCGGAACATCGACGGCAGGACCGCGCCCGCGATCCGCGAGGTGCCCGCGTCGGCGTCCGACTGGAAGGAGTTGAGGGTCTCCGGCATCTCGTCGAGGGCCCAGTTCATGGTCCCGCCGTCGGCGACGAGATCCCGGGCCGCGGGCGCGACGTCCTGGCCCGCGGTCGGTGCGCCCGCCTCGTCCTGAGCGCTGCAGGCGGACAGGGCGGGCAGAACTAGCACGCCCGTGGCGAGGAACACGGCAGATCTCAGTCTGGCGCGGTCTGGGGACATGACGGGTACCTCCGGGGCTCGCCCGGCCGCCCGCTACCAGGACCGGGCCGGGTTTGATCACGTATGGCGGTATATGGAGCTGATCACATCTATCGATCCACTGAAGGGGACGGGACCCGGCACACCGGAGCGACACGGCGTGGGGGCGCCATATCCCACTCGTGCGGCCCAACCGGGCGTGACCGAGCGTGACGACGGCCGCGGCGTACCCGAGACACGGCCGGGGCTGCGGCGCGCACCCCGGCGCGTTTCGGCGCACTTCAGCACGCACGAGCCGGGAATCCCGGCAGATCCCTTCACAAGCCGGGATGTGACGCGCGACACTCGCAGGCGCATGAACGTTGCCGCCGCACCCCTGAAGTGAGGGCAAGTCATGGCTCTGCAGGATGATCTGACGGCTGTTCAGCGCTGCGTCGACGAACTGGTCCGCACCGTCGGCAAGCTGGAGCAGCAGGTCGGCGAGGGCGCCCAGGGTGGTCTTGCCGCGATCGACGTACGCCGCGTCCGCTCGGACGCCGACCATCTGCGCGAGAGCGTCGCGCTCCTTCGCGCCACGGCTCCGGGCACCGGCGGCGCCCCACAGAAGCGCCCCGACCTGGTCACCATCCCCGATACGCCGTACGACAGCTCTCTGTGGACGGACTCGGACGACGAGGGCCTCGGCGCGAGCGACCGGCATGCCCCCTGATCCGCCCGGCTCGCCCCGCGCGACCGAGTCCCGCCCCCCTGAGGACAAAGGAGTGGAGCCTCGTTGGCCACTGGCACGGAACCTCATCTGAAAAGCGGTCAGGATCCCGGCGGCGTGCGAGCGGCGACGCGCGCCGCGATCAGCGCTGCCCATCTGCGGACCGACCGCTGGTGGCTGGCGCCCGCCGCGACCGCCGCCGGACTCTTCGCCTTCATCGTCTACTCGACGTGGCGGGCCTTCGCGAACGCTGACTACTACGCGGCGCCCTACGTCTCACCGTTCTACTCGCCGTGCCTCGCCGAGAACTGCGAACCGATGCGGTCAGGGCCCAACTGGGAGATCTTCGGCAGCTGGTGGGGGCTCTCCCCCGCCCTGCTCATCCTGATCTTCCCGCTCGGCTTCCGCCTGACCTGCTACTACTACCGCAAGGCCTACTACCGCGGCTTCTGGGCCTCACCGCCCGCCTGCGCGGTGGCCGAGCCGCACAAGAAGTACTCCGGAGAGACCCGCTTCCCGCTCATCCTGCAGAACATCCACCGCTACTTCTTCTACGCGGCGGTACCGGTGGCGGGCATCCTCACGTACGACACCGTGCTCTCGTTCCGCGACGAGCACTACGAGTGGGGCCATGTGGGTCTCGGCACGCTCGTCATGGTGGTCAACATCGTGCTGATCTGGGCGTACACGCTCTCCTGTCATTCCTGCCGACACATCGTCGGCGGCAAGCTCAAGCACTTCTCCAAGCATCCCGTGCGGTACCGCATGTGGCAGTGGGTCGGAAAGCTCAACGCACGGCACATGCTGCTCGCCTGGGCCTCCCTGGTGAGTGTGGCGCTCGCCGACTTCTACGTGTATCTGATCGCGTCCGGCGCCTTCGACGATCCGAGGTTGTTCTGATGTCTCAAGTGGAGCGGCAGCAGTGGGATGTTGTCGTGGTGGGAGCCGGAGGAGCGGGCCTGCGGGCCGCGATCGAGGCACGTGAGCAGGGCGCGCGTACCGCTGTGATCTGCAAGTCCCTGTTCGGCAAGGCCCATACGGTGATGGCCGAGGGCGGCATCGCGGCCTCCATGGGCAATGTGAACTCCGGCGACAACTGGCAGGTCCACTTCCGCGACACCCTGCGCGGCGGCAAGTTCCTCAACCAGTGGCGGATGGCCGAGCTGCACGCGCGCGAAGCACCCGACCGGGTATGGGAGTTGGAGACCTGGGGAGCCCTGTTCGACCGTACGGCGGACGGGCGGATCTCCCAGCGCAACTTCGGGGGGCACGAGTACCCGCGCCTCGCGCACGTCGGCGACCGGACCGGCCTCGAACTGATCCGTACGCTCCAGCAGAAGATCGTCTCTCTCCAGCAGGAGGACGAACGCGAATTCGGTGATTACGAAGCGCGCCTGAAGGTCTTTCAGGAATGCACGGTCACGCGCGTACTGAAGGAGGGCGAGCGGGTCAGCGGCACGTTCTGCTACGACCGCGAGTCGGGCCGCTTCTTCGTGCTCGAAGCCCCGAGCGTGGTCCTGGCGACCGGCGGCATCGGCAAGTCCTTCAAGGTGACGTCGAATTCCTGGGAGTACACGGGCGACGGCCACGCGCTGGCGCTGCTCGCCGGCGCGCCGCTCCTGAACATGGAGTTCGTGCAGTTCCACCCGACGGGGATGGTCTGGCCGCCCTCGGTGAAGGGCATCCTGGTCACCGAGTCGGTGCGCGGCGACGGCGGGGTACTGCGCAACTCCGAAGGCAAGCGGTTCATGTTCGACTACGTACCGGACGTCTTCAAGGAGAAGTACGCGCAGTCCGAGGACGAGGGCGACCGCTGGTACGAGGACCCGGACAACAACCGGCGGCCACCGGAACTGCTGCCGCGCGACGAGGTGGCGCGCGCCATCAACTCCGAGGTGAAGGCGGGGCGCGGTTCGCCGCACGGCGGGGTCTTCCTCGACGTGTCGACGCGCATGCCCGCAGAGGTCATCAGGCGCCGGCTCCCTTCCATGTACCACCAGTTCAAGGAACTCGCGGACGTGGACATCACGGCGGAGGCGATGGAGGTCGGACCGACCTGCCACTACGTGATGGGCGGCATCGCGGTCGAGTCGGACACGGCGGCGGCACAGCGCGTCCCTGGCCTGTACGCGGCCGGAGAGGTCGCCGGTGGCATGCACGGCTCCAACCGGCTCGGCGGCAACTCCCTGTCCGACCTGCTCGTCTTCGGGCGGCGCGCGGGACTGCACGCGGCACGGTACGCGGCCGGGTTCCCCGGTGCCGACGCGCGGCCCCAGGTCGACGAGGTCCAGGTGGACACGGCGGCGGCCGAGGCGCTGCGGCCGTTCAGCGCGGAGGGCCCCGAGGACGGGGCCACGCATGAGAATCCGTACACCCTCCACCAGGAACTCCAGCAGACGATGAACGACCTGGTCGGCATCATCCGCCGCGAGGGCGAGATGGAACAGGCCCTGGAGAAGCTGGCGGAGCTGCGGGTGCGGGCACGGCGGGCGGGCGTCGAGGGCCACCGCCAGTTCAACCCCGGCTGGCACCTGGCACTCGACCTGCGCAACATGCTGCTCGTCAGCGAGTGCGTGGCGCGGGCCGCCCTGGAGCGCACGGAGAGCCGTGGCGGGCACACCCGTGAGGACCATCCGGGGATGAACCGCGAATGGCGCCGCGCGAACCTGCTCTGCCAACTCACGGACCCTTCGGGCGGGTTGGCGGCGACGGATCCCGTGCGCGGCCAGATCGACCTGGTGCGGGTCACCACCGAGCCCATCCGTCCCGACCTGCTTGCTCTCTTCGAGAAGGAAGAGCTGGTCAAGTACCTGGCCGAAGAGGAGCTTTACGAGTGAGTACGTCTATGTCTGCGTCCACGCCGAGTTCCACCTCGTACGACGCACGGTTCCGGGTCTGGCGCGGGGACGTCGGGGGCGGCGATCTGGAGGACTTCAAGGTCGAGGTCAACGAAGGCGAGGTCGTCCTCGACATCATCCACCGCCTGCAGGCGACCCAGGCCCCCGACCTGGCGGTGCGCTGGAACTGCAAGGCGGGCAAGTGCGGTTCGTGCTCTGCGGAGATCAACGGCCGGCCACGGCTGATGTGCATGACGCGGATGTCGGTGTTCAGCCGCGAGGACGTCATCACGGTGACACCGCTGCGGGCCTTCCCCGTGGTGCGGGACCTGGTGACGGACGTCGGCTTCAACTACACGAAGGCACGGGAGGTGCCGGCCTTCGTACCGCCGGAGGGCGTGGGCCCCGGCGAGTACCGCATGCAGCAGGCTGACGTGGACCGCTCCCAGGAGTTCCGCAAGTGCATCGAGTGCTTCCTGTGCCAGGACACGTGCCATGTGGTGCGCGACCACGAGGAGAACAAGGCGGCGTTCGCGGGACCGCGCTTCCTGATGCGGGTCGCGGAGCTGGACATGCACCCGCTGGACGCGGCGGCGGAGAGCGGCATCGACCGCAAGAAGACCGCCCAGGACGAGCACGGGCTCGGCTACTGCAACATCACGAAGTGCTGTACGGAGGTGTGCCCGGAGGGCATCAAGATCACGGACAATGCCTTGATTCCCTTGAAGGAGCGGGCAGTCGACCGGAAGTACGATCCGCTGGTGTGGCTCGGGAACAAGATCCGGCGGCGGGGGGAGTAGGGGCCTGGCGGGCCGGGGGCTATCCCCATGGTCACGGGGGGCGGGGCGAGATCAGCATGGGGGCATGAACTCTTCTTCGGCTGTGACGCGTTCGGCTCCCGCCAGGCGCACGGTGCTCGGTCTCGCGGCCGCCGGTCTGGCGGCGACGGTGTCGGCTGCCCCCGCACCCGCCTCCGCGCAGGCGCGGACCACGGGCATCGCGGCGAAGCTCCCGGCCCCCACAGGGCCGCACCGCATAGGCACGGTGTCGACACGCCTCGTCGACACCTCACGGCACGACCCGTGGGTGAGGTCCGTGCCGTACCGAGAGCTGATGATCAGCGTCTGGTACCCGGCGGCGGGCTATCCGGGCCGCCCGGGGCACCGCCTCGCTCCGTACATGGCGCCGGGCGCGGCAGAGCTCTGGAACGCGAAGGCGCCCCACGGCATACCGAAGGACGCGATCGACTTCGCGGCCACGCGCACGCACGCGCGGGAGGGGGCACCGGCCGACACGAGCGACGGCCGACGCCCGGTCCTGCTGTACGCGTCGGGGGCCAACGACCCGCGGACCTGGGGCACTTCAGCGGTCGAGGAGCTGGCGAGCCACGGCTATGTGGTGGTGACGATCGACCACACGTATGAAGCGCCCGGGGTGCAGTTCCCGGACGGCTCGGTCAAGGACGACGCCCCGCTCCTCGATGCCTTCGCGGAGGCGCAGCGGAACGAAGCCGTGCCTGCGCTGCTCAAGAAGGTCCTGGACGTCCGGGTGGCCGACTCGAAGTTCGTCCTGGACAGCCTCGGCTCGCTGCCGCACGGTCTGTCCGGGGTCGTGGACCGGAAGCGGGTGGGCATGTTCGGCCAGTCGGCGGGCGGGATGGCGGCGGCCGAGACGATGTACGAGGACAAGCGGGTCACGGCAGGGCTGAACATGGACGGCACCCTGGAACACAACCCGGAACCGAACGGCACGAACCTCACGCCGGTGGCCCGGCACGGCCTGACCCGCCCGTTCCTCCTCATGGGGAGTCAGGGCAACGACCGCACGACGGAGCCGTCATGGCGGGAGTTCTGGTCCCACACGACCGGCTGGAAGCGGAATCTGACCCTGCGCGGCTCGACGCACCAGACGTACACGGACCTGGCGGCGCTGCTCCCGCAGGCGGGGGTGGACCGGAAGGTCATCGAGGAGAACGTGGGCACGGTCGATCCGAACCGCGCGGTGGCAGCGGAACGGGCCTATACGACGTCGTTCTTCGACCGCTGGCTCCGGGGACGGGACGACCACCTGCTGGACGGTCCTTCGGGGAGGTATCCGGAGGTGGAGTTCGCGGGGTGAGGCAGGCCTGGAGGCCCCGCCCCGGCGTCCCCCCGGTCGCGCACCCCCCAAGACGGTCATACGCTCCCAAATGTGACGCCGCCCTCGCAGATAGCCGTGCGGGCGCCAGCGGCAGCCATCGCACTGCTCGCGTGGTGCCTGCTGCTCCTGTCCGCCCCCGCGGCACTCGCCGCCCCGGCCGACGACCCGGTCACGCTCTCGCGCGACGGCCAGATCACCGACAAGGTGGGCGCGCTCGGCGCCCATAAGGACACCACCGAACGGGCGCTCGACCAGCTCTACGACGACCGTGGCCTGCAGCTCTTCGTCGTCTACGTACGTGACTTCTCCGGACGCGGCGCACAGGACTGGGCGGACGCCACCGCCGAGCGCAACGGGCTCGGCCTGGACGACGCGCTGCTCGCCGTCGCCACGCACGACCGCCAGTACGCCTACTCCGTAGACGTCGATTCGCGGCTCACGGAGGCCCAGCTCCAGGACGTCGCGACCACCGCCATCAAGCCCGCGCTGCGGCAGAACGACTGGGCGGGCGCGGCCATCGGCGCCGCGAACGGCTACCGCGCGGTCCTCTCCGGCCAGCCGGTCCCCACCCCGGCGATCACCCCTGGGCAGGCCGATCCGGGCGGCGGCGACAGCGGCGACGACCAGGTCGCCGGCGACCTCGTCCTGCCCATCGTGGCGGTCGGCGGCGCGGGTGCCCTCGCCGCGGTCGCGTACAGCCGCCGCAAGCGGCGCGCCCACACGCGTACGACGCCCGGAGGCGGGGGCTGGGGCAAGGGGGCACCGGGCGAGCAGCGGACTCCGCTCCCGGAGCTCGACAAGCAGAGCAAGCAGCTCCTGGTGGAGACCGACGACGCGATCCGCACCAGCGCCGAGGAACTCGGCTTCGCCACCGCCCAGTTCGGCGAGGAGGCGGTGCGGCCCTTCACGGACGCGCTCGCGTACGCACGCTCCGAGCTGACCAAGGCCTTCAAGGTGCGCCAGCAGCTGGACGACGCCTATCCGGAGGACGACGCGACCAAGCGCACCATGCTGGACGAGATCGTCGCGCGCTGCACCGAGGCGGGCCGGCGCCTCGACGCGGAGGCCGCGGGCTTCGACCAGCTGCGTGCCCTCGAACGCGACGCGGCCCAGGCCCTGGAGCACGCCGAAACGGTGTTCCGGCAGGTCACCGCGCGGGCCACCGGAGCGGAGAGCGCTCTGGGCACGCTCCGGGAGCGGTACGCGCCGTCCGCTTCCGCGCCCGTCGTGGGCCATGTGGAGCAGGCCAAGGACCGCCTCGTCTTCGCCACGACACACCTCAACGAAGCCCGGCAGTCCATCGACGCGGGCGACAACGGCAAGGCGGCTGTCCATCTGCGTGCCGCAGAAGGCGCCGTCGACCAGGCGGGCACCTTCGTGGACGCCGTCGACCGGCTCGCCGAGGAGCTCGCGCTCGCCGCGGAGAAGCTCCCCGCCGCACTCACCGAGACGGAGACCGACCTCGCCGAGGCGCGCGGCCTCCTCGAAGGCACCATGGCGGGCGCCTCCACGGCCGACCTGCACGGCCGTATCGCCCGTGCGGAGTCGGTGGCCGCCGAGGTCCGCAAGAAGATCGCGGCGGGCCCGTACGACCCGATCGACGCCCTGCGCCGGGTCGAGGAGGCCGACACGGTCCTCGACGAATCCCTCGCGGGCGCCCGGGAACGCGAGGTCACGAGCCGGCGCGCGGCCTCCCTCCTCGGCCAGGCCCTGCTCACCGCGCGCAGCGCCGTGGGAACGGCGGCCGACTTCATCGACACGCACCGGGGCGGCGTGGGCAGCGAGGCGAGGACCCGCCTGGCCGAGGCGCAGCGGCACCTCTCCGGCGCGGAGGCCACGCGGGACACCGACGCCGCCGCGGCCCTCGCGGAGGCCCAGCAGGCCGACGCCCGGGCCCGGCAGGCACAGCAGCTCGCCGAGCGGGACGTACGCGGCTACGGCAACCCCTACGGAGGCGGCGGCGGGCACGGCGGCGGCATGGGCGGCGCGGTCCTCGGCGGCATCATCCTCGGCGAGCTCTTCGGAGGCATGGGCCGCGGGACGGGCGGCGGAATCGGCGGCTTCGGAGGGGGCGGTTTCGGCGGAGGGCGGCCCGGGAGCTTCGGTGGCGGGGGGACCCGGGGGCGGATGGGCGGGGGCGGGAGGTTCTGAGCCCGGCGCAGGAGCAACTCCTACCAACCCTCATAGAAGGAGCTCGTCATGACCAAGCAGACGATCCTCGGACGCGTGGCCCAGCTCGCCAAGGCCAACATCAACTCCCTCCTCGATCAGGCCGAGGACCCGCAGAAGATGCTCGACCAGCTGATCCGCGACTACACGAACAACATCCAGGAGGCCGAGGAGGCGGTCGCGACCACCATCGGCAATCTGCGGATGCTGGAACTGGACCACAAGGAGGACCGGGACGCGGCCGACGGGTGGGGCGCCAAGGCGATCGCCGCCAGCAAGAAGGCGGACGAGCTGCGGACCGGCGGGAGCGCCGTGGAAGCCGACAGGTTCGACGGCCTGGCCAAGGTCGCGCTGCAGCGGCAGTTGCAGTCCGAGCGGGAGGCGAAGGACGCGGAGCCGATGATCGCCTCGCAGACCGAGGTCGTCGACAAGCTGAAGTCCGGCCTCGACCAGATGAAGATCAAGCTGACCCAGCTCCGGTCGAAGCGCGACCAACTGGTGGCCCGCGCCAAGACGGCCCAGGCGCAGAACCAGATGATGGACGCCGCCCAGAGCATCGATGTCCTCGACCCGGGCAGCGAGTTGAGCCGCTTCGAGGACAAGGTCCGCCGCGAGGAGGCCAGGGCGATGGGCAAGCAGGAGCTCGCCGCGTCCTCCCTGGACGCACAGTTCGAGCAGCTCGACGGCATGGGCGACGAGGCGGAGGTCGAGGCCCGGCTCGCTGCCCTGAAGGCCACTACGTAGCGGGGCCTCAGGAACGTACAGGCCTCAGACCCCCACAGACGTACAGCCCTCAGAACAGACTCAGCAGCGCCTCCGCCGCGTCCATCGGCTGCACCCCGCTGTCCGGCAGCGGCATCTCGAACCACACCGTCTTGCCGCGCGGCGTCCTGCGCGAGCCCCACGCGGCGCTCAGCAGGCCGACCAGCTGCAGCCCGCGGCCGCCCTCGTCCGTGTCGCGCGCCCGACGGCGGCGCGGCTGGACGAGGCCCGCGTCCCACACCTCGCACACCAGGGTGCGGTCGAGCAGGAGCCGCAGGCGGATGTCGCCCTCGCCGTACCGCAGGGCGTTGGTGACCAGCTCACTGACCAGCAGTTCGGTCGTGTCGCAGAGGGGGCCGAGGTCCCAGGCGCGCAGCTGCGCGCAGGCCAGTTCGCGTGCCCGGCCCACGGATTTGGGGTCGCGCGGCAGCGTCCAGTCGCCGACGGCCTCGGCGGGCAGGCCCTGGATGCGCGCCATGAGCAGCGCGATGTCGTCCTCTCCGTGGTGGGTGTCGAGGGTGTTCAGGACGTGGTCGCAGACGTCCTCGAGGGCGGGCGCGGGGTCGTCGAGGGCGCGTACGAAGGCGTTCAGGCCCTCGTCGAGGGGGTGGTGGCGGGATTCGACGAGCCCGTCCGTGTAGAGCGCGAGCAGGGCGCCCTCGGGCAGCTCGACCTCGACCTCCTCGAAGGGCTCGCCGCCGACTCCCAGGGGCATGCCGGGCGGCACGTCGAGCATGAGCGGCGATTCGTCGGGCTCGACGAGCACGGGCGGCAGATGGCCCGCGTTGGCGAACGTGCAGCGGCGCGTGACGGCGTCATAGACCGCGTAGACGCAGGTGGCGAGGTAGACCTCCGAGAGGTCCGTCCCGTTCGCGGAACGCGTCTGACGGGCCGCTCGCGTGGCCTGCTGGGTGCCTGAGGGGTCGCCGAGGCCGCGGGCGATCTCATCGAGCGCGGAGAGCACCTCGGCGGGCTCCAGGTCCAGGAGCGCCAAGGTGCGTACGGCGGTGCGCAGTTCGCCCATGGCGACGGCGGCGCGCAGGCCGCGGCCCATGACGTCACCGACGACCAGGGCGGTGCGATGGCCCGGCAGTTCGATGACGTCGAACCAGTCGCCGCCGACCTCGGTGGCCGCGTTGCCCGGGAGGTAGCGGCAGGCGATGTCCAGGCCGGAGGCCTCGGGGTCGCCCGGCGGCAGCAAGGAGCGCTGAAGTATCAGTGCGCGTTCGTGCTCGCGGCGGTAGAGGCGGGCGTTGTCGATACAGACCGCGGCGCGTGCGGCGAGCTCGACGGCTAGGGAGCGATCGCGCTCTCCGAACGGCTCGCTTCCCTTCGTGCGGGAGAACTGGGCGAGGCCGACGACCGTGTCGTGGGCGACCATCGGCACGGCGAGCGTCGACTGGACGAGCCCTCCGGTGAGCCTGCTCGCGGAGCCGTCGTCGGCAGCGGAGACGAGCCGTGGCCGTGCGGTGCGCAGGACGTCGGCGCAGGGCGAGGTGAAGGCGAAGCGGTGCACGGCGCCCACGTCGACGGGGTGGCCGCCGTCCGGGAAGGGCGCGTCGGCGACGGCGCTCGCGAAGGCGACGCGCCGCAGCTCGGCGCTGCCGTCGGCGAGGCCCGGAGGGGTCTCGTCGCCGTCGAGCAGCCCTTGGTAGAGGTCCACCGACGCGAGGTCGCAGAAGCCGGGGACGGTGACGTCGAGGAGCTCGCGGGCGGTCGTCTCCAGGTCGAGGGAGTTGCCTATGCGGGCGCCTGCCTCATTGAGCAGGGCGAGGTTGCGGCGGGCGTGGGCGGCCTCGCGGGCGGCGGCGTGCCGCCGGGTGACGTCGGTGCCGAGGCCGGCGACGCCTATGGGGCGGCCCGAACCGCTGTGCACGCGGTAGAGGTTGATCGACCAGTGGCGGCGGTCGTTGCTGCCGGGGGCGGGGCCGACGATCTGCATGTCCGTGACGGAGTCGCCGGTCTCCAGGACGCGCCTGAGGGCGGCGGCCATGCGGTCGGCCTCGTGCCGGGGCAGGTAGTCGTGGACCGTACGGCCGCGTTGCTCGTCGACTCCGCCCCCGAAGACGGACGCGAAGCGGCGGTTGGCGCGCTGCACCTTCAGGTCCGTGCCGAACAACAGGAAGCCGAACGGAGATTGGCCGAAAATGGCCTGCGACGCCGCGAGGTCCGTCTCGATCTGCCGGAGCGCCCGTACGTCGACGACGATGCAGACGGCGGCCCGCTCACCGTCCTCCGTCTCGGTCGGCATCACGTAGACCTCGGCTATGCCTTCGGAGCCCTTGAAGGACCCCCCTTCGGGCCCCTCGGACTCCTCGGGTCCACGCCCCGCGGACTCCTCGGGCCGGTCAGGGCCGCCGGGTCCAGCGGCCATCTCGGACCGTCCGGGTGCCCGGAAGGGTACGGACCCCGTCCACTCCCTGCCGTCCAGGATCTCCGCCATCTTGCGGTGCCCGCTGCTGCGCAGCTCAGGCGGTACGAAGGCCTCGATGGGGTCCTTGCCCACGGCATCGCCGGCAGGCACTCCGAACAGCCTCTCGGCCCGCAGGCTCCACTGGTCGATGAGACCGTCGGGGCCTATCGAGAACGAGGCCACCTTGATGTAGTCGTAGATCGAACCGGGTGGACTGCTCTGCCACATCACGTCATCCGCAGCTTCGCCCCTAGCGTCATCCGACGGCCCGTCCTGCTCCGTCGCCTTCGCTGGTATCTCGCTCACGCGAACCGTCCCCTCCAGCTCACCACGTCCGGCACCGGTCACCGGATGCGGCTGCCCGCAGTATCCAGCACTACGGAGCCACGCCACACGGCGTTCACGATCACAGCACGGACTCAACTCTTTTTGGCCCGTCACCGTCTTGTGTCTGTCCCACGCTGCCAGTCTTCTAACCCGGCAGCACCAGCTCGAACCACACCGTCTTCCCCGTCTTCCCCGTCCTGCCCTGTCGTGTGCCCCAGCGCCGCGACGCTCGGGCCACCAACTGGATACCTCTTCCCCCCTCGTCATCAAGGGCCGCGTCCCGCTCCTGGGGCGGGTCGGGAAGCGGATCGGAGACCTCTACGAGGAGGGCGCCCAGAGGTCCCGCAGGGCGTACGAGGCGTACGCCGATGGGGCCGGAGGCGTGCCGCAGGGAATTGGTCACCAACTCGCTCACAAGGAGGACGGTGACGTCACCGAGGGCGGCGAGATCCCAGGCGGCGAGCTGCTTGCGGACGACGGCACGGGCTGTGCGCACGGCGCCCGGGTCCGCGGGAAAATCCCACTCGGCGCAGTCGCCTTCGGTGTCGATCACGCCGATCACTTCCAGACCAGCAACAGCGGACCCTTGTCCGGTTTCATGGGGTTAATGGGCACATACCCGATATCCCGGCGGAATTACCGCTTACCTGGGCGCACTGTGGCACGAACGGCGTAGGTGGGGCTCAAGTGCGGGGAGACATGCCCTCGCGCTCCCCCGGCCAGCCACACTCCATCGCCGCCGCCACCGCCGGGACGTCCGCGTCCAGCCAGTCCACCGACCAGACCTCGTCCGGCGAGAGCCAGCGCAGGTCGTCGTGGTCCTCCAGGGGCTCGGGGGCTCCCACCAGGAGCTTCACCGTCCACACCCACAGGACGTAGCCGGGCTTGAGCGGCCACTCCCCCGGGACTCTCGCGAGCGGCTCGGCGTCGACGCCCAGCTCTTCGCGCAGCTCTCGCACCAGGGCTTCTTCGGGGCGCTCGCCCGGCTCGACCTTCCCGCCGGGCAGTTCCCAGCGGCCCGCGAGCTCGGGGGGTGCGCTGCGCCGCGCGGCCAGCAGGCGCCCGTCGTCGTACAGGGCGGCGCCCACCACGATCCGTTCCGTCATGCGCCGGAGCCTATGCGGTCAGTGCGCGCTGCCGTTCTGGCTCAGCTTCTCCACCCAGTACAGGCGCTGGTGGCCGTTCTCGTCGAGGCTGTCGGCGATCTTCTCGGCCTCGGCCTTCGTCGCGTACCTGCCCACCCTGTAGCGGTTGCCGTTGTCGTCCTGACGTATGACGAGCCAGGGAAGTACGGCCGTTCCGTCATTCATCGCGCCCCTCCGCTCGCCACCCTCGGCGCGCGCCACGCCTCGATCAGTAAGGAAACCGCAATCCGCATATGCCCGAGCCTACGCCCGACCTTTACTCAGCGGATACGACTTTGCACAAAGAGGTACGCAATCGGCCAACGGCGAGGGGGCGCATCCTGTCGGATGCGCCCCCTGATGACACCGGCTCAGCCGGTACGAGCCCGCGTCAGTCGGCGCGGACCGTCGGCATCGGCATGAGCACCGGCTCGCTCGACGGCGACGTACGGCAGACGTCCCCGCACTCAGCGTCCAGCGAGCAGCACAGGGAGCAGATAGGGCCCGACTGGACCGGGCAGTCCGCGATGTCCGGGAGTTCGTACGCCGTCTCGCAGACGCCGCACGCGTGCGTGGCCGTCACGTCGGGCACATCGACGTGCGGGCCGTTCACCGGATTCGGGCGCGCCAGGTAGTACTTGCCCTGCGTCGCCCAAGCGATCAACGGGCAGAGGGCGAGGGCGAGTCCGGCCGCGATGAACGTCGAAAAGGCTTCCGCGTACTGCCCGAAGAGGCCGAAGAAGGCCAGGATCGACACCACCGAGGCGACCACCATCGCGCCGAAGCCCGCCGGGTTCACCGCGTACAGGTAGGCCCTCTTGAACTCGATGTACGGCGGGCTCCAGCCCATCCTCTTGTTGATGACGAGGTCCGCGGCGACGGCCACGATCCACGCGATGCCGACGTTCGAGTAGAAGCCGAGCAGCTTGTTGAGGGCCGCGAACATGTTCATCTCCATCAGCGTCAGCGCGATGGCGAGGTTGAGGAAGATGTACCAGACCCGCCCGGGGTGCTTGTGCGTGACGCGGGAGAAGAAGTTCGACCAGGACAGCGAACCGCTGTAGGCGTTGGTCACGTTGATCTTGATCTGGGAGACGATCACGAAGAGGGCCGCCGCGGGAAGCGCGAAGGAGCCGAGCCAGGGCTTGAGGGCCTCGATCTGCGGGGCGATCGGGCTCCAGGGCGTGCGTCTTGCCGACGGCTTCGAGGGCCGCGAACGCCAGGAGCGCGCCGCCCAGCTGCTTCGCCGCGCCGATGACGACCCAGCCGGGGCCCGCCGCGAGGACGGCGAGATTCCAACGCCGCTTGTTCTGCTCGGTCTTCGCGGGCATGAAGCGCAGATAGTCCGCCTGCTCGCCGATCTGGGCGATGAGCGAGAGCGCGACGCCCGTGCCGAGCCCGAAGGCGACCCAGGAGAAGCCGCTGCCCGCCCCCTCGGTGCCTCCGAAGGAGCCGAAGGCTCCCCAGGCATCCGGCGCCTCGAAGGCGAGCACCACGAAGGGCAGCACCATGCCGATGAGCCAGATCGGCTGCGTCCAGGCCTGCACCTTGGCCAGGGCGCCCATGCCGCGGAAGACGATGGGGATCACGATGAGCGTCGTGATCAAGTAGCCGATCTCCACCGGGAGTCCGACGGCCTGATGCATGGCCTGAGCCATGATCGAGCCTTCGAGCGCGAAGAAGATGAACGTGAACGAGGCGTAGATCAGGGACGTCAGCGTCGAGCCGAAGTAGCCGAAGCCCGCGCCCCGCGTCACCAGGTCCATGTCCAGTCCGTACTTGGCGCAGGCCCGCGCGATCGGGATGCCGGTGACGAAGATGATCGTCGCGGCGCAGAGGATCGACGCGAGCCCGCTGGTGAAGCCGTACGTGAACACGATGGACGCGCCGATGGCGAAGTCGGCGAGATACGCGATGCCGCCGAGCGCGGTGGAGGCCACCATCGTCGGCGACCAGCGCCGGAACGAATGCGGCGCGTAGCGCAGGGAGTAGTCCTCACGGCTCTCGTCGGCCGCCATCTTCGCGTAGCTGCGCTGGGGCGGTGGTCCTGCGGCGGCACTGGTGTCGCGGGTGGCCGTATCCGTCATGTGGGTTCCTGTCGTCCGACCGGAGTGCGGGTACGGTCGACGAAGCTAGGAGCCGTACATGACAAGTCGTCACGGTGCCTGATTGCTCCGGCGTTACGGAAGTCGATCGCGAGTTAACTCGCGATCACGACGGGCGGACGGGGTTGTTCGGATTCCGGGCGGACGGCCCGCCTCGACTCCGGGCGTACGCCGGAGCGTGCGGTCATCTCACCGGCAGGTGGTATGCGATCCGATACCGGTCCGCCGGCACCACGACATCGGCCGTCTCGACCGGTTTACCCGACGCGAAGTACGTCCGCTGCACGACGATCACCACATGACCGGGGACACCTCCGAGCGCCATGAGCTCCTCCGCAAGCCCCGGGCGCGCGCCGACCTCCTCCGCCACGTTGTCCACAACCACGTCGATGGCCGCCATGCGTTCGACCACTCCGCAGCCGCCGAGCGGACCCTCTTCAGGGAGCATCACCGGGGTGCGTCCGGTGACGGCGAGGGGCTCCCAGGAAGTGGAGAGCATCATCACCTCGCCCGCGTCGCGGTACACGTACTTCGTGCACATGACGCGGTCGCCCGCGCGGATGCCGAGCCGCTCGGCCACGGCGCTCGTCGCCTCCACCTGTTCGCTGCGTGACTCCCAGGTGCCGCGCGCGCCGTCTTCCGCCTGCTCCTGGCGGAAGGGCGTCGAGCCGCCGGAGGCCCGATAGCCGGTACGCGCCACGCGGCGGGGCACCGGTCGCTCGCGCACATACGTGCCGGATCCGGAACGCCCTTCGACCAGGCCTTCGGCCATCAGGACCTTGCGGGCCTCCAGGGCGACCGTGTCCGACACTCCGTAGTCCTCGCGGATCCTGGCCTGCGAGGGGAGCCGGGTGTGCGGCGGCAGCGAACCATCGACGATCTTCTTGCGGAGATCACCCGCGACACGCAGATACGCCGGCTGTTCACCGAAAGTCACTGGCCACTCCCATCAGCTTGACAGACAGCAACAGCCTGGCAACCGACGGTTGTTGGCCGCAAGCCAAGGCCAAGGAATCACCCGAAGTGATGATTTCTGGCTGTGCAGGGCTTTACGCAGGGCCTTTCCGCAGCTATGGCGATCACATTCCCGCCCCCGTACCCGCGACGATCCCGGGTTGCGTCGCTCATGCGCTCTCGCCCCGGATGGCGAGGAAGCGGGAGATCGCCGACCTCGCGATCTGGCTCCCCCAGCCGCCCCAGTTCACGTCGAAGCAGTGATCCGCCCAGGGCAGTTCGACATACGTCGCCGGCGCCCCGGCCGCGTCGAGCCGCCGCGCCAGCTCCCGCGCCTGCGCCACCGGCACCGCCCGGTCCGCGCTGCCGTGCAGCAGGAGAGTGGGCGGCACATCGGTCCGTACGAGCTTCGCGGGCGAACCGAGGAGGTAGCGGGAGGGGACGGCCTTCGCCGAACCGCCCATCAGACGCGGGATCATGGGGTCGCCCCGCAGCGCGGTCCCGGCGATGAGACGCCCCATGTCGGTCGGCCCGTAGAGCGAGATCACCCCGGCGACCGAGCTGTCACGCACCGCACAGGACGCCGGGACCCGGTCATCACCCTCCGTATAGGCCGCCGCCAGCGCGAGATTGCCGCCCGCCGAACTCCCCGCGAGCACAAGGCGGTCGGGGTCGACGCCGTACACGCGCGCGTGCCGCCGCACCCACCCCACGGCACACTTCACGTCGCCGATCTGGTCGAGCTGGGTCACGCGGGGCGCGAGCCGGTAGTCGATGTCGAAGACCGACCAGCCGCGTTCGTTGAACCAGCGGTTCCATGCGGGGCTCTGACCGCGATGCCCCTTGTTCCACCCTCCCCCGTGCACCCACACCACGGCCGGGTGACGCACCCCGTCCCGCTTCGGCAGGGTCCACAGGTCCAGCTTTCCGCGGCTCTCGCCGATGCGGGCGTAGCGGCGCGTGCGGTCGCCGTCGGGAGCCTTGGCGTAATTGACGCCTTCGAAGTAGCCGGTAGGGAGCAGGGGTTGCCCGTGCTCCTCAGCAGTGCGGTACGAGGCGGCGTACGGCATGACTCCGTAGACGAGCGCGACGAACGCGGCCAGCGAGGCGAAGCCCGCACACCAGGGATACCGCCGCCCCGCGACCACTCCGGCCACCAGGCCGACGACCGCGGGCGCCACGAGCACGAGCCCCCAGGAGGTGACAGCCCCCGCGACGAGCACCAGGAGCGGGATGCGGGGCAGCGGGGAGGCGACGAGCACGACAAGAGCGACGTTCAGGAGGGCGACGCCGAGGAGAAGCCCCCGGGAGAGACCCGCGACCCACGAAGCCCTGGCCCCGTTCCTGCCGTTGCGGCTACCCCTTCGGGGAGAGTCCGGCCCCGCGGATCCCGGAGTGCGCTGGGCCGCGACGGTCGGAGTCATGACGGTCGTCACGCCGAAGAACTATCACAGAAGCGGACAAAAAGCCCTTAGGGTGAGTGGCCTCGCCCTCGCGGCGGGCCGGGTCAGCGACCCGGAGCCATACCGCGAGGACGAGGCGCAGAGCTAGAACGAGCTAGCCGGCCCGGGAGCAGCCGCTCAGAACTGCAGCCCCCAGGAGTCGATCTTCCCGACATCCCGCGCCGCGTTGTCACTCACCCGCAGCTTCCACGTCCCGTTGGCCGTCTCGGACGACGCGTTGACCGAGTACGTGGTGTTGATGTCGTCCGAACTACCGCCGGTGCCATAGCCCTTCAGCGTGTACGCCGTGCCGTCCGGTGCGATCAGCTGCACCTGCAGGTCGCCCACGTAGGTGTGCTTGATGGCGACCGGCACGCTCAGGGCCGCCGGGGCCGAGCCCGTGACGCCGCTCACGGTGACCGGCGACTCGACCGTGGCGTTGTCGTTGATCGCGAAGTCGGTCGTGTTCTCGAACTTGGGGCCCGGCGGGTTCGTCGAGCCGGGGCCCACGTTCAGGAGGCGGTTGGGCGAGCCTGAGCCGGGGCTGGTGACGACGCCCGTGGAAGCAGCCGCGACCAGGGCCGCCGACACCTGCGCCGGGGTCGCCGTGCGGTTGTCCGCGAGGTAGAGCGCCGCCGCGCCCGCGGTGTGCGGGGACGCCATCGACGTACCGGAGATGGTGTTCGTCGCCGTGTCGCTGGAGTTCCAGGTCGAGGTGATGGACGAGCCGGGCGCGAACAGGTCGAGGACGCTGCCGAAGTTGGAGTAACTCGCCTTGGCGTCGGTGCTCGTGGTGGCACCGACCGTGATCGCCTCGGTCACGCGTGCGGGCGAGCGCGTCGAGGCGTTGACCGACTCGTTGCCGGCCGCGACCGCGAAGGTGATGCCGGACGCGATGGCGTTGCGTACGGCCGTGTCCAGGGCGCTGTCGGCGCCGCCGCCGAGCGACATGTTCGCCACGGCGGGCTTGACCGCGTTCTGGGCGACCCAGTCGATACCGGCGACGACCTGCGCGGTGGTGCCCGAGCCCTGGTTGTTCAGGACGCGGACGCCGACGATCTTGGCCTTCTTGGCGACGCCGTGCAGGGTTCCGCCGACGGTGCCGGCGACGTGCGTGCCGTGGCCGTGACCGTCCTGCGCGGTGTTGTCGTTGTCGATCGCGTCATAGCCGTACGAGGCACGGCCGCCGAAGTCGCTGTGGCTGATGCGGACCCCGGTGTCGATGACGTACGCCGTGACGCCCTCGCCCGCGGAGTCCGGGTAGGTGTAGGAGTTGTTCAGCGGGAGCGTCTTCTGGTCGATGCGGTCCAGGCCCCAGGACGGCGGGTTCGGCTGGGTGGCGTCGACCGTGAACGTCCGGTTCTGCACGACGGAGTCGACCGCCGGGTCCGCGGCGAACTTCTTGGCCTCGGCCGCGGAAAGCTCCACCGCGTAGCCATTCAGGGCCTTCTTGTACGTACGGTCGATCTCGGCGCCGTACTTCTCGGCCAGCGCCTTGCCCGCCTTGGAGCCCGCCTTCGCGGCGCCCTCGTCGAGGCTGACTATGTAGCTGCCCGGTATCGCGCCGGGTGCCCCGGCGTTCTCTATCGTGCCTTCGGCCTGACCTGCCTCGGCGGTCGCTGGGAGGGCGGAGACGACGCCGAGGGCGAGGGCCGCGACCGCTGTCGCGCTGATCCCGGCCAGTCTTCGGCGGGTATGACGCATCACTGCCATCTGAGGGGTCCTCCTCAATAGGTGGTGCGCTGGTGGGGGATGGTGGCGCTGGTGGTGCCCACACACACGAGGCAAGAGACAACGGGCAACAGACAGGGGCATGTCAAAGACAAAAACCGTGTCCGGAGACTCGCCCACTCCTGACCTCGTCGGGACGAAAGATTGGCGGATCCATAGGAATCCCACAAGAGTCAGGACCGGACGTAACACGACCGCCACGCACCCGCCATGACCCATCCGCCCCAGCTGCCGAAACTAGCCTGCGCACATGACAGCCTTGCCGGATTGTTTCTGCCCCACCGACGGGACCCGTGTCCCCGCGGGCACCCTCGCCTGGTGCTGCCCCGTCTGCCGCGGCCCGCTCGACCTGGACTTCTCCCCCAATCCAGCACCACTGAAGTCCCTCAACGGAAGGGTCAATTCCCTGTGGCGTTACGCGGAGTCCCTGCCGCTGCCCGCCCCCGCGTTCTCGCTCGGTGAGGGCCGTACGCCGCTCGTACCGCTGGATGGCGCGATCTCGGCCAAGCTCGACTTCCTGATGCCGACGCTCTCCTTCAAGGACCGCGGCGCGGTCATGCTCGCCGCGCTCGCGGAGCAGCTCGCCCCGGAGCGGGTGATCGCCGACAGCAGCGGCAACGCGGGCACCGCGGTCGCCGCGTACTGCGCGCGGGCCGGACTGCCCTGCACGGTGTACGTCCCCGAGGACACGTCACCGAAGAAGCTGGAGCAGATCGGCGCGCACGGGGCACGGCTCGAAGTCGTCCCCGGAGACCGCGAGTGGACGGCACGGACGGCCCGCGCGGCGGCCGACGAACCCGGCACCTTCTACGCCTCGCATGTCCACAACCCCTACTTCCTGCAAGGCACCAAGACCTACGTCCACGAGCTCTGGGAGGAGCTCGGCGGCCGCCTGCCGGACGCGCTCGTCGTGCCCGTGGGCAACGGCACCCTGCTGCTGGGCGCGGCCCTCGCGGTACGGGAGCTGCACACGGCGGGCCTGATCGCGAAGGCACCCGCGCTGTACGCCGTGCAGGCCGCGGCGGTCTCCCCGCTGGCCGATGCGTGGCGCGCGGGCGCGGACGAGCCCCTGGGCACCACCCAGGTGGCACCCACCCTCGCGGAGGGCATCGCGATCCCGCGCCCGCCTCGCGCACGGCAGATCCTGCGGGCGGTACGCGGATCCGGTGGTGCCTTCCTGACGGTCACGGAGGACCAGATCCGGCACGCTCAACTCGATCTGGCGGGGCGCGGTCTGTACGTCGAGGCGACCGGGGTCGCGTGCTGGGCGGCCGTACGGGACGGCGCACTCGGCGAGCGCTCGGCGGTGGTCCCGCTGTGCGGGGCAGGTTTGAAATCAGGACTCGCCCGACAGTGAACTGGTCATGAGCACAAGCCAGTTGGCGACGGGAGGCCTGCCCTGAGCCGAACTGTGGCCGTACGCTTGTCGCCACCACCGATATACGAGTGCTGAGTGCTGAGATGGGTACGAACTGCTGGCTGGCGGCGATCGGGAGGTCACGGGGGTGGATGGGCGCAGCCCGGCGAGGGTTCGCAACGAATTGGTCGCCGACATCGTCGACGTACTGCAGGAATCGAGCACGGTACGACAGGAGAACAGCGCCGATCTGTGGGTGCGCATGCTCGGCGACGAGCTGGAATCCCCCGTGGAGCCCTTGCGCAACGCGGCGCTGCGGCCCTGGCTGCTGCAGTTGGTGGAGCGCTGCGCGCAGGTCCCCGACGGACTGCCGTGTCTGGTGCGCTGCCTGCAGTATCTGGAGCAGCAGTCTTCCGCGATTGTGTCGCTGCTGCGCCTGGTGGACGAGTGGGAGGCCGTGGAGTTCTTCGACGGCGCCGACCTGCGTCCCCTGCAGCCCGTCCTGCGGGACATGCGCTCGTCGGCCGGGCTCGCCACGCTGGCCCGGCGGGCCAGCCGGTCACGCACCCAGGAATTGCCCGCGTGGTGCGACACGGGATGGGCAGTCTTCCTACGACTGGCCGGCGACAACACCGCCGCGAAGGAACTCCCCGTGAGCATGGCGTTCCTGGCCCTGGCCGCCGAACGGCTCGTGGAGGACGGACAGATGGAGGCAGCCGAGGACCTGCGCCGCTGGAACCGCCGGCAGGCCAGGGTCTGGGCCCTCGAGGAGCAGATGGCCGACTGGCAGCGCAGCGGCATGGCCCTGCAGTCACAGCAGGCGCAGCCGTCCATGGTGCCCGCGTATCTGATGATCCAGTTCGAGCCGGACGGAGTGGATCCCGACCGCTATCTCCTCTCCCACTGGCGCCAGTCGGACGCCGACGGCTGGCATCCCGTACCGGGCGAGACCCTGCACCTGCACCGCGACGACCTGCCCGCCGAGGTCGAGGCCCTCATCGAGCAGACCGAGGAGCGGTGGGCGGACCTGAGACAGCCGGTCGTCCTGGAATTCATCCTCCCGTGGGAATTGCTGGGGGAACCGGTGGAGTGGTGGCACAAGGAGTCGTCCTCCTCGTCGCCGACGCCCCTGGTGATGGACTATGCCGTCCTGATCCGCAGCTTCGAGCGCCTGCGCAAGGCCGCCTGGCACCGCCCCTGGCACAAGAAGTGGCGTCAGCTCAAGGAGCAACCGGCCGACAGCCATTCGTACTTCAACCCTCCCGGCCAGTCGCACTTCCACCTGGAGCGCGAGCTGAAGGAGGACGATCAGGCGGTCTGTCTGGTGCTGAGCCGGCCACCGGGCACCAACTCCCCTGAAGGCCAACGGGAGTTCATGGCGGGGCTACGGGCCGGGGTGCCCGCGATGATCTGGCACCGGGGTGACTGCGGTGACCCCGCCTTCAAGGAGGCGGTCGCCGAGATGGTCCAGGACAGGGGCCTGTCCAGCCTGGTGGCGCGCGCGGGAAGTTGGCGCAAGGAGGCTCTGGCGCTGGGCCCCGAGGGCTGGGACAACCACGTGGGACGCCATCTGGCGATCCTGCTCGACGATCCGGAACGCAGACCCGGGCCGCCCGGCCCCGACCGTGCGCCGGTGACGCCTTGAACGGGCCCGCCGGCCACATGTCCGTGAACCTCCCGCCCGTGGCGAGAGAGGGTGCCGCGCCGTGAACCAGGCCGTGAACCATCCAGCCTCCGCTGCAGTGCGGCCGATTCCCGCCGGGCGCACGGTGCTTCCCGCCGGGCTCACAGCGCTTCCCGCCGGGCGCACGGTGTTTGCCGCCGGGCTCACAGCGCTTCCCGCCAGGGGCTTTCCGTCATCCGTGGGAGGCATGACACCGCCCGCCGGAGGCGCGGCCTCCGCGGCCAACGGCGTGACGTCCAGGACGATTTCCGTGTGCTCCGGCGCGTGCCGCCGTCCCCTCTTGCTTGCAGTGCGGGCGCACTGTCACGCTGCGCTTGTGGATGTCACGCACGCCCGCGCTCTGCGGGACTCCGCACAACTGTCCGTGCCGCTACGACGCCTTGAGGGCGCATATGCATGACGACGGAGGGCAGCGGCAGGGACCGGCTTCGCGGGCACGTCGTGAGGCCGCGTCCGTCCTCGGCAGGCTCGGGCGCGCGAGGCCGGGACGGTCGGGTGGGCAGGAGCGCGCCGAGGCGGTCCTCGTCATCGACAGCCACGTGACGATGAAGGTCTGGGACCAGGCGGTCGACGACCTGGTCGACGAGCTGAACCGCCAAGCGGACTTCGCCCGCGTACGCGTGGTGCGCCTGCACCGGACCGACGAGACCGACCCCACCCGCCTGCGGCCCCAGGACTCGCTCGTCCACGCCGGGGACACGCGCCGAGTGATCCTCGTCCTCACCGACGGCCTCGCGGCCGGCTGGCGGTCGGGCGCGGTCATGCCCCTGCTGCGCGGCTGGGGGCGCAGCTGCCCGGTCGCCGTGGTGCACGTGCTGCCGCAGCAACTGTGGTTCCGCACCGGTCTCGACGTCTGCCGCGTACGGCTGCGCGCCCCCGGCGCCTGGGCGGCCAACGGCGAGCTCGACTGGGAACTGCGCGAGGCCCCGGTCGATGCGCGCGACCCGGGCGAACCGGAGGTCGAGGGGGACACGGTCCTCGTACCGGTCCTTGCGCTGACCAACCGCTGGGCCGAGGCCTGGACCCAGCTCGTCATGGGCCCGGAGCCACAGTGGCTCGAGATGTCGGCCGTCCGGGCACGCGAGTGGAAGCGCAGGCCCGACGCGGCGCGCGCCCTGCCCTGGACGGACGACGTGCCGGACCCGCGCAGCACGGTCCCCGCGTCCGAGCGCGTGTCGGACTTCCGCGCCGGCGCGTCACCCACGGCGTTCACCCTGGCGACACGCTTATCCGCCGTCCCCCTGAGCCTCCCCCTCATCCGCAAGGTCCTTCGGACCACACCGGGAGCGGGCCCGGTGCACGCGTCGGAACTCCTCATGAGCGGCCTCGTCCGGCCCAGCGGGACACCGGGCGACGGCGTCACGGACGTGGCGTTCTCCTTCGCCCCCGACATCCGCGAGGAGCTGCTCGCGCTGGGCCGCCGCAGCGACACCGCCCGGATATTGCACGACGTACGCGCACTATTGGCGGGTGACGGCACGGGGGCCCCATCGCTGCTCCCCTCCCCCGCCGAACCGCTGGACACCCTGGCCATGCCCCGGGTGAACAGCCGCAACATCGGCTTCCTCCGCGTCGAGCTCGCCGCGCTGAGGGCCCTATCCGGACGCTTCATGCAGCGCGCCGCCCTGCTGGCCGGGGTACTTGGCTGGCACGATCGTCGATACGCAGTCAGCCTGGAGAAAAGCGGAGGAACCTCTGTCTCTCGGCCCGATCCTGAAGGAGCATCGGTGATGTCGACTACGCCCCAGCAAACGGTGGAGGGGGACCGCACATCACAGCCGCGCGTCTGGGGAAACCTACCGCCGAGGAACCCCAATTTCACCGGCCGTACAGAGCTCCTCGAACTGCTCGGTGAACGCCTGCGGGAGGGCACGACCACGGTCCTGCCCGAGGCGATCCACGGCATGGGCGGCGTGGGCAAGACCCAGCTGGCCATCGAGTACGCCTACCGGCACCAGGGCGAGTACGACATCGTCTGGTGGATCCCCTCCGAGCGGCCCGGCCAGATCGGTCAGGCCCTGGTGGAACTGGCCGGGCGCCTGGGCCTGGAGACCAGCACCGAGGCGAACATCGCCGGTCCCGCGGTCCGTGAGGCGCTGCGCGAGGGCCGCCCCTTCTCGCGCTGGCTGCTGATCTTCGACAACGCCGACAACCCCGAGCAGGTACGCCACTACTTCCCCACCGGGGGCAACGGCACGATCCTGGTCACCTCCCGCAACCGGCGGTGGGGTCTGGTCGGCGGCTCGCTCGAGGTGGACGTCTTCACCCGCGAGGAGAGCAAGGAACTCCTGCGCCACTCCGGGCCGCCCCTCCAGGAGGAGGAGGCCGACCGGCTCGCCGAGGCGCTCGGGGACCTGCCGCTCGCCCTGGAGCAGGCCGCCGCGTGGCGCGCGGAGACGGGCATGCCCGCATCCGAGTATCTGCGCCTCTTCGAGAGCAAGCGCACCGAACTCCTGGAGACGTCACCGCCCCCGGACTACCAACTGCCGGTCGCGGCGGCCTGGAACGTATCCCTGGACCACTTGGAGACCCGCAGCCCCTCGGCCCTGCGCCTGCTGCAGCTCTGCTCGTACTTCGCGCCCGACCCGATCTCGCGGTCCATCTTCTCCGGCCTCGGGAACAGCAGCATCTTCCCCGAGCTCGACGCGACGCTGAACGACCCGATGCGGCTCGCCCGCGCCATAAGGGAGGTGAACCGCTACTCCCTGGCCCGCATCGACCACCGTACGAACTCCATCGAGATGCACCGCCTGGTCCAGCTCGTCCTGAACAACCGCATGACGCCCGAGGAACAGGTCCGCATGCGTCACGGCGCCCACACCCTGCTGGCCGCGGCCGACCCCAAGTCTCCGGTGTCCCCGGCCAACTGGCCCCGGTACGCGGAGCTGTACAGCCACGTCATCGCCTCGGAAGCGGTCAAGTCGGACCAGCCCTGGGTGCGCCAGCTCGTCCTGAACGTCGCCCTGTACCTCTACCACTGGGGCGACCACGATGTGGCGATCGACTTCTCCGAGCGGGCCTGGGAGACCTGGCGGAACGTCTTCGGCGAAGAAGACCAGATGACGCTCATCATGGGGCAGAAGCTGGGCTTCTTCTACTGGAGCGTCGGGCGTCACCGCGAGGCCGCGGAGCTGGTGGCCCAACTCAGGGAGATCTACGAGCGCACGGCCCCGGCCGTCGGTGAGGACGCCCGAGAGGACGCCCTGGACGCGATCAACTTCGAAGCCGCCGTGCGCCGTGTCGAGGGGGACTTCGCCCTCGGCGCCCAGCTGGACGCCACGGTGTACGAGCGGGCCCGCCGGGCCTTCGGCGAGGAGGACCCGACCACGCTCAACACCGCCCACAACCTCGCGGTGAGCCTGCGCCTGATGGGGGACTACCGCCAGGCCTACGAACTCGACCAGCAGACCCTGGCGTTGAAGCTGCGGGTGCTCGGCCAGGACCATCAGCAGACGCTGCACACCGAGCTCAACGTCGCCATCGACATGCGCGAGACCGGGGACTACGTCGGCGCACGCGCCCGCCAGGAAGCCGTGATGGTGGCCTACCGCGAGGTCTTCGGCCGCGGCAACCCCGCCACCATCGGCACGGTGCGCCAGCTCAGCGAGGCCTGCCGCAAGGAGGGCGACCACGCCAAGTCCCTGGAGCTGGCCCTCGACGCCAGCTCCCGCTTCACCCGCCGGTACGGCGACACCCACCCCCAGTCGCTCTCCGCCGCCCTGACGCTGTCGATCGCCCTGCGCGAGAACGGCGACCTCGAGGCGGCGCGCGAGCGGGGCGTCAAGGCCTGCCGCGGGTACCGCGACATCTTCGACCCCAGCCACCCGCACGTGCTGGCCGCCGACATCGACCTCGCGGTGACCCTGCGACTGCTCGGCCGGCCCGACGAGGCGCGCCGGCTCGACGAAGCGGCCCTCTCCTCCCTCACCGAACGGCTCGGTCCGGCCCACCCCATCGCCCTGGCCTGTGCCATCAACCTGGCCAGCGACCAGGCGACGCTCGGCGACCACGCCGCGGCCCGCGTACTGGGCCAGGAGACCCTGGAGCGCTGCCGGACCACCCTCGGCGAGGACCACCCCACCACGCTGGCCTGCGCCATCAACCTGGCGGCCGACCTCACGGCGCTGGGCGAGGTGTCCGAGGGAGCGGCGGTGCGCGCCGACACGCTGGCGCGCATGGAGCGCGTGCTCGACGAACCCCGGCTCCGCTCGGAGCATGCCGCTCCCCACCCGGCCACCGTCCAGGCCAAGGCGGGCCTGCGCGCCAACTGCGACATCGACCCCGTGCCGCTGTAGCCCGTCGCGTGGAGGCATGGCGGCGGGGCTCTGGAGACAGACCCCCGCCGCGCTAGTTCTGGTCCGTCCCGTCCCGCCCCAGCCACTGGGCGAGCTCCACCGGATCGGCTCCCTCTCCCGTCACGCGTTCCAGCGCGCTCTGCACGGCACAGGCCCGTTCCGGGAAGTGGCGCAGAAGCCGGGACGCCGCCCGGTGCTCCGGCGTGCCGGCCAGGGCGCGCCCAAGGCCCGCCCATGCGGCGTACGGCGCTTCCTTGCGCGCGAGCCGGGCGACGAAGGCATCCCGCGCGCCTGCCAGGTCGCCCCGCGCCAGGAGCAGGTCGGCGGCGCCGGCCCCCTCGACCTCACTCGGGTCGGCCGCGGGGTCGCCGAGTCGGTAGCGGGCCAGGACGGCTGCGGTGTCGAGATAGCGGGTCTCGGCGTCCGGCACGAGCACCGGCCGCGCGGCGAGCCCGGCGGGCGGCCGGGCGGCGCCCCGCCGCCAGTCGGCCACTGCCTCCTCCACGGCCGCGGCGGACGGCCGCAGATGGTGGGCGCGCCAGCGGGCACGGTGGTCGGCGGCCACCTCCTCGGCCAGCGCGAGTTCGGCGGGCGGCACAGGCTCGGCCATCCACTGCACGCAGCGGCCGCGCAGCGCGCCGAGGAGCCGCCGGCCCAGGGGCGTCAGCTGTTCGTTCCGCAGGACCAGCTGCACGGTGGACGACACCTGGGCGCGCCACAGCGCGAACTCGAAGTGCGCCATGGGGGCGTACGCCGCATTGGCCGTATGCCGATGGGCACGCCAGAACCGGGCGACACCGGCGAACGCGTAGATCCCCTGGAGCAGTCCACCCAGCGGTCGCGGATCATCCCGCCAAGGTGCGTAGAAGAGCTGTTCCCGCGATCCCTGCGGGGCCGGTGGCGTGCTCAAGGGCCCCAAATGGATCAGGCCGCCCAGTTTGGTGTGCTGGAACTCGTGCACCAGCGTGGCGGCGAGCTGTGCGACGTCGTCCGGCCGCGACGCCATGACGCCGCCGAACGCGTCTCCGGCCGTGACGCTGTGTGGCCGATACCTTTCCCTGGCAGGTGTGGGGGCGAGCGACATCAGCCCGACGCGCATCGCCTCCGCGCTCTCCGGCTCGTCGCGCCGCAGGATCTCCCACGCGTCGCTGAGCAGGTCCTGCCAGGTCCGCGCCTCGGCTGCGGACAGGAGGCGGGGCGGGCTCGGGTGCGGGAAGGTGCGGTAGGGGTCCAACTCGTCGAGCACCAGGAGCTTTCCGGAGCCCGTGCCGTCCAGTTCGAGGCGGCGCACCGCGTGCCAGCCCGGCTCGGCCCTGGACCACTGGGGCCCGGCCGTCACCGTCTCCCCGCCGCCGGTGATCCGCAGCCGCCCGTCGCGCGCCTCGACCTGTGCGGTGCCCCACGGCTGTGCCGCGTCGGCGAGCACCGCGCAGCCCAGGGTGGGCAGCGGCACCCGCCCGTGGCGGACCGGGACGGTGAGGGAGAAGTCGAGGCCCGCACGGGCGGCAGCGGCGGCGGCCAGCGCCGACAGGTGTCCCACGACCACCCACAGGGGCGCGTCCTCGTAGGCCGTCGCGCCCCGCATCCTGCGCAGGGCGAGCGACAGCCACATGCCGGTGTGCGGGCACATCAGGATGTCCTCGAACGCCTGCGGCGCCTGCCGTTGGGTGCGTCCGAGCAGGGCCCAGGCCGCCCGGTGCGACACGGGCTCCGTCCCGGCCGGTTGCGGCGGATCGCCCCCGCTCAGGCCGTCGGCCAGGGCCCGCAGGAGCAGCAGGCGACGGCTGCGCTCGGCGGTGAGGAGTTCCTCGACGGCCGCCCTGCCGCCCTCACCCCGCGCGAGGGCCAGGACGCTGGGTGCCGAAAGCCGGTGGAACGTCAGGCCTTTGGCCGCCCCGCGACTATCCGCCATGGGTGCTCCACGGCGCTGCCACGGCTGCGGGCGTCCCGGTGGCTCCCGCCGTGTCAGTCGAAGCGTGACGGGCTGTACGACATGGTGACGGCGCGGGCGTCGTCGATGTGACGCAGCAGGGGCTCAAGTGACCCCGCGATGGCACTGCCGTCCATGGAGAGCAGCGCTTCAAGAGAAACCCCCGAGAGATCTACGAGATCGGACTCGACGGCAGGCATCGATTGCTCCACGGCTGCCAAGTCCCCTCCCGTGATTCCGTGCATGCGCAGTCCCTTTCCCCCTCATGATGACCCAGCACGGCACGCTGCGAAACCCCGCATCCGAGCCGTGCCCGACATCAAGTCAGCAGTACCGCTTGGCCAGTTGGGTCGCCTCGCGGTCGACTTCGGCCACTTCTGTCGACTGCCCCTCCAGGAGCCGGACCGTCTCCAGGAGCTGATCGAGTGTGCCCCGATAGCGCAGACAGGTGCGCACGATGCCGTAGATGTCCATCCTGAGCCGGGAGTCCCTCGGCCGGTTCGCGGCGATCTCCGCGTCGATGCTGGCGAGCACCAGACCCAGGCCGTTCGCGTCTCTCAGGACCGGTATCTCCACCAACGCGTCGACCAACCCCATGAGTTCACGCAAGGGCAGGTCAGCGGGGATATCGGCCAGGCTCGCGGGAGCCTGGGGCCCCTCCGGACCCACCGCGGAACGGAGCCCTCCGCGCAGGGGAAGACCCGCGTCCTGGTGGAGCCGGGCCAACTCGGCGGAGGTCAGCACGTCGTACCAGCGCTCCACCCTGCCGGCCGCGAGCCGCCCCAGGCCGTCCGAGCGGTGGTGGGCACTGATCACACCGATCACGGCACCCCCGGACCAGACCACCGCACCGGACATCCCCTCCCAAGGAGAACGCCCGGGTTCGGGGTCCTCACGCGGTGCGAGAACGGCCAGTTCGAGTGTGCCCTCGCGGCGGTTGGACAGCACGGAGACCGTCCCCGAGGCATGGCAGGAGTCCCGGTACTGACTGGGGGCACCGTCGTCGAGGAGGCGCATGCTGTCGTCCCGCAGCTTGAAACGCGGGAAGCCCATCGCGCTGACGGGCAGCGCCACATCGGTCTCGGGGACTGCCGCGTAGCGGGGCTGCTCCACACCGGCGGGCGGCGCTGTCGTGATCTCCAGGAGGGCGATGTCGGCGGCCTCGGCGAGCACGACGACGCGTACGTCCGCGCTCCACTCCCCCGGCAGATCGGCGTCGAAGCGCACCCGTACCGACGCCACCGGCCCCATGACCACGTGCGCGGCGGTCAGCACGGCCCTCTCCCCCACGCGGTAGCCGGACCCCCGCCGGCCGGGCTCACCCGGCCTTTCCACCAGCACTTCGGCGACCCGCGCCGCCTCAAGCCCCCCCGGCTCCGACATGGCGGCCGGGCTCAGCGCTCGTGTCCGGACCGGTCGCCGCTGACCCAGGGCCGCTGACCGGTGCCGCGGACGCGGGGTTCCAGGCTGAGGGTGACGCGGTGGGTGGCGCTGTTCGTCTGCTGGCCGGAGGCGCCTGCCTCGACGGCCCAGAAGCGGATCCTGCCGTCCGCCGAAGCGGATCGTTGCACGGTGAACTCGGCCTCGATCTGCACGGGACCCAGTTCGAAGCGCAGCTCTTCGTCCTCCGCCGCGGCCATGGCGGCGGCGAGTTCCCCACGTAACTGCGCGATCATCTCGGCGAGTTCAATCACGCCGAGCCCCTACCCCCGGCGTGTCGCCCCCACACGGTGGAGGCGACACGGGGAAGCGGAAGGGGCCGGCCGGCACGACGACGGCCGGCCCCCGAAGGCTTGGTCAGCCGTTGCCGACGCCGTTGCCGGCCAGGACCGGGATGTCGGACAGGATGTGCGACAGCGGCTCGTCGCCCTTGGCCTGCGTCGAGTTCTCGGTGCACTGCTGGTTCTGCGGGGCCGACAGGATCGGGATGTCCTGGACTCCGACGTTCACGAGCGCGACGATCGACTGGATGTTCGCCTTAGCCGGGAGACCGATGCAGGGCTTGTTCAGCGTGCCCTGGACGAGCGTGAGCTGGGGGCTCTGGTTGCCCTTGGTCGCCGAGTTGCCGAACGCCGTCTCGGAGCCGTTGCCGCTCAGGGACGTCGTGCCCGAGTCGTCACCGATCGCCATGGCGTGAGGGGCCATCCCCGCCGAGATCCCGGCGACGGACGCGGCAACGGCCGCGGATGCCCACAGCTTGTTCATTTTGATTCCCTTCAAGAGCGGGCTCCCTTGGCAGAGCCGCGTGATGATCAACTGTCTGACACGACGATGGTTGCGACGTTCGACCCGGTTGGCCGAGTAATCAGACGGCCGTCAACGACACTCCAGCGTGTCGCCACGGACGGTCGCCGGACTTCCGAACCGCGGCGGATCGCTCAGCCTGGCCTTCGAGTTCGGGGAGGTCAGGGGGCGGTCCTCGTTGAGGGCCGTGAAGACCTTGTCGGCCTTGGCCCGGTCCCACTGCAGGGTGCCGTTCAGCGTCCTGCTGAAGCCACTGACCGGCACCGTGGTGAACTCCATGGACGAGGCGGAGAGTCTGCCCATATCCGTCGCGAGCCTGAGGATCTGCTCGGTGCTGAACCCCCGGTCGACCGTCGCCGCGCCGAGCAGCGAACGGCTCAGCCGCGCCGACCTGACCGGGTCCGCGAGGATGTTCTGCGTACGTACCCTTTGCAGCGCGGCGACGAGGAAGCGCTGCTGGCGCTGGATCCGCCCGAAGTCGGCGCTCGTGTCCACGTGTCGGGAGCGGACGTACTGCAGCGACTGGCCACCGCCCAGCAAGTGGCTGCCCGGGGCGAGGTCGAGCTTCGTCGTCTTGTCCTTGAGGGCGCGGGGCGTGCAGACCCGCACACCGCCGACCGTCTCGACGCTGTCCATGAAGCGCCGGAAGTCGAGCTGCAGATACCGGTCGACGCGGACGCCGGTCATCCCCTCGACGGTCCGCACGGACAGCGCGGCGCCGCCTTCCGCGTAGGCGCCGTTGATCTTCCCCGGATGCGCCGGGCGTTGTCGTCCCGTGGTCTTGTCGCGGTGGGCCGGGATGTCGGCGTAGGAGTCCCTGGGGAGGCTGACGACGCTGACGCGGTCCCGTGCCTCGGAGACGTGGATCAGCATGAGCGTGTCCGTGCAGTCGCAGGCGACTCCGCCCGCGTGGAATTCCCGCTTCTCCTTGCGCGTGATGGTGTCGCGGCCGTCCGTTCCCATCAGGAGGATATTCGTACCGCTTCCCTCTTTCGGTCGATTCTTCATGTCGCCGAAGACATCGACGTGTTGAGCGGGATGCGGCATTGCCGCGGCACTTCCCATTCCAGCGGCTGCGGCGATCAGAAGAACCCCCGGAACGGCGAGACGCAACCTTCGCGCACGCCGGGATCCGGTCGGTGGGTAGAGGTGAGTGAGCAAGCTGAACTCCGCTGCGGAGGAACCGGGGCGAAGAAACGGTAAACCGATCGACGGCACTACTGCGCCGGGGAGTTAGCGGCGCGCAGGAACAACAACTCTTTCGCCCTAAGCCGTTCGGCTTCCCCGGTTTCGCCGGATTCCGCAGCTGGAACAGATGGCTCGACACACGCCCGTCGATGGCGAGGGAACATGGCTGACTTCAAGCGGGAATGGAAGCGGCAGGGCCTCATCCCGGTGAGCAGAAGGTCTCCGGAGCGCCGCGTCGATGACCCCATCTTCACGTCGTTGCAGGATTCCTGGGAGAGCCAGGGGAAAACCGCACCGGGCCGCCCCGACCAGGAATGGCAGGACCTCATGTCGCGCGACCACTGGCCGCGGGGTTGACGGAAAATCCGGACGTAAATCACGGCAGCGGGCCACCGGTGAACGGCGGCCCGCTGTGCAATGCGTGGGGGATCAGTGGTTGCCCGCCCCGTTGCCCGAGAGGACCGGGATGTCGGAGAGAATGTGCGACAGCGGCTCGTCGCCCTTGGCCTGCGTCGAGTTCTCGGTGCACTGCTGGTTCTGCGGCGCCGACAGGAT